>CAZUIA010000020.1:7106-21523 GCA_964620835.1 uncultured Oscillospiraceae bacterium
ATCCGCCGGGGACTTGTCCCCGGACCCCTTCTTTGGGGTACGGTGGTGAGGGGAAGATTTTTCCGGGAATTTCCCGCTTCCCGGCGCGGGCCGCGCAAAGCAGGGGGAAGCAGGGGGAAGCAAACCCGGCGTCGAATCGTCGTATATGCAAATTCTGCTTTTTAAAAAGGAGAAGGCCATGCCTCGCAGGGACACTGACGATACGCCGCGGCACCCGCACACCATCTTTGCTCCGCGCACCCGAAAGCCGAACTTTGCCATTAGCGTGGGCGTCGCCTGCGTGCGCCTGTTTGCCGTGCTGCTGCTGGTCGCGGCGCTCGGCGGGGCCGGCGTCGTGCTCGGCATCGTCAAGGCGTACACGGAGACGGCGCCGGAATTGGACCTGGCGCAGATTGACGATCAGGCGCAGACCTCGTTCTTTTACGACGCCCAGGGCAACGTCATCACCGACTACAAGGGCACGGAGGACCGGGTCATGGTGTCCATCGAGGACATTCCCGAAATGCTCCAGCGCGCGTTCGTCGCGGTGGAGGACGCGCGCTTTGACACGCACAATGGCGTGGACGTCAAGCGCATCGTCGGCGCGTTCGTGTCCAACTTCACCTCCTCCGGCACTCAGGGCGGCTCGACGATCACCCAGCAGCTGTTGAAAAACGCGCTTTTGTCCGACGAGCAAAGCTACAAGCGAAAGATCCAGGAAGCGTACCTCGCCATGCAGCTGGAGAAAATCTACACCAAAAAGCAGATTCTCGAAAGCTATCTGAACACGATTTACCTGGGCGAAAACTATTACGGCGTCAAAACCGCGGCATACGGCTATTTCGGCAAGGAGCTTGGCGAGCTGACCCTTCGCGAATGCGCCATGCTCGCCGGCATCGCCCGAAACCCCTATTACTACAACCCGCGCCGCAACTTCTACACGCGAAACACCCCCAAAATCTCCAACGACCGCACGGAATACGCGCTTTCCCAGATGTATGACAACCAGTTCATCACCTTTGAACAGTACCGCTCTGCGCAGGACCCGTCCGCCGCCTCGGTGCTGGAAAAGTCGCCCAACAGCGGGATGCTGTACAAGTATCCGTACTATGTCGAGTACGCGGTGCAGGACGTGATCGACGAGTTTTTGGACCTGTATTCGCTGGAGGACACCAAGGAAAACCGCGCCAAGATGGAGCAGAAGCTGCGCACGGGCGGATACCAGATCTACCTGTGCATCGACACGCAGATCCAGGAGATCGTCGAGGAAACGCTGCTGACCTTCAAGGACTACCCCTTGCTGCGCGACCCGAGCGACGCGGTCTACCGCCAGCGCAACACCGACGGCACCTATGTGGAGCTCGTTCAGCCCCAGGCCGCGGCCGTGGTGACCGACTACCGGACCGGCGAGGTCAAGGCCGTGGTCGGCGGACGGACCGCGCCCGCCGCGCGCAAGACGCTCAACCGCGCCACCGACATGAAGATGCCGGTCGGCTCTGCGATCAAGCCCATCTCGGTGTACGGCCCGGCCATTGAGCTGGGGCAGGGCCCGGCCAGCATCGTCTACAACATGCCCGTTCGCATCCACGGCTGGAACACCGACGCGGGCTATCCGTCCAACTACGGCGGCGGCAGCTTCAGCGGGCCGACGACGCTGCGCAGGGCCATGCGCCAGTCCTACAACACGGGCGCGGCGCAGACGCTGATGTACTATGTGGGCGTCGACCGGTCGGTGGCGTTTTTGAACGCCATGGGCGTCAAGGATGAAAACCTCAACAAGGACCCGTTCGGCCTGGCGCTGGGTTCCTCGGGCATCACGCCCATGCAGATGGCCGTGGCCTTTGGCACGCTGGCAAACGGCGGCGTGTACCAGGAGCCGATCTCGTTTTCCAAGATCCTCAACAGCGACGGGGATGTGGTCGTGGACCGGCGGGTCACGCAAACCCGGCGCAAGGTGTTTTCCGAGGCCACCGCGTTTTTGACCGTGGATATGATGAAGGGCGTCATCTCGGACGGCACCGGGAAAAGCGCCCAGATCAAGGGCCAGACCGTGGCCGGCAAGACGGGCACGAACAGCGATTACAAGGGCATCACGTTCACCGGCATGACCGGCTGGTATTCCGGCTCGGTCTGGATCGGCCATGACAACTACAAGGCCCTCACGTCCAAGGCCACCGGCGGCAACTACGCCGCGCCGCTGTGGCAGACGATCATGACGAAGATCCACGAAGCCAAGGGGCTTTCCAACCGGGATATCATCGAAAAGACGCCCGAGCAGCTCGGCCTGGTCCGGGTGACCACCTGCGGCGTCAGCGGCCAGCTCGCGACGGACGCATGCCGAAACGACATCAAGGGCTACGGCACTGTGACCGATTACTGGCCGGCCGACAGGGCGCCGACGCAGACCTGCACCATGCATCAGTCGCTGCCCATCTGCGCCGACAGCGGCATGCTGGCCACGGAGTACTGCCCGAACGTGACCACAAAGGGCGCGGTGATCCTCCCGATGGGGCATCCGCTGTATGATTACATCGACCAGTACCGGGACGCGATGCGCAGCTATTTGGGCGAGTTTGCCGCGCTGAAGCTGACCCAGGACGACGCGTACAACCAGGCGCTGGTCGCAGGCGTCACCTGCACCATCCATTCGCAGGCGTGGCTTGAGGAGGTGCAGCAATGGCAGCAGGAGGGCACCGTGGAGGAAGCGCGCCAGCTGGTGCAAAGCGCGTACCAGCTGCTCACGGAGCGGGGCACCGAGATTTCCAGCGAAGCGTATGTGTCGGTCAGCTACGGCATCCGGCAGGTGGAGGCCATTTTGGACAGCTATCCGATGACGGGCCTGAGCGAAGCGGTTTCGAACCTGCGGTATGCGCTGAGCGTGTTCAACTGAGCGCAGGCCCTGCGGGGGCGAAGGCTTGAATTGCAAAACTACGACAACCCCCTGCTGTGTGAAAGCGCAGCAGGGGGTTGTCGGGGCTTTGAACCTATGCCCGCATGTTGCGCAGGTTTTGGGCCGATCGGGCCATTCCTCCGCAGCCGCCTCAGGCGGCCAAAGCGCCCAGAAAACCGCGCCCGGGCGGCTGCTCGCCGCATGCGGCGTCAAGGCGCGCCAAGCGCCGGCCGTTTCCCGGCCGTTGATCCCGCGCGGCGGGGCGGCGATCCGCGCCCCTTCGCCTTACGAGATCATTCCCTCCACAATCTCGCACATCTTTGCGTACTTGGACTCGATATCTTCAAGCAGGCGCATCTGCGCGCGGGCGCGGACCAGGTTGTGGCGCGGGTCCTTGACCTTGAAGTACAGATCCCCGTCGATGTAGTCGGTCAAAAAGCGCATCGCCAGCTCGCACGTCATCACCTTGACGCCAAGCGGCAAAAGGCGCAGCTCCTCCTTGGTCAAAAAGCCGTCCACCTCGGACAAAAAGCCCTCGGTAAAGAGCGTAAACAGGTTCATGTCCAAGCCGATCTTTTCAACGTCCGGCTCGTCCTCGGCCGCGGTGGACGCGCCAAAGCGGATGGCGTCGCCAAAGTCGTACAGGACCGAGCCGGGCATCACCGTGTCCAGGTCGATCACGCACAGCGCCTTGCCCGTCTCCTCGTCGATCATGACGTTGTTGATCTTCGTGTCGTTGTGCGTCGCACGCAGCGGCAAAAGGCCCGCCTGGATGCGGTCCACGATGGCGCTCATCATCTTGCGCCGGTCAAAGAAGAAGTCAATCTCGCTCTCCAGTTCACGCACGCGGCCCGCCCGGTCGCGGTCCACCGACGCCACAAAGGCGTAGAACCGCTTTTTCGTGTTGTGAAAGTTCGGAATCGTCTCCACGAGCCGGTTTGCCTGAAAATCGCACAGCCTTCGCTGAAACTCCCCAAAGCCGCGCCCGGCCTCGCGGAAGTGCTCCGGCTGCTCCACCCGGTCGTATGCGCTCGCCCCGTCGATGAAATGGTAGGCGCGCCAGAAGTCGTTCCTTTCGTCGATATACAGCACCCCGCCGCCCGAGAGGGGAATGAGCTCGATCATGCGCCGCTTGGGGTCGACGCCCTCGGAGAGGTAGCAATCGCGCAGATGGTTGCAGACCATCTCCATGTTGCGCATGACGATCGCCGGCTCCTTGAATACGTAGTTGTTGATGTGCTGCAGCGCGTATTGGTTTTCCCGTCCGTTTTCCGCCCTGAACACAAGGCGGTAGGTATTGTTGATGTTGCCCGAATGCAGTTCCTCCACGCTGTCGAAGGTCCCCTCGAACAAAAAATGGGGCAGCACATGTTTGATCTCGTTGTACAGCACGGCGCGTTCCCTCCCGTAAACTCAAAAGATGAACTGTTCGGCTTGCGTTTCCTGCGCGTAAAGATCGGCGATATTTTCAAACAGGCTTTCCCCCGCGACATCCTCGCCAACCAGGGTAAAGGCGAGGCCCCATCTGGCGCAATCGTACGCGCCCCTGTCGCTTGCGCGGTAGCGGATTTTCTGCTGGGACACGTGGAACGAAAACGCTTCGTCCGCCACCTCGCGCCCGGTCTTGCCGCCAAACGCGGACAGCGGCCGGTCAAAATCCAGGGTCACGGGCCGGTCCGGATACAGGTGCAGGTAGCACTTTTGCGGCTGCCACCCGCCCCATTTTTCGTAGGAATCGGGGAAAAACGCCGCGTCCTCGCCGCGAAAGACGCAGTCCAGCACCGCGTCGGCGGCCAAGCGGTGCGCGCCGTGGCCGTATTCGCCCTTGACGTCGTGGGTGATGATCACGTCGGGCCGGTGGCGGCGGATCAGGTCGATTAAAAACGCGCGCGGCTTTTTTCGGCCCCATTTGGCGTATGCGTCCTGAAGGGTCTCGGTGCGAAAATCGCGGAACGGGCCGAACACCGGATACTGGCGCACGCCGCAGGCCCACAGGCCATCCAGGGCCTCGTGCCGCCGCTGGGCGGAACTGGCGCACAGGTACACGACCAGCGTGTCGCGCCCCTCCTGGCCGGCATAGGTCGGCAGCACGCCGCCCATGAACACCAGCTCGTCGTCGCAGTGCGCCGAAACGGCCATGAGCTGCGCCTTTTCGGGCGAAGGGTTCCAGACCTGCACCCAGCCTGGGGTTTCCCCCTGGCCCAGCAGGACCAGCTCCGCAAGCGGCGGCAGCGCCGTATCCGACGCGGTCAGAATCCGAAAGGGCTCCGCGAGCGCGTCCACGCGCAAAAATTCGTGCAAAAACCCCCCTTGGCCGCCGGTATACGCGGTTTCCCATTCCCCGCCGCGCCGCGTTTGCACCTGCCATGTGCCGGGAGATTCCTCCCATTTCAGGTACAGCCCGTGCACGGGAATCGCGGGCTTCACCGTTACCACCGTGGACCGCCGCCAGCGAAACGACGTCTTGATCCTGCCGTCAACCAGCGCGGACACGGGATCCTGCCGCACCTGCGCCAAAACGGCGCACCGCCCCGTGATCACAGGCATCTCCTCGGCTAGGGCGCAACCCGCAAAGCACAAAAAAAGGAGGCCCGCCACAATCCATGCTCTCTTCACTGCACCCTCCCGATACCAAAGAATACCATATTTGACGCATTTAGACAATCCCCCTTGCACAGCGCAGGTCGATACGCTACAATGAGCACCACCGGGATGGAGGGTTTGGATGCGTTCACTGCATATAAAGGAAGGGATTCGTCAGGCAAAAAAGGTGCTGAAGGATGCCGGCAGGCTGGCCGGAGCATCGCTTCCGGCCACGGCTACGCTTGCGCTTTCGCTGGCGGTGCTGCCCGCGCTTTTGAAGGCCCTGTTCGTCTCCTCCTCGCAGGCGGCGTACCTGTCCGTGTGGGAGGGATGGCTTTCCGCGCTTTTTTCCGGCCGCTCCCCGGCGGAAAGCCTGGTCTCCATGGCGTACCAGGCGCTGAGCCACCCGGGCCTTCAGGATCCGGCGCTTGGCGCGCTGGACCTTGCCGTGTCCCTGCTACTGACGCCGCTGCTTCTGTCCGCGCTTTCGCTTTTGTACAACGGTTTTGTCCCAAGGTCCAAGTCCCAGGCGTTTGACGCCGTGCGCAGGGCCCTTGCGAACGTTCGCGCCCTTGTCCTGGTCGCGCTTGCCTGCATGCTGGCGGAGTGGCTTGCGCAGGTCGTTCCCTCCACCGTCTCGGGGCTTTTGTATTCCGTTGCCGGGCTTTTGTCGTTCATCCCCTTCGTGGGGCAGGCGGCCGCGTGGCTTTCGGTGTTGTTGTCCCTGCTCGTTTCCGCGTTGACGGATTTTCTCGTTTCGGTCGTCTTTTGTTACGTGTGGATCTCCGCTTCCTGCGAGGGCGTTTCAGGGCTGGGGGCGCTGGTTCGGTCCTGGCAGCTTACCCGGCTGTCCCTGCGCGAAACCATCGCCTCGCTCGCCGTCCTGCTTCTTTTGCGCTGGGCCGCGACGGTCGCGCTTTTCCTTCTTTGGCTGTTTGCCGGCCGGGCGCTGCACGTGCCGATCCAACTGCTGGTGTACGGCGGCTTCGCGCTCGGCGGCCTGTACACCGCCGCGCTGGGCCCGGTCGCGTCCGCGCTGTATCTGCGCCGGCCGGCCCATGGCCCGTTTGGCGGGCGGCCCGCCGGCGCCGGGCCGAATTTTGATCACATGAAGCGCGCCAATGTAGACGACTGAAAACGAGGAACGCGATCGATGAACGCAAAACGGCGCTTCCATATTCGCAAGCCGCATATACGCCTCTATGACACCACGGGCCTTTCCCAGGACGTACAGACGGGCCTGAACCTTGCCATTTTGGCCGTCACGTTCTGCATGGTGTTCACCAACGTCACCACCGGCGCCGCGTGGACGGGCTACCAGCGAAAGCTCGGCGCGGACGCGCTGGCGCTCGGCATCATTTCCGCCATCCCGGTCGCCGCGTCCACGCTGCAGATTGTCGCGTCGTATATCCTGGAAAAATGGCAGAAGCGGCGCGCGCTCTTTTTGGTGTTCGGTCTGATCAGCCGGCTTTCGTGGGTCGTGATCGGCCTGATCCCGCTCCTCATCCCCATCCCCCACGAACACCTGCGCATTGTGGCGCTGATGGTGCTGCTGGCGGTCTCGGCCGCGGGCGGCGCGTTCATCAACGTGTCGTTTTATTCGCTCATGGGCGACCTGGTGCCCCTTCGCATCCGGGGCCGGTATTTTTCCGCCCGGCAGGCCGTGTCGCTGCTGGCGGGCATCCTGACGGGCCTGTTCGTCAGCTGGCTGATGGACCGCGCGGAGGGCTTCACGGGCTACATCATCGTGCTGGTCGTCGCGGGCGTGTTCGGCACGCTGGACATCTGCTGCTTCTTCAAGGTCAACTGGCCGGCCATGCCCGCCAGGGAGCGCAAGGGCGAGGGCTTTTTTGCGATGCTGAGGGCCGTGCTGCGCGACAAGGGCTACATGAAAATCGTCGGCTATTTCACCGCGTGGATGTTTTCGGTGAACCTGATCGGCCCGTTCACGAACATGTACTTCCTCGAGGAGGTCAAGATGACCTTCACCGAGATCACCCTGCTCAACCAGATCCTTCCAAACCTTGCCACGGTGCTCGTCATCGGCTGGTGGGGCCGGCAGATGGACCGCTACGGCAATCAGCCGGTGGTGCAGACCGCGGGGCTGTACTGCATGCTCCTGCCCCTGACCTATCTGTTCACCGGCCCAAGGTCCTTCCTGATGCTGCCCTTTGCGCACGTTTTGTCGGGCATGGCCTGGCCCGCCAGCGACCTTGGACAGCAGAACATGTATATGGCCAAGGCCCCGGACCGCAACCGCTCGATGTACATCGCGGTGTTCTTCGCCAGCACGCAGCTTTTCGGCACGGCGTTTTCCAACTTCATCGGCGGCCTGCTGATGTCCGGCCCGGCCCTTGCGCTTCAGGAGCTGCACCTTTCCTTCGCCGGGTTTTCCCTATCAAGGTTTGATTACCTGTTCATCCTTTCCGGCCTGCTGCGCACGGCGTGCGTGCTGTTGCTGCTGCCGCTTTTGCGCGAGGCGGCCGACACCCCGGCGCCGCGCATGGTCAAGGAAATCGCCGGGCACTTTAGCCAAAGGGCGAGGCAGCGGCTGCACGTCATGCGGATCAAGCGCCTGCGGCTTCGCTATCGAAAGGAAAACGCACCCCCAAAGGAGGAGCTCGAATGATGGAACAGACCCCCGGCATCCGCCAAAGGGCGGAGATGCCCGAAAAAACCAAGTGGCGCCTTTGCGACATCTTTCCCACCGTCGCCCTGTGGGAGGAGGAATTTGCGCGCGCCAAGGCGCTTGTGGACCGGATGCCCGAGGTGCAGCAGGCGCTGTCGCCCGAAAAGGCGTCGATCCTCCGGACGCTTCAGGAGGTCTCCGCGCTTTCCCTGCTGGTGGACAGGCTGTTCAGCTATGCCCGCATGCTCCGCGACGAGGACAGCCGCGAAACGGTGCCGCAGGCATTGGCCGACCGGGCCGAGTCGCTGGCCGTGCGCGCGTCCGCGGCGAGCGCGTTCGTAAACCCCGCGCTTTTGGCCATGCCCGAGGCGCTGCTGCGCGGGTGCCTGGAGGACCCCGCGTTTTCCGACCATGACCGCACCCTTCTGTACGTGCTTCGAAACCGCCCGCACACGCTGAACGCCGAGCAGGAAGCCCTGCTGGCCGAGGCGGGCGAGGTCGGCGGCGCGCCGGATACGATCTATACCCTCTTTACCCAGGCGGACCTGACCTTCCCTTCGATCACCGGATCGGACGGGAAGCCGACGGACGTGAGCGAAGCCCGGCTGTACACGCTTCTAACCGATCGCGACGGCCGCGTGCGAAAGGACGCCTACGAGACGGTGATGGGCACCTACGGCAAGTTCGGCAACGGCCTTTCGGCCATGTACGCCGCGAGCGTCAAAAACGACGCGTTCCGCGCCCGGGCGCGCAAATTCCCCTCGGCCATCGAGGCGTCGCTGTTTGCGTCGGAAATTCCGCCCAAGGTCTACGACGCGCTGCTTTGCGCCATCGACGAGCGGCTCCCGGCGCTCAACCGCTACCTTTCGGCCAAGCAAAAGGCCATGGGGCTTTCGGAAATGCACCTGTGGGATCTGTACGTCGATCCGGCGAAGGAGTTTGACCTGAAGCTCTCCTACGACGAGGCGTACGACCTGGTGCTCGCCGCGCTTTCCCCGCTGGGCGAAGACTATGTGCGCACGGTGCGGGAAGCCAAGGACCACCGCTGGATCGATGTGTATGAAAACGCGGGCAAGGCCCACGGCGCGTATTCCTGGGGCTGCTACGGAACGCACCCGTTCGTGCTGCTGAACTTTGCCGGCACGCTGGACGACGCGTCCACGCTCGCGCACGAGCTGGGACACGCGCTGCACTCGCACTACTCCAACCGGGCGCAGCCGTACCCGAAGGCGGGGTACACCATCTTCGCCGCCGAGGTCGCCTCCACGGTCAACGAGATCCTGCTCAGCCAGCACCTGCTGAACACGCACACGGACCGCGCCGCGCAGCAGTCGCTCCTGAACGCGCTCCTGGAGCACTACCGCACGACGGTGTTCCGCCAGACGCTGTTTGCCTCGTTTGAACGGGAAACGCACGCCATGCAGGAGCGCGGCGAGGCGCTGACAAAGGAAGCGCTGTGCGACCTATACTACGGCATCAACCAAAAATTCTACGGCGCGTCATGCGTGGTGGACGAGGCGGTCCGGCATGAATGGATGCGCATCCCGCATTTCTACTCCGCTTTTTACGTCTACCAGTATGCCACGGGGTTTTCCGCCGCGGTCTGCGTCGCGCGCAAGATCCTGCGCGAGGGCGCGCCCGCTGTGAAAGGCTATCTGGAATTCCTGTCCGCGGGCGGCGCGCTCCCGCCGATCGACGCGCTGCGCCTTTGCGGGGTTGATATGGAAACGCCAGAACCCGTGCGGGAGGCGCTGGATTGGTTTGAGGAGATGCTGGAAAGGTTTGAGCAGGTGTGCTGAAGCGCGCCTTTCTAAGGCGCAACGGCTCGCTTTTTTCCATTCGATATGGTAAAATAGTCCAAAAGATACAGGCAAGGACGTGATGAAATGCTACTGGTGGGGAATGGAACCGTCCTGACGCTGGGCAAGGCGATGGGGCGTTTGGAAAACGGCTGCGTGGCCATCGACGGCGGGATCATCACCGCCGTCGGCGATACGCGCTCGCTCAGGGCGGCGCATCCCGGCGCGGAATTCATCGACGCGCGGGGCAAGGTGATCATGCCCGGCTTCATCAACACGCACCACCACATCTACAGCGCGTTTGCGCGCGGCATGAGCCTTTCGGGGCCGCCGTCCAAGGATTTTCTTTCGGTGCTTGAAACCCTCTGGTGGCGCATGGACAAGGCGCTGACCCTTCAGGACGTGACCTACAGCGCGTATGTGACGCTGATCGACTGCATCCGAAACGGCGTCACCACGGTCTTTGACCACCACGCCAGCCCCTTTGCGGCAAAGGACAGCCTGTTCGCCATCGGCGAGGTGGTGAGGGAGCTGGGCCTTCGCGCGTCGCTTTCGATGGAGGTGTCCGACCGGGACGGCGAGGCGGTGGCAAACGCGCTGATCGACGAAAACCTCGCCTGGCTGAAGGCCTGCCGCGAGGAAAGGAACGATACGCTGCGCGGGCTTTTCGGCCTGCACGCGTCCTTTACGCTCAGCGACAGGACACTGGAGCGCTGCGCCGCATCCATCGACCCAAGGGACGGATATCACACCCATGTGGCCGAGGGCGCGCTGGACGCCAAGGATTCGATGGACAAGTACCACCTGGATGTGGTCAAGCGCCTGGACCGCTTTGGCATCCTTCGCAAAAACACCACGGCCGTGCACTGCATCGCCGTGACGGACGAGGGCATCGACCTTTTGCGCGAACGGGACACCTGCGTGGCGCATAACCCCGAGAGCAACATGAACAACGCTGTCGGCTGCGCGCGCATCCTGGACATGCACAAAAAGGGCGTGCTCGTCGCCCTGGGCACGGACGGCTACACCAGCGATATCCTCGAATCCTACAAGGCCGCGCCGATCTTCCAGCGGCATCACGCGGGCGATCCCAGCATCGGCTTTATGGAGACGGCGGACATGCTGCTCTTTGGCAACGCGGAGGTCGCGGGCCGCTCCTTTGACCGCCCGCTGGGTGTTCTGCAGGAGGGCGCCTACGGCGACGTGATCGTCGTGGACTACGACCCGCCGACGCCCCTTCGGGATGGCAACCAGATCGGCCATCTGCTGTTTGGGTTCACGGGCCGCATGGTGGATACGACGATCTGCGGCGGCAGGGTGCTGATGCGAAACCGCGAGATCGTGACCGCCGACGCGCCGGCGCTGTTCGCCCGCGCCCGGGAGGTGGCGGCAAGGCTATGGCAGCGGATCTGACGCTGATCAAAGGCGGCCTGCTCGTGCTGCCGGACGGCGCGCGGCAGGGCGACCTGCTGATCGAAGGGGACCGGATCGCCGCGGCGGGAGGGGCGCTCAACGCGCCCGGCGCGGCGGTCGTCGACGCGTCCGGCTGTACGGTGCTGCCCGGCGCGATCGACACGCACACGCACTTTGACCTGCCGGTTTCCGGCACGGTCACGGCGGACGATTTCTCGTCCGGCACCCGCGCGGCCGTGCTGGGCGGAACGACCGCGGTGCTCGACTTCGCCACCCAGGAAAAGGGCGGCACGCTGCAAGAAGCGTATGAGGTGTGGCGCGGCCGCATGGAGGGCAGGGCGCACTGCGACGTGGGGTTTCACATGGCCGTCACGGACTGGAACGAGCGAACCAGCGCCGAGCTTTCCGAGATGGAGGCCCTGGGCATCACGTCCTTCAAGCTCTACCTGGCCTACCCGGCGCTTATGGTGGAGGACGACGCGGTGTACGCGGCGCTCCTGCGCATCCGCGAGGTGGGCGGCATCGCGGGGTTCCACTGTGAAAACGGGCGGCTGGTCACCGAGAGGGTGAAGGAGCAGCGGTCGGCAGGGCGGCTGTCGCCCGCGGCGCATCCCTTGTCGCGCCCGCCGGAGGTGGAGGCCGAGGCGATCGGGCGGCTGCTTCGCATCGCGCAGCTTGCGCGCGCGCCGGTCAACATCGTGCACCTGAGCAGCGCCCTGGGGCTTGAGACGGTCCGCGCGCTTCGCGCGCCGGGGCAAAAGGTGTTTGTCGAGACGTGCCCGCAATACCTGCTGCTGGACGACAGCCTGTACGGCCTGGCGGACGGCGCGAAGGTTGTCTGCTCCCCGCCGCTTCGAAAGCGCGCCGACCAGGAGGCCCTGTGGGCCGCGGTTTCCTCGGGCGAGATCCAGACCGTGGGCACGGACCACTGCTCCTTTCGGTATGAAAGCCAGAAAAAGCCCTTTGAAAACGACTTTTCGACCATTCCCAACGGCCTGCCGGGCGTGGAGCACCGGCTTACCCTGCTGATGACCGAGGGCGTTGACAAGGGGCGCCTGTCCCTGGAAACGCTTGCGCGCGTGCTGTCGGAAAACCCCGCGCGCCTCTTTGGGCTGTACCCGAAAAAGGGCGTATTGGCGCCGGGCGCCGACGCGGACGTGGTGCTCTGGGATACGCGCTTTTCGCACACCATCCGCGCGGATAAGCAGGCGCAAAACGTTGACTACACGCCGTATGAGGGCATCAAGACGAGCGGCGGCGTGCGCGACGTATGGCTGCGCGGAACGCGGGTGGTGGCGGGCGGCTTTTTGGAAAAACCGCTCCACGGAAAGTATTTGCACCGATGCGCCGCACACAGGGATAAAAAGTGAAAAAACTTGGGATTTATAAGGGGAGCGAGCAGGAAATAAGAAGCCTGCGGCGAATAGAGGGTCGTTGACTCTACTATGCTAGGTAAAAACAAGGAGGGTTTCCTGAATGAACAAGACAGAGCTGTGCGCCGCAATTGCCGCGAAAACCGGTTTGGCGAAAAAGGACGCGGAAAAATTTACCGGCGCTTTTGTCGAAGCCGTCGTCGAAGCGCTGCAGAAGGGTGACAAGGTGCAGATCGTCGGCTTTGGTTCCTTCGAGGTGAAGGAGCGCCCGGCCCGCAAGGCTCGCAACCCGCGCACCGGCGAGGAAATCGAAATCGCGGCCACCAAGGCTCCCGTCTTCAAAGCTGGCAAGGCGCTGAAGGATAGCGTGAAGTAATCGTTCCGTTTTGTTTTGGACAGGCCGCCGCGATCGGATTGTTTTCGCGACGGCCTTTTTTACATATGCGCCCATTTGGTCAAGCGGGCGCAGCGAGGGGATTTTAAAACCGGAGGTGCCCATGCGGCTGGACAAGTTTTTAAAGGTATCGCGCCTCATCAAGCGCCGCACCGTGGCGAACGAGGCGTGCGGCGGCGGGCGCGTGTCCGTCAACGGAAAGCCCGCCAAGCCCGGCGCGGACGTCAAGGTCGGCGATGTGCTGGAGGTACGCTTTGGGGAAAGCGTGAGCCGGTATGAGATCGTCTCCGTCAGCGAAAACGCGCGAAAGGCCGACGCGGCGGACATGTACCGGGTGCTCTCGCCGTGAGCGCGTACGCGCTGGTGCTGGCGGCCGGGTCGGGGCAAAGGATGGGCCTTTCGTGTAACAAGGTGCTGGCCGAGCTTTGCGGAAAACCGGTCCTATGGCGTGCCGCGCGCGCGTTTGACGGCCTGACGGACGGCCTGGTCGTCGTGGCGCGGGAGGCGGAGCTTTCCGCCGTGGCCGCGCTTTTGCCCGAAGCGATCGTGGTTGCCGGCGGGGTGACGCGCCAGCGGTCGGTGCTGAACGGCCTTTATGCCCTGCCGGAGGGCGCGGACATCGTTTTGGTGCACGACGGCGCGCGCCCGCTTGTGACGAGGGATATCATCCGCCGGTGTATTGAGTCCGCGCGCACGCACGGCAGCGGCGTGGCCGCGGTGCCGGTCAAGGCCACGGTCAAGCGCGCGGGGCCGGACGGAAGGGTGGTCGATACGCCCGCGCGCGCGTCGCTCTATGAGGCGCAGACGCCGCAGGCGTTTTGCGCCCCGGCGCTCAGGGCGGCCATCGAGGCGCTGGAGGCGCGCGGGGAAACCGCCACCGACGACGCCGCGGCCATGGAGGCGGCGGGCGAGAGCGTGCGCCTGGTGGAGGGCGCGTATACGAACATCAAGCTGACGACGCCGGAGGATTTGGCGATGGCGGAATGGATGCTGCGCGGGCAAAGCGCCGCGCCCCGCGCGGGCTACGGCTATGACGCGCACCGGCTTACGGAGGGGCGGCCGCTGGTGCTGTGCGGTGTGGAAATCCCTTTTGAAAAGGGGTTGCTGGGACATAGCGACGCGGACGTGGCGCTGCACGCGCTGATGGACGCGCTGCTGGGCGCGGCATGCCTGGGCGACATCGGCCGGCATTTCCCGGACAGCGACGAACGCTACCGGGGCGTTTCGTCCGTGCTGCTGCTGGAAAAAGTACGCGAGCTGCTTGCTGAAAAGGGCTGGGCCGTGGAAAGCGCGGACGTGACCATTGTGGCCGAAAGGCCGAAGCTCAAGGGATACATGGAGCGGATGTGCGCGCGCA
>CAZUIA010000021.1:0-6487 GCA_964620835.1 uncultured Oscillospiraceae bacterium
CCACATTGATGATCTCGTCGTTGACGCGGATCTGCTCGTCCACGGTTCCGACCTCGCCCAGCGTCTGCACATACGTATCCAGCGTGCCCAGGAGCCTTCGGGACACCTCCAGCTCGATGCGGCTGGCCGCGTCGCTTTCGATGAGCACGTCGAGCTCCCGGCGCGCCTTTTTCAGGGTGTCAAACTGGTTTCCCTCCGCAAAGCGCTTGCGGCCGGACACGATATCCATGACTTCCGTGAGCAGTTCCTCCTGGATCACGGGGCGCAGGCCGGAAATGTCCGCCATGTGCGCGATGACGCTGTGATAGTCCCTCGCGTACACCCACATCAGCGAGATGGCCATCAGCGCCGGGATCAGCATCAGCGCCACCAGCACCATCTGCGCGCTGCGCATGCGGCCCTTTAGGCTATCCCGGCCGCGCGAAAAAGGCATCTCAATACCCCCTTAGCGGGATGTCCGCAAGGTTTTCGTCAAACTCGGTGAATACCTGCTCCTCCAGGTGGGAAATGCGCGGAATCGGCTCGCCGGCCGCCAGCTTCATGGCCAGTTCCATGATCACGTCCCCGAGCATCGGGGTGCATTCCACCACGCAGTTGATCTTGCCCTGCTTTAAAAGGTCGATGGCGCCCTGCTCCCCGTCGATGGTGATGAGGATGATATCCTGCCCGGGCACAAGGCCCGCCGCCTCGATCGCCTCGATGGCGCCGAGGGTCATGGCGTCGTTGTGGGAGTAGAGCACGTCGATGGCGTGCGTTTCCGCCAGGATGTTCTCCATGCACTCCTTGCCCTTGGAGCGCAGGAAGTCCCCGGACACGCTGTAGGTGATTTCAAAGCGCGGATCCCCGGCCAGGATCTCGCGAAAGCCGATGGCCCGCTGCTTCATGGGGGTGGAATCCTCCGTGCCCGTGATCTCCACGATGCGCACGCGCTGCGCGTCGCCCGCCTTTTTCAACAGGAAGCGGCCCGCGGCCCGGCCCTCCTCCAGAAAATCGGAGCCGATAAAGCCCGCGAAAAGGGATTCGTCCTTGGTGTTGATGTAGCGGTCCGTCAGCAGCACCGGGATGCCCGCGTTCTTCGCTTCCTGCAGCACGTTGTCCCAGCCGTCCTCCACGATGGGCGCAAAGGCGATGACGTCCACCTGGTAGGCGATGAACGACCGGATCGCCTTGATCTGGTTTTCCTGTTTCTGGTCCGCGTTTCGGTACATCAGCCGCACATTGGCCCGCTCCGCGGCCTCCATGACATCCCGCGTGTTGCCCACCCGCCAGCCGCTTTCCGATCCGAGCTGCGCAAACCCCACGATCAGCACGCCTTCCTGGGATTCGGCCTCGTCCTTCGTCCGGCTTTGGCATCCGCACAGCGCAAGCAGCAGCGCCATCAGCAGCAGCATCCACCTGTTCCGCCTCATGTGCTTCCCTTCTTCATCTTTGTCAATACAGAAAGTGACCGCCCTCCTCCATTTCGACGGAGACCTTCGAATTTCCTTGGCGGCACAGCCCCGTTTCGATCTGCGGGTTGGCTTGCGTGCGCAAGCTCGGGCGAGGTCGCGGCGGCAAGGACATGCGCCTTGAATCCCGCGCGTTCTATTTCATCATCCGCCAGAGCGTGCTGCGGCTGATGCCCAGCCGCTCCGCCGTTTTGGAGCGGTTCATATTCTCCTCCTTGAGCACTGTGCCGACGATGCGCACGGTGATTTCCTCAAGCGTTCCGCTGAGATCTATGCCGCGCGCGCCGTCGTCCCGCCAAAAACACTTCTCCTCACATAAGGATTTCTGAACGTTAAGCGCGGTGATGCGCTCGTGCTGCGAGCACAAAAGACAGCGCTTGATGACGCGGCGAAGCTGGTCGTTGTTGCCGGGCCAGCCATATGCCTCCAGCAAAAGACGGGCCTCCTCCGTGAAGCCGATGACTTGCCTTCCGACTTCAAGGTTGACGGCGCTGAGATAAAGGCTGGCAAGGGGTACGATGTCCTCCGCGCGCTCGCATAGCTTGGGAAGGCACAGGAGGACTTGGTCGGGATCGTTGAAGAAATCCGCCGCCGCGTCGGACAGTTCGAACGGCGCCGGCAGGGTGTATAGCAGGCGGTTGCGCTTGTGCAGCGAAGTGCACCGCGCGAAGCGGACGTATTGAAGCTGCGACGCATGGCTCAAGGCGGAAAAGCGCTTGAGGCAGATGGTCACGCGCGCCTCGCAGAGCGGGGAATCGGCGTTATCCAGCAGCCAGCAAAAGGATTTTTCGTCGATCAGCGCGCAATCGATCATGATCAAAGGATGCGAATTCAGCGGGCTTTCGCGGTAGAGGGCATGGATGACGGCGTCAAAGGGGACGCCGGCGCTCCCCGTGACACACACGGGGGAGGATGTCTGCCCGAGGCGACGGGCCGCGTCCATCACGGGTGCCATCCTGCCGATGTTGTCGATGGGCAGACGGGTCTCCTCTTGGGTCGCGTCGAGCATATGGCAGTATTCCACCGCCCCCTCCTTGGGCTGCGGAAGGCTGAGCTTTCTCTGGATATAAAACACAACCCTCTCATCGCACGGCTGCGGGAAGCGGCGGCCCAAAATTTCAAACAGGTAACCCCTGGCGCGGCGAGTGATCTGGAACTCGCCGCGCTGCAGGGTCGGGGCCACATACTTCGGAAGGCTTCGGAAGACACGCTGGTATTCCATCCGGCTCTGGTACAGGTTGGAATACAGCATTTTTGGACTTTTATCAAAGACGACGATGCCGAGCCTGCTCTTGTCGAGGATGTCCCGGTACAGGAGGTTGCGCGCCATCGCCGCGTTGAGTACCCGGTTGAGGCGCACAGCTTCCAGCAGGGCGAACTGTACGCTCTCCTCGCCCGAGGCGATCAGGATGCTGTTCATGTGCCGCTTCTTGGCAGTGGCCACGGCAATCGCGTCGCCGACGATCAGCGTAAATCCCTCCCGGATGAGCCGGTCGACAGCGGGGTCCGCGTCGGAAGCTTCCTGCAGGGTGACGATTTCGATGTTTCGCTGGATGAGGTCAAAGAGCTTATCGGCGATGCGCGTGATGTTGGGAAAGCCCACCACGGCGAAACGGCCGGGCATGTTTTCCGCCAGCCTGACATAGCGCAGCAAATCATACACGGAGGGCACAATGTCCACCACGGGCAGGTGTGTGACGCGCTCGATCTGCTTGGCTGTGCCGCCGCGCGAGAGAATGACGTCGTATCCGTTGTTCTCCAGCGCCTTGACCATGGAGACGCCGTCGGCAAGGTCGCCGAGGTAGACGTCCATCTCAATATCGCTGCGGTTTGCGGCTTCGGCGAGCAAAACCTCGCGCAGCCCCTCGTAGGGTGCAATCGCCAATATCTTGATCCTGTCCATAGAATGCCTCAAAATGTTCTATATTGAAACAATTCCGGTATCACAGGAGGATATTAACACGGATACGGCAAAGGGCGCAAGCCCAAACGGCATCGATTTGTTCAAAATTTAAACGTTTTTGACGGTTTCCTCTCTTGCGCATTTGGTCGTATGTCGTAAAATAAACCCATCCGAAACATGCGGGAGGAAAACAAATGCGGCCAGTGCTGGCAATCACAATGGGAGACCCCGCGGGCATCGGGCCGGAGATCTGCGTCAAGGCGCTGGCGGATCAGGGTCTGTACGAGCAGTGCGTGCCCGTTGTCATCGGGGATCATATCGCCATGGAGGATGCCGCCTGCTATACCGGCAGCAAGCTGTCGCTGCGCGCGGTTGAGTCGTTGGCGGAAGCCAGGGGCGAATACGGGACGATAGACCTGCTGGATATGCGCCTGCTTGCGCCGTCCGATTACCGCTACGGCCAGGTCAGCGCCGCCTGCGGCGAGGCCGCGTTCCAATACATACTGCGCGGCATCGCGTGCGCGATGGCGGGCGAAGCCTCCGCCGTTGTGACGGGCCCCATCAATAAAGAAGCGATTCACCTGGCCGGACACCCGTACTCCGGCCATACGGAAATATTCGCGCACTATACAAGCACGCAGGACTACGCGATGCTGCTCATGGGCGGCGGTCTGCGCGTCATCCACTGCACGACGCACGTCTCCATGCGGCGCGCCTGCGAGCTGATCACCGCGCCGCGCGTATACCGCACCATCGTCCTGGCGGACCGGGCGATGCGCCAGATCGGCCTTGGCGGTCAGCGTATCGGCGTGGCGGGCCTCAACGCCCATTGCTCTGAAAACGGGCTGTTCGGCACGGAAGAGTCCGAGGCCATCCTCCCCGCCATTGAGCGGGCGCGCGCCGAGGGCATCAACGTGGAAGGCCCCATCCCGCCGGATACGGTATTTGTCAAGGCGCTGGCCGGACAATACGGCATCGTCGTGGCCATGTACCACGACCAGGGCCATATCCCGCTGAAACTTTGCGGGTTCAAGCTGGATCCGAAAACCGGGCTGTTTACCTCCATGAGCGGCATCAACACCACGGTCGGGCTGCCGATCATCCGCACCTCGGTGGATCACGGCACCGCGTTTGACCGGGCGGGCAAGAACATTGCCAATGAGGAAAGCATGCTCGACGCGATCCGCCTCGCCATCCGGATGGCGAGGCACAAAGCTTGACGGGAGAGGAGCCGCGTATGCACAAGCTGCTTGTCCTTGCGGACGACCTGACCGGCGCCATTGACACGGGCGTGCAGGTGTCCGCGCTGGGGATCCCGGTATTCGTCGATCTGGGCGGCAAGGATGGCATCCAGCCCCCCGAAGGCACGCAGGCGCTCGTGGTGAACACGTGCACCCGGCACCTGCCGCCGCAGGACGCTTACCTTCGCGTGCTTGATACGGCGGCCCGCGCCCTGCGCGGCGGCGTGCAGGCCATATACAAAAAGACGGATTCGGGCCTTCGCGGCAACGTCGGAGCGGAACTGCAGGCGGTGATGGATGCCGCGGGCGGGAAACCCCTCGCGTTTGTCCCGGCCTACCCCAAAATGGGGCGCACGGTCAGCGCGGGCAGGCTTTACGTGGACGGCGTGCCGGTTTCCCAATCGGTCTTTGGGCGCGATCTGTTCACCCCGGTCCGCCATGACCATGTGGTGGAAATTATCGCGGAGCAAAGCCCTGTCCCCGTCATTTCGGCGGCGGATGGAATTGCGCCCGAGAAGGCCGTATGGCTCTTTGACGCGCGGAACGACCACGACATGGAGCGCGCGGCCGCCACCCTCGCCGGGCATCCGGATATCCGGCTGTTCGCGGGCTGCGCGGGCTTTGCCGGCTACCTGCCCGGCCTGATCCATATGCAGCGGCATACCCTGCCGGTGCCGCCGGCCTGCGGCCGGTTCCTGATCGTATCGGGCAGCGTCAGCGAGATCACCCTGTCGCAGCTTGCCCGCGCGCGCGAGCGCGGCTATGAGAGCATAACGTTGGAGGGCGATGCCCTCTACGCGCGGGATTTGCTGGGCACCGCGCGGGGGCAGGCGCTGTTGCGGCAAGCGCTCGCATCCCTAGACCGGTCGGAGCGGGTGCTCATCGACGCGGCCGGATCGGTCTCGCTCGTTGCGAAGAACATGGCCATCGCCGATTCGCTGGGCCTAAAGCTGGAGGAAGCGCGCGCGCGCGTCGCCCAGAATTTGGGCGCGCTGGCAGGCGCCGCGCTGCGAAACCGGACGGATGTGACGCTGGGCGTATTCGGCGGCGACACGCTGCACGAGGTTTTGCTTTCCCTCCATTGCGGCGGCATCGCGCCGATTTGCGAGATTGAGCCGGGCGTTGTCTACTCCGTCTGCCAGCTTGGAAGCGGGCGGTATGTGCCGCTCGTCAGCAAATCGGGCAATTTCGGCGGAGAAGACCTGATGGACCGTATGGATCGCTTTTTGTCAGCGCATGGGAAGGAGAAAACACCATGACCATTCACGGCATTGTTCCCGCATTGGTAACCCCGATGCACGAGGACGAATCCCTGCACCTTGCCGAGCTTGCGCGGCAGGTGGAGCGCCAGATCGCCGCGGGCGCGGCGGCGGTGTTCTGCCTTGGAACCAACGGGGAGTTCTTCGCGCTGTCGGCCGAGGAAAAGAGGGCCGTGATCGAAACGACCGTTCAGGCGGCCAAAGGGCGCGTGCCCGTCATCGCGGGCACCGGCTGCGTGACCACACGGGACACCGTCCATCTGACGCGGCTGGCCAAGGAGGTCGGCGCGGATATGGCGACGGTGATTACGCCGTATTTCGCGGGCATCTCCCAGGCGGGCATCCTCCATCATTTTACCGCGGTCGCCGACGAGGGCGGACTGCCGGTGATACTCTACAACATCCCGGCGCGCACGGGGGTGAACGTCGCCCACCAGACCGTGCGGGCGCTGTCCGAGCATCCGATGATCGTCGGAATCAAGGACTCCAGCGGGAACTTTGACAACACCCTGCGCTATATTGAGGAGACGCCGGACGATTTCATGGTGCTGTGCGGCAACGATTCGCTCATCCTCTGGACGCTGCTGGCGGGCGGGAACGGAGGGATTTCCGGCATCGCCAACCTGTTTCCCGAGC
>CAZUIA010000021.1:6523-20682 GCA_964620835.1 uncultured Oscillospiraceae bacterium
TCGTGCCATCCGCGATACGCTCAAGCTGGACAACCCCAATTCCGTTGTCAAGTACGCCGCAAACCTGCTGGGGCAGCCCGTCGGGCCCGTGCGCAGCCCGTTCGGCCTTGCGGAGGACACCCGCGAGGCCGTCGCCAAAGCGCTGTTGTGCTACGCATAGGTCCCGTCAGGCGTCTGCGCTCCTGTCCGCGGTCATATCGGCTGTCATCAACGGCATGGTCCCGACGGTGGGCGCCTCGCCGCCAAACCTTTGGCCGGCCATCCCGCTGATGCCCTGTTTCCCATCCCCCCGAGATCGCCGCCGTCCTCCGGATACCAAGCGGTGTCCGCAAGCGAAGCGCCCGCCGATCCGTCAAGAAAAAACAAATCAATACGCAATCACGTTGGCCGCAGATTCGACCTGTTCATAAGACATGATTTGCTTTTGCGCAGGCAAAAAAGCAGGGAGCCTTCCTCCTTGGAACGCTCCCCGCCCCGACGCCGCCGCTACCGGCTTCCCCGGTCGTACGGCACGCCGCTGGCCCGCGGCGCCTGGGAATTTTTGCTGGTGAACGCCAGCACCACCAGGGTCATGATGTAGGGAATCATCTTGTAGATGTCGCTGGGAATCGGCAGGCCCTTCAGGAACGAAATGCCCGAATACGCCGACGCGATCGTCTTCATCAGACCGAAAAAGAGCGCCGCGAAGAAGATGCGCCGCGGCTTCCACTGGCCGAAGATCAGGACCGCCAGCGCGAGGAAGCCGTAGCCGGAGACCGTCGCGTTGAAGTTGGTGGACGTGGGTACCACGAACACCAGGCCGCCAAGCCCCGCCAGCGCGCCGGAGATCAGCACGCCCGCGTAGCGGATGCGGTACACGTTGATGCCGACCGATTCCGCCGCCTGCGGATGCTCGCCGCAGGCGCGAAGGCGCAGGCCGAAGCGCGTCTTGTACAGCACGAACGCCCCGACAAGCAAAATCGCAAACCCAAGGAACGTGGTGATATAGGTGTTTTGGAACAACAGCGGCCCCAATACCGGGATGTCGCCGAGCACCGGCACGCTGCGGATGCGGAACGTGTTGACGAACTGCACCTGCTGCACATGGTTCGGCTGGAGCATGCGCGCCATGTAGATGGCAAACGCGGGCGCGAACATGTTCAGCGCCGTGCCGCCGATGGTCTGGTTGCTGCGCAGGTTGATCGCCGCGTAGGCGTGCAGCAACGAAAAGAGCGTGCCCGAAACGATCGCCACCAGGATGGCCAGCACCAGAAGCCATTGGCCGCTCATGGTATCCTGCATTCTGTTGATGAAGAAAATCGAGCAGAACGCGCCGACCACCATGATGCCCTCCAGCGCGATGTTCACCACGCCGCTGCGCTCGGAAAACATGCCGCCCAGCGCCACCACCATCAGCGGAATGGAGAAAAACCACATCTGCTGCACAAGGAAATAGAGGGTATTGAGAAAATCGCTCATGGTTTTGCCCCCTCTCCGGCCGCCTTTTCCCTGCGAAGCCCGCGCCGCTTGGACAGCAAGGACAGGATGTTCTTCACCAGCAGGGAGAACGCGCTGAAGTAGATGATCGCCGCGATGATGATGTCGATGATCTCGGGCATATACTCCAAGCGCTGCAGGTAATAGCCGCCCTGCGAGATGTAGGCGATGAACAGCCCCGAAAAGATGATCCCAAGCGGGCTCGAAAGGCCGAGCAGCGCCACCGGGATGCCGTTGAAGCCCTGGGGCGAGAGGATCTCCTCCACGCGGATGTGCAGGCCGTTGGACGGGGCGAGGTACATCAGCCCGCCGCCGATGCCCGCCAGCATGCCCGCGATGACCATGGATAGCAGGATGCTGCGGCCCTCGTTGATGCCCGCGTAGCGGCTGGCGTCGCGGTTGAAGCCGCAGGCCTTGAGCTCGTAGCCGAAGGTGGTCTTGTTGAGGATCACGTACATGACTACCGCGCAAAGAATCGCGATCACGATGCCCCCGTTGACGCTGGAGGCGTCCACATAGTTGCCCTTCATGTCGTAAAAGAGCTTATCCAGGCCAAAGCGGGGAATGGCCGCCTCCGCGATGTTGATCGTCTGGTTCTTGAGCTTGTCGTACACGTTGCTGTTTTTGATCAGGTAGTTCACGCCGTACATGCCGATGTAGTTGCACATGATGCAGGCGATGACCTCGTTGACGTTGAGCCTGGCCTTGAAAAAGCCGGGAATCGCGCCCCAGAGGCCGCCGGCCAGCATCGCGGCGAGCAGCGCCACGATCCACAGAAGCCAGCCGGGCAAAAACGTCGCGTTCGCGCCCACGTACACGCCCACGTACGCGCCGACCATGAGCTGCCCAGGCGCGCCGATGTTGAAAAGGCCGGTCTTGAACGCAAACCCGACGGAAAGGCCCGTCATGATCAGCGGCGTCGCGTAGTAGAGCACCTGGCCGATGCCCTTCATGCCGCCGCTGAACCCGCCGGACGCGATGATGCCGAGCCCCTGCACCGCCTGGGACGGGTTTGATATGAGCAAAATGACAAACCCGAACGCGAGGCCCACGACGATGGCGATGAGCGAGGAGAGCACGCTGGACGCGCCTTCGCCGAAAAGAAGCCGTTTGAGCCGGTTCATACGGCCACCTCCCCACGCCTGGATCCGGCCATGTACAGGCCGAGCTCCTGCACCGTGGTGTTTTTGGCGTTCACGTCCGCGACGATCTCGCCCTCGTACATCACCAGGATGCGGTCCGATACGTTCATCACCTCGTCCAGCTCCAGCGATATCAGCAGTACCGCCTTGCCGTCGTCGCGGGCGGCGATGATCTGCTTGTGGATGTACTCGATCGCCCCGACGTCCAGCCCGCGCGTCGGCTGCACGGCGATGAGCACCTCCGGCTGCTCGCTGATCTCGCGCGCGACAATCGCCTTTTGCTGGTTGCCGCCGGACATGCTGCGCGCCGGGGTCTTGGCACCCTGGCCGGAGCGGATGTCAAAGCGCTCGATGAGCTTGTTCGCGTATTCATACATGGCGTCAAACCGGATAAAGCCGTGCCTTTGAAACGCCGGCTTGTGGTAGTCCTTTAAAATCAGGTTTTCCGCCAGGGTATAGTCGAGCACCAGGCCGTGCTTGTGCCGGTCCTCCGGGATGTGCGAAAGCCCTAGGTTGTTCCGCTGGCGGATGGAGGTGTGCGTGATTTCGTGGTCCCCGAGGTAAATGCGGCCGCCGTCGGGCTGGATCAGGCCCGTGAGCGCGTACACCAGCTCGCTCTGGCCGTTGCCGTCAATGCCCGCCACGCAGACGATCTCGCCCTGCCGCACCGTGAGCGACACGTTGTTCACCGCGAGCTTGTCGTGGTCGCGGCTTTTGACGGTCAGGTTCTGCACGAGCAGCGCCGCCTTGCCGGGCCTGGCCGGCGATTTGTCGATGATAAACTCCACCTTGCGGCCGACCATCATCTCGCTCATCTCTTCCTTGGTCGTGTCCGCCACGTTCACCGTGCCCATCAGGCGCCCCTTTCGGAGCACCGTGCAGCGGTCGGCAACCTCCTTGATCTCGTTGAGCTTGTGCGTGATGAACAGGATGGACTTGCCCTCGGAGGCGAGGTTTCGCATGATCTTCATCAGCTCGGTGATCTCCTGCGGCGTGAGCACCGCGGTCGGCTCGTCGAAGATCAGGATCTCGTTTTCGCGGTAGAGCATCTTGAGGATCTCCACGCGCTGCTGCATGCCGACGGTGATGTCGGAGATGCGCGCGTCGGGGTCCACCATCAGGCCGTATTGCTTGGACAGGGCGACGACCTTTTTTCGCGCCTCGTCCATCTTGAGCACCCCGCTTTTCGTGGTTTCCACGCCCAGCACGATGTTTTCCAGGACCGTGAAGTTGTGCACGAGCTTAAAATGCTGGTGCACCATGCCGATCCCCAGGTCGTTGGCCTCGTTGGGGTTTGAGATATGCACCTCTTTGCCGTTTTTCCGAATCACGCCCAGGTCCGCCTGGTACAGCCCGAACAGCACGCTCATCAGCGTGGATTTCCCAGCGCCGTTCTCGCCGAGCAGGGCGTGAATCTCCCCCTTGATTAGCTGCAGCGTCACATCGTCGTTGGCCCGAATGCCGGGGAAGTCCTTCGTGATGTGCAGCATTTCAATGACATACTCCAATGCCGACACTCCTTTGTTGCTATCGCCCGGCCGTCTCAGGTTTCGGCGGATAGCCGGGCAATATGAAACGGGCAGGCAGATACGCCTGCCTGCCCGAATGGGAAGATGTGCTTATTCGATCGTGGTGACCTTGGTGATTTCGGTCGGGATGCCGCCCTCGGCCACGGCGTTGCCGTCCGCGTCGACGTCCTTCACGAGTTCGATCTCGCCGGCCACGAGCTTGGCAAAGATGGCGTCATAGTCCGCCTGGGTAAAGACGCTGAAGCGGGACGTTTCCATCGGCAGGCCGACGCCGTCACGGTCCGCGCCGAGCAGCCAGCTTTCGCCGCCGGGGAACGCTTCGGCATAGTAGGCTTCGATCGCCTGGTACACGGACTCGCGAAGGCCCTTCATCGCGGAGGTGATGACCGTTTCGGACTCGGCGCTCTGGTCCACGTCCACGCCGATGACCCACTTGCCTTCCACGCCCTCGGCCGCGGTCATGACGGAGTTGCCCACCGCGCCGCCGCAGGCGAAGATCACTTCGACGCCGTCGTTATACCAGGAGGCCGCCAGCGCCTGCGCTTCCGGGGTGGCCGCGAAGCCGCCGGTGTAGTGGTAGTTGACCGTCACTTCGGAAAGGCCCAGCTCCTTGGCCGCGTATTCCGCGCCCTGCACGAAGCCGTGGCCGAAGCGGATGACGGCCGGAACGGCCATGCCGCCCATAAAGCCGAGCTTCGTGAAGCCTTCCTTCACCGCCGCGTAGCCGGCCAAAAAGCCGCTCTGCTCCTCGGCGTAGACGATGCCGACGGTGTTCTTCTCGGTGCGGAACTCCGAGTAGTCGGCGTTGTGCGGGTTGCCGTCCACGAGGATGAAGTTGACGTCCGGATACATGTCCTGCGCCATGAAGATCGGGACCTCAAACAGGAAGCCCGGGGTCACGATGACCTTCGCGCCGTTTTCCACGGCCAGCGCGATGCTGTCCAGGTACGCGTCGTCGGTCTGTTCCTTGGGCTGGTAGTACTTGTGGCTGATGCCCTTTTCTTCCGCGTACTTCACCAGGCCTTCCCACGCGCCCTGGTTGAACGATTTGTCGTCGATCGTTCCAATGTCGGTGACGAGCGCCAGATCGAACGTCTCGGCCGCCGCGAAAGAGGCAAGGCCCAGAACCATGACAAGCGCAAGAGCCAAAGAGAGAAGCTTTTTCATGTTTGCGAGATCCTCCTTGAAAATCGCCCGTGTAGAGGGCGTAGTTGGATGTGTACAGTATAGCAGGTTTTAGACAAACAGAAAAGAGAAAAAATTTGCTTGTAGGGCTTTTGTAACAATTTACCGTCCGACTCCATACAGTATAGCGACGCCCCCGCCTTTTTTGAAAGGAGACTTACAACATGTTTTCCTGTCGTTCCAGCGGGTGCCTGAACCCGTGCAACGTTTGTTGCTATTTCAGCAACTTTGGATATTCAACCAGCCGTTGGTGTTCCCGGGGCTGTGACGAAGATAACCACTTTTTCCCGCGCCCCTGCCCCACGCCCCCCTGCCCCTGCGTGTCGGCCCGCTTTGCCTACCTGGTCCAGACGGCCGGCATGACGCTTGCGGCGGGTGAACCGGTTCCGTTCAGCGACGCGTCGCTCCTGGGCGACGGGTTCCAACTCGCCAACGGCTTCCTGGCCATCCGGATCCCCGGCATCTACCGGGTGGAGTATCGGATCCATATTCCGCAGGAGGCCGCGGTCAATACCACGTTTGTGCTGCAATTGGGCGGCGTGAACATTCCCGGCACCGCGCACACCATTTTCCACGCCGTGAACGATCCCCCCGTGAACATCACCGCCCACGCGATCATTCAAGTCCCCAGCGACACGACGCTGGCCCTGGTCTCCCTAAGCCCGGTCAGCATCCCGGCGTCCCTGACGGGCGACGCGCTGGCCACGATGACGGTCACCGGGGTGTAATTCCAAAGGACATACGGATGCCGTCCTTTTCCAGGCCCGCTTGGAAAGGGGCGGCCCTTTGCGCGCCCCCGCCCGCCGCGCCCGACGCTTCGGGCAGGCCGGGCGCCGCCTGATCGCGGAAAAAGACGGCCGCCAGGATCAGCGGAACGGTCAAAAACGCCCGGCCGTTGGCGACGTTGTTGAAAAAGGCGGCGGCAAGCAGGAAGAACAGCAAATACCCGAACAGGCGCCGGTTCTTTTCGCCGCTTTTCAGGTTTTCCCGAAACAGCCTGGCAAACAGGCCCGCCACAAAGACGCTGCCCAAAATGCCGAACGCGCACAGGCAATATAGGTAGGTATTGTCCCAAAAAGAGGTGATGCCCGTCGCCCCGGCGGCGTATGGGATCATGTTGTAGGGAAACAAAAGCTCCGCCGGGTGGACCGCCTGAGCGAGATACCGCCAGTTGGCGATGCGCTCCAAGGTGGAAAAAAGGCTCGCCTCCATCCGCTCGTCAAGCAGAAGCGCCCCGATGCCAAAGGACAGCGCCAAGGGAAACGCCGACGCCTTGACCCACGGGCCCTGCCTGTGAAGCGCGTGGTGCAGCGCGATCACCCCGAAGATCACAATGCCCGTCTTGTTCACCGTGGTGACCAAAATCACCGCGCACAGCAGCATGGCCGCGGCCCGCTTCAGGCGCGTCGCCTTTGCATCGCAAAGGATCAGCAGCATGGAAAAAATGGCGTAATAGGAAAACGACACGTGATTCCCCGTCAGCCCGGGCACGCGCAGCACGCCCATCGCGTGCGTGACGCGCACCTTGCTGTACGGGTCCACGCCGTAAAACGGGTAGCCCGTGTAGAAGTTGCACGTCCACTCAAGCCCGTACGCCGTTTGCAGCACGCCCAGCACCGCGCCAAAGAGCAGGTACGCTTCGCCAAGCCGCACCAGGCGGCGAAAAAACCGGTCCAGCGACGGGCCGTCAAAGCGGCGGCAGCCGAGCAGGACCCCCGCGAAAAGCGGCAGCAGCATGTCCCGGACGGTATAGAAAAACTGCTTCGTCGCGCCGTGCAGGGAAAGATTCACGGCCGCGACGGCGGCAAAATACAGCGCGCCCAGGAGCGCAAACGCGCTCACCCCTTTCACGCCCCCCTCCCCCTTCCCGCCGAACGAAAGGAGCGCGGCCGCGGCCAGCGCGGCCTCCGGCAGGTAGGTCTTGAGGCGAAAGAGCAGGTCGTGCGCGATGGTCACCTTGATCAAAATGCCGTAGAAAAAGATCAGCGCGAAATACAGCAAGAGCAGGTCAAGCACCAAGCGCGTTTTTTTCATGATCCCGCCTCACATCCTGTGCCGGCGTTTTCCCGCGCCGGTTGTCAACGCATCGCGTGCAGGTAGCGGCTCAACAGGTTTTTCGCGTTTTGAGCGATGTCATACGCGGCCAGGGGGCCTGCGCCCCGCTCCCTTGGAAGCCCGGCCGCCTTTAGGATCGCGTCCGCCCAAGCCCCGGCGTCGCTGCGAAGCGGGAAAAAGGCCGCGTTTGGCCGCAGCTTGGCCGCGGGGGTCACCGTATCGGCGATCAGGCACGGCAGCCCGGCCGCCTGGGCCTCCAGCGTGCAGACGGGGAACCCTTCGTACAGCGACGGCAGCACAAACACGTCCATGGCCTGCATCAGGCGGTGCACGTCGTCGCGCGCGCCCAGGAACCTGACCGCGTCCTGAAGGCCCAGGCTTTGCGCCTTGTCGCGCGCCGCGCCCATCCTTTCGCCCACGCCGGCCAGCAGCAGCACGCAGTCGGGGCGCTTTACCTTCAGCGCCGCAAACGCGTCGAGCAGAAACAGATGGTTTTTCTGTTCCAAAAAGCGCCCGACATGGCCCACGCACAGCGCGCTTTGCGCAATGCCAAGTTCCTTTCGCGTCTGCTCGCGGACCGCTTCATTCGGCGCAAAGCGCTTGACATCGATGACGTTTTTCAGCACGAATACGCGGCCGTTTCTCGCCGCGCGCTTTCCAAAAAGGGATCTGCCGGCCGCCTCGCCGCAAGCGTACCAGTCCGTCGCAAACAGCTTGCCAAGGGCCTTTTGCACACAGAACAAGGCCCTGGCGGCAAGGCCCTTGGGAACGCCCGCCAGGTGCGAATGGCTGACCCGCATCCTCGCCCCGTGACGCCACGCAAAAAAGAGGGCCAGGGCGTTCCACTCGGTCAGGTGCGCGTGCACGATGTCAAACTTCGCCGCGCGCATGACCCCGTCCATCTCGCGCAGGCTTTTGAAAAGCCCGGCCCGCTTGGGCGTGATCGCGTGTATCACAAAGCCGAGCCGCCGGAACCTGTCCGCGCACGCGGGCACCGTCACGCCGTAGGTGATCAGGTGCAGATCGAACGGGGATAGGTCCATATGCGAAAAATACGAAAGCAAAATCGCCTCTACGCCCCCGTTTGTCAAATCGCAGACCACGTGGCATAGCTTGATCTTCCTCACGAGCATTCCCCTTTTGGCAAAAGCAGCGAGAGCAGCGCCCGCGCCGACAGCGCCCAATCGTATTTGGAAAGCGTCCGGGACACGGCCTGCCCGTCGGCGGGCGAGAGGGTTTCCCCGGGCAGACCGGGCGTGCGCGGGTCGACGTACAGCGCGGCGTCGCCCAGCACCTCGCGCATCACCTCCGTGTCCGACACCGCCACGCGCGCCCCGCAGGAAAGCGCCTCCAGCGGCGGAAGGCCGAAGCCCTCGTACAGCGTCGGGTACAGGAACAAAAGGCTGCCTTGCATCAGCGCCTTCGCCTCCGCGTCGGTCACATAACCCAAAAACCGGACGTTTTTCGGGACCGCCTCTTTCGGCGCCGCGGCGAACACCCTTTCGTTCGCCATGCCCGCGACGGCGAACTCAAGCTTTGGCGCAAGCGCCGCCGTGCGCAAAATCCAGGGCAGATTTTTGTTGGGCGACAGGCTGCTCATCGCAAAGCAGTACGCGCCCTTTGCCAGGCCAAAGCGAAAAAGCGCCCGCTCGTCCGACTCAACGCGCGCAAAATGCTGCCACGCGTCCGGTATCACGGTGATGCGCTCCGCAGCGCAGGCCGGGTAGTATTTCAGGATCTCTCTTTTCGAAAACGCCGAAACCGTCAGCAGCGCGTCGGCGCGGCGCACGGCGGCGCCAAACAGGGCGCGGTACCACCAGACGAACGCGCGGCGAAAAAACGCCGGGTGCGCGCGCACGGCCATGTCGTGCAGGCACACGATGCCGGGCCGCAAAAGCGGAAAAGCGTTGCACAGGTGAACGCCTCTGGCCCCGGCGGCGCGGATGTGGGCCGGCAGATCGATCTGCTCCCAGAGGATGCCCGCGCGCCTTCCCACCCGCTTGACCGCGATGCGCCGATAGGCGGGGAGCGTGCCGCATGCGCCGGGCACGGCCAGCGTGAATACGCCGCCCGGCGCGACGGCGTCCAGGGCCGCGACCAGCTCGCGCGCGTACCGCTGCACGCCGGTCACCGGCTGGGTCAAGAACCTCCCGTTGATCACATAGCGGCAGGTCATGGCGCGCCGCCCTCCGCCCGCCCGTTTTGGCAAAAGTGCGCGTACCGCGCGTCGACGAACTCCGCGATTTCCCGGCGGAACCGCTCCGCGCCGAACCGCTGCGCGTTTTCACGGCAGATCTGCCTATCAAAGCGCGTGCCCTGAAACCTTCGCACCGCGTCCATCAGGCTTTGCGCGGTCTGCTCGGCGAAAAACAGCCCCGTTTGGCCGTCCAGGACCGTCTCCCGCGCGCCGCCCCGGCCAAACGCGATCACCGGCCGCCCGGCGGCCTGCGCCTCCACGGGCGTGATGCCGAAATCCTCCTCCCCGGGGAAGACGAGCGCCCGGCAGCGGCGGCAGTGGTCCCGAACCGCCTCGTCCGACTGCCGGCCAAGGAAGCGGACACATGGCCCCGCCAGGCGCGAAAGCCTTGCCGCTTCCGGCCCCTCGCCGATCACGACCAGCGGCAGGTTCAGGCGCGAAAACGCCTCCACCGCCAGGTCCACGCGCTTGTAGGCGACCAGCCTGGACACGCAGAGGAAGAAGTCTCCGTCCACGCCCCCGGGCGTAAAAAAGGCCGTGTCCACGGGCGGATAGATCACCGCGGATGTACGCCGGTAGTACTTGAAGATCCGTCCGGCAACGTTGTGCGAGTTGGCGATGAAAAAGTCCGGCCGCTGGGCCGCCGCATGGTCCCACGTGCGAAAGGCGCTCATATAATAGGTGAGCAACCGTTTTTTCAGAGGAGGCATGCCCGCCGTATAGACGTAAAACTGCTCCCAAGCATATCTCGGGGGCGTGTGGCAATAGCACACATGCATCGTTTGCGGGTTGGTGACGACGCCCTTGGCGCAGCAGCTTGCGCTGCTGATAACGAGATCGTATTCGTTCAGGTCAAAGCTCTCAAAGGCCGCAGGCATGAAGGGCAGATAGTTTGAGTGGTTTGCCTTGCCGCACTTGACCTTCTTTTGCAAAAAGGAAGAGCGGATGTCTGCCGCCGCAAGCTTTTGAGACAGATTTCCCCGGTCGCACATCGCCGTGTATACCGGGGCATTTGGATAAACGTCCAGGAGGCTCTCCACCACGCGCTCCGCGCCGCCCATGTTGGTCAGCCAATCGTGCACCAGCGCGACCCTGCGCACGCCGCCGCCTCCTTTTCGCATCGCCTTCCCCGCCGCCTCGATTCGAGCGGCGCTCAAACTGGGAAAGCGCTTTTTCATTTGCATCCGCCATCTGCAATTTCCCTCAGTATATCCAAGGGACAACATGACGTCAATCTTCTGCGGGCCGTTTTTTGACAAAAACTACAAAAAGTAAGGCTTTGTTTACTTTTTCTTCAATAATAAAGCAGGTATGCTTCGCGTACCGTTCAGACGGCCTCGGGGTCCCCGCGGAGGCGCCGCTCCGGGCTTTCGGGGCCCATCCCGTTTGGGAGCAGGAAAACCGCGCATCGATCGCCAATCAAACCGCAAACAAACCAAAGAAGGTGGATACGATGGCCGTATTGCAAGTTACCCTGGAATCCAACTGCCTGCTGCGCAAGGTGACGCTTCAGGCCGTGCTGCCGGTGGAACGCATCGCCTACCCGGGCGCGCCCAAGCCGGAGGAAAGGCCCCTGCCCACGCTCTATCTGCTGCACGGCATGTTCGGCAGCCATACCGACTGGATTGAGGGCACGCACATCGTCCGCTTCGCGACGGAAAAGGGGCTGGCGGTGATCATGCCCGCGGGCGAAAACCATTTTTATGTGGACTGCGATTTGACGGGCGAGGCGTACGGCGCGTTCATCGGCGAGGAGCTGCCCGCGCTCTGCCGCCGCATGTTCCCGCTTTCGCCAAGGCGCGAGGATACCGCCATCGCCGGCCTTTCGATGGGCGGCTACGGCGCCATCCGAAACGGGCTGAAGTACGCGGAGACCTTCGGCCACGCGGCCGGGCTTTCGTCCGCGTTTGTCATGGACCGCTTCCTGTCGGATGACGAGGACGAAAGCGGCCGCCTGTTCACCTTCCGCAAGCCGTTTTACCGCGCCATCATGGGCGATCTGGAAGCGCTTCCTGGAAGCGACAAGGATGTCCGCGCGCTGGCGCTTTCGCGAAAGGCCGAAGGGAACCTGCCAAGGCTCTACCTCGCCTGCGGCACGGACGACGGCTTGCTGCAGCCCAACCGCGCGTACGCGCGGTTCTTGAAAGAAAACGATATCTCCGTCACGTACGAGGAAGGCCCCGGCGGGCACGACTGGACATTCTGGGATACGTACATCCGGCGCGTTCTGGACTGGCTGCCGTAACGGCACGGGTGGAGTGAGGGCGGGCAAGCAGGACGAGCGCCCGCTCCCGCTCAATACGGGTTGGTTTCTTGCCCGCCCGCACCGGCAGCGCTAGCACGCGCGGATATCCTTTCGCGCATTCTCATCCGCTCCGCGCGGGCGATTTCCACGCACTCCCCTCGCTTTGCTCCGCATTCCGTCCCCGCAAATTGATTTCAAAAGGGTTTCGTGGTAAACTATTTGAATATACTGATGCCGGCTCGGGGAGGTGAACGCGGGTGATGACGCTGCTTGCGCGGCTGTTTTTAAAGGGCAGAGACGACGTTTCCGATCCAAGGGTGCGCCAGGTGTACGGCATGCTCTCGGGCGCCGTGGGCATCGGGCTGAACCTGCTTTTGTTCGCCGCCAAGCTGCTGGCCGGCGCGCTTTCCGGCTCCGTCGCCATCACGGCGGACGCGTTCAACAACCTGTCGGACGCCGGGTCCTCCGTCATCACGCTGTTCGGGTTCAAGATTTCCCAGCAAAAGCCCGATTCCGAGCATCCGTTCGGCCACGGCCGGATGGAATACATCGCCGGGCTGATCGTCGCGGTCGCGATCCTTTTGGTGGGGCTGGAGCTGCTCAAATCGTCGGTCGAAAAGATCCTCTCGCCCCAGCCGGTCGTGTTCAGCCTTCTGTCGGCCGCGATCCTGGCCGCGTCCATCCTGGTCAAGGTCTATATGGCGCTGTACAACCGGCGCATCGGGGAGAAAATCGGCTCCCCCGCGATGCGCGCGGCCGCGGCGGACAGCCTGGGCGACTGCGTGGCGACGCTGGTGGCGCTGCTTTCGATGGCCGTCACGCACTTTAGCGGCCTTTCCATCGACGGCTGGTGCGGCGCGCTGGTGGCGGTGTTCATCCTGTTTTCGGGGTACGGCGCGCTCAAGGATACGATCAGCCCCCTGCTTGGGCAGCCCGCGAGCCCTGCGTTCGTCGCGCAGGTCGAATCCATTGTCAACGCAAGGCCCGAGATCATCGGCATGCACGACCTGCTCGTGCACGACTACGGTCCCGGCAGGCGGATCGTTTCGCTGCACGCCGAGGTGCCCGCCAGCGGCGATATGCTGGCGCTGCACGACGCGGTGGACAGCGCGGAAAAGGAGCTGGGCGAAAAGCTCGGCTGCCTTGCCGTCATCCATATGGACCCGGTGGTCACGGACGACGCGCTGACCAACGAAACCCGCGCGCGCGTTTGCGAGGTGGTCAAGGGGCTGGACGAGCGCGCCACGATCCATGATTTTCGCATGGTGCCGGGCATCACGCATACCAACGTCATCTTTGACGTGGTCGTGCCCTTTGACGTAAGGCTGACGGAAAGGGACATCAAGCGGCGCGTCGAGCACATGATCCGGGCGCTGGACAGCACGTTCTACGCCGTGGTTTCGGTGGATAGGTCGCACGGATAACGAAAAAGCACGCAACGCACGAAGGAGAGAAACGTCATGCAAACCGCAACGCTGGGAAAAACGGGCCTTGTCGTCGCGCAAACCGGGTTCGGCTGTCTGCCGATTCAGCGCCTTTCCAAGGAGGATGCGGGCAAGCTGCTCACGCGTGCCCAGGAGGCAGGCATCACCTTTTTTGACACGGCCCGCGCCTACTCCGACAGCGAGGAAAAGATGGGGCTGTATTTGTCCGGGATAAGAGAGCGCATCGTCCTGGCCACCAAGACGATGGCCCAAACGGGCGAGGGGCTTTTCAAGGACCTGCGCGAAAGCCTGAACACGCTCAGGACGGACTACATTGACCTTTACCAGCTTCACAACCCCGCCTTTGTGCCAAGGCCGGGCGGCGCGGACGGGCTGTACGACGCGGCCATGGAGGCCAAAAGGCAGGGGCTGATCCGGCACATCGGCATCACGCAGCACAGCCTTGAAAGGGCAAACGAGGCGGTGCGCTCCGGCCTGTACGACACGCTGCAATACCCGTTCAACCACCTGGCCACGCAGGAGGACATCGCCCTTGTCTCGCTGTGCCGCGAAGAAAACGTCGGCTTCATCTGCATGAAGGCGCTCTCCGGCGGGCTGATCACCGACGCGTCGATCCCGTTTGCCTTCCTTGCGCAATACCCGCACGCCGTACCCATCTGGGGCTTCCAGCGGATGGACGAGCTTGAAAACCTGCTTGAGCTTTCCCAAAATCCGCCCGCCCTGGATGAGGCCATGCTGGCGCGCATCGAGGAGGACCGGCGGGCGCTGTCCGGCGCGTTCTGCCGGGGCTGCGGCTATTGCATGCCCTGCCCGGTTCAGATCCCGATCCATAACGCCAACCGCATGGCGCAGCTCATCACCCGGTCGCCCTCGGCCCAATGGATG
>CAZUIA010000021.1:20809-21111 GCA_964620835.1 uncultured Oscillospiraceae bacterium
GACCCTGCCGGGACACCTCGCGTTCTACCGCGAGTTTGTGCGCGCAAACGGGAACCCGGCGCGCTTTGACGCGGCCGGTACACCCTTTTGAAAGGCGCGTTTTTCCGGTCCCATGCGCGCCGCCGTTTCCTTGCGCGCGCCCGGCGCCTTTTGCGCGGCCGTCGGCCGCGGGAGATATCCCTTCTGTATGAACATACCGGCGCCGATTCGGCAAAACCCGCGTATTTTTCGTTTTTTCTCACCCGGCCGGGGTTGACAGGGACCCGCGCCGGGCTATAATGGGTACTATTCATTCAAAAGCG
>CAZUIA010000022.1:0-21039 GCA_964620835.1 uncultured Oscillospiraceae bacterium
GCGCGGGTTCCTCCCCGATGCTCGCGCGCACGCGAGCGAGGACGCCTGCACGGATTTTCGCGCCACTCCATCCCTTATCCGATCAATCGACAAGGGGCTGCCGCGCCTTTCGCGCGACAGCCCCTTGTTTCACAAAAACACATTCCTGTCAGCCCAGCGGCAGCGCCTCGATGCGGCCCGACACGGTGTTCAGCTTGATCTTCACCCCGCCCGGCGCGCCGACGGTGCCCGACACGGACCGCCCCCCTGCCATCTGGATGCCCGGGAAGGGAATGTCGATGCGGCCGCTGACGCTGTGCGCCTCCACGGAAAACGAAAGATCCCTCGGCAGCATCAGCTTCACCCGCCCGCTGGTACTGCCAAGGGTCAAGGGGCCGGTCACCGCCACGTAGTTCACCTCGATCGCGCCGGACACGGTTTTGTACTCGCCCGCGCCCGCCGCGCCCTCCACGCGGATGGACCCGCTGGTGGAGCGCAGGTTCGCCATGGCCTGCAGGCTTTGGACCGTAATCGACCCGCTGACGGTGTGCAGCACCGCCGTGCCCGCGGTCGCGTCCAGGAGCGAAACCCTTCCGCTGGTGCTGGACAGCGCCAGGTCGCTGAGCGTCAGCGGCCTTTTGACCTCGATCTTGCCGCTGATGGTCTGCATGTTCAGCGCGCCGTAGTACTGCTTGGGGAGGTACAGCTCGATATACCCACGCAGGAACGGCAAAAGCGCCGGCCGCTCCCCATGCTTGATCGTGATGCCCGCGTCGTCCGCGCTCACGCGCGCGAACAGGTCCGGGCTATTGTCGCTTAGGTATTCCTTCAGGACGAGCGTATCCCCCTCGGCCTCGTAGACCGTGATGCTCTCGGCGATATACGCGACCGAGATCCGCTGCGCCTTTCCCAGCGGAATCTGCTGTACATTGACAAGCTCTACGGGACGAAAAATTGTATGCACGATACAACCTCTTTTCGCTTTTTCTGTAGCATACTGTGCCCGCGTAGATCCGTCAATGCAATCGCCCGCTTTCTAATGGGATTGTAAAGTGCCGCCAAGCGGTTGCTTATCTTTGCCAAAGCGTGAAAAGGGCCGCGCGGGTCTGCCCCGAGCGGCCGCCGGGCCGTCAAAACGGAGAGTTTTTGATTGGGGAATGGGGAGGGGTGGCGCGGGGATCCGTGCGGGCGACCTCGCTCGCGTGCGCGCGAGCATCGGGGAGGAACCCGCGCCGCACGGGTGTTGCGGGCCGGGAAAGATGTGCGGCGCGGGGGAACGGAATCAGCCTTGGCGCCGGCCTTGTTCCGCGCGGGAAAGGGCCTCCGGCGGCCAAAGGCGCTGCCTTTGGAAACCGCCAGGGGCTTCTGCCCCTGGACCCCTTCTTGGGGGCGCGTTCAGGCGATTCCGTTTTCGTCCAGGAAGTCGCGCAGGAGGTTCATGCATACGTCTTTTCGGTACTCGGCCGAGATGCGGCCGCGGATGGGCACGATCGCTTCGTCATACGCGCGAAGGAACTCCGGCCGGGCCGCCCGCGCCTCACCGATCGTCTTGCCCACGAGCAGCGCGTCGATGTCAGGCCTTCGGATGACCACGTCGCTGACCGCGCCGTACGCCGTGGCCAGGTGCGCTATGCGCCCGTCCTCCACGCCCAGCAGCCCCGCGAACGCCACGCGGGAGATGGCCAGCGCGTTTCGCGCGCCCACCTTCTTGTAATACGGCCTGAGCGCGGCGGCCGCCCTCGGCATAAGCACCTCCACAATCAGCTCGCCGGGCCGTAGGTCCAGCTTCTTTCGCCCAAGATAGAACGAAGCGATCGGCAAAAGCCGCTCCCCGTCCCGGCTCTTGAGGCGCAGCACGCTGTCGGTCACGAAAAAGATCAGCGCGCTGTCGGCCTTGGCCGAGCCGTTGCCAAGGTTGCCGCCGATGGTGCCGAGGTTCCGGATGGCCGGCGCGGCGATCTGCGCGCACGCGGTCTGCAAAAGCCACGGCGTGAGCGGATGCTCCACGATCTCCGTGAACGTCACGGCCGCGCCGAACCGCAGGTACATCCCATCCTCGCGAATCTCCCGCATCTCGGGCACCTTGTGCAAAAACAAATAGTGCGCGTCCTCCTTCGCCTCCACCATCAGGTCGGTCCCGCCGGCGTAGGGGATCGCGTCATGCGCCTGCAAATAGTCAAGCGCGTCCTGAAGCGATGTGGCCACATGTCCGTTTACCATACCCCGCTTCCCTCCTTGGAGGCGATCGAAATCGCCTTAGCGATGGCGTTGTACCCCGTGCAGCGGCAGAGGTTTCCGGAAATGCCCTCGCGGATCTCCTCGTCCGTGGGGCAGGGGTTTTTCGAAAGGATGCACTCCGCCGCCAGCACCATGCCCGGGATGCAAAACCCGCACTGCACCGCCGACACCTCCGCGAACGCGCGCGACAGCACCCGGTACCTCTCGGTTTCCCGATACCCCTCGATCGTCACAACGCTCGTGCCCAAAAGACGGCCCATGGCCACCATGCACGAGTTGGCCAGCTGCCCGTCCAGCAGGACCGAGCAGGCCCCGCACTCGCCCTCCTTGCAGCCGCACTTGGTGCCAGTCAGGCGGTATTCCTCCCGAAGCACATCCAAAAGCCGCGCCGCCGGGCTGCCCCGGTACACGGTCTCCTCCCCGTTGAGCGTAAAAACAATCGCGTTATCCATGCCTTTTTTCCTCCCTCAAGACCCGCATCACGTCCTCGGCGGAAAACGGCGCGCGGTTCACCTTGGTTGAAAGCGCCTGCCCCATGGCGGCCGCGTAGGCCGCGGCCGGGCCCACCGCGGGCAGCTCGCCCGCGCCCTTGGCGCCGTACGGCCCCTCGGGGTATTCCTCCACGTGCAGCTTGACCTGAATGTTCCTAACGTCCATGGACGTGGGGATGATATAGTCGGTCAGGCTGTTGTTGCGGATGCGGCCGCTCGCGTCCGCGGCCATCTGCTCCATGCCCGCGTGGCCGATGCTCTGCAAAATCCCGCCCTCCATCTGGCCCACCACAATATTCTCATCGATCGGCGTGCCCACGTCAAACGAGCTCCACACGCCCAAAACCTCGGCAAGGCCCGTCAGCGTGTCCACCTCAAGCTCCACCGCGGCCGCGCCCCAGGCGTACGTCGGGTACGCGTCGCCCGAGAAGGTCTCCAGGCTGAAGGGGATCAGGAATTCCGGCGGCACATACCTTTCCTCGATCGTCTGCTCCTCGCCGTCCTTCCACTCGGCCTTCAAGCGCACCGCCGCACGGCGCAACAGCTCGCCGACGATCATCAGCGACCGGGAGGCGACCGTGGGGCCGGAATCCGGCACGCGGTCGGTGTCCGGGTCGTCGACGAGGATGCTCTCGGGCGGCATGCCCAGCTCCTTGGCGATGATCTTGGCAAACGTGGTCTTGAGGCCCTGCCCCATGTCCGTGTTGGCGGTCAGCGCCTCGATGGTGCCGTCCCTGTACTTTTTAAGCTTTGCCCGGGCTTTGATCAGATCCCTTTCGCCCGCGCCCGTGAACCCCGCGCCATGGAACCAGAGCGAAAAGCCGACGCCCTTTCGGTAGCGGCCCGTCTGGGGCACTCTGTACGCCGCGCTTTTTTGGCGGTAGCCGCTGATGCGGTCCACCTCCTCGATCATCGCGGGCAGCGGAACCCTAAAGTGGTGCCTGCCGCCGGTGGAGGTGGCGTCGCCCTGTTTCGCCAGGTGCCTTTCCTTGAACGAAAGCGGCTCCATACCGAGGTCCTCGGCGACGTGCGTCATCATCATCTCCACCGCGAAGAACGTCTGCGGCGCGCCAAAGCCGCGAAACGCGCCGTTTGGCACGGTGTTCGTCTTCATCGCGCGGCCGTGCACCGTAAGGTTCTCAATCGTGTATACGCCGCTGGAGCAGATGACGCCGCGCTGGAGCACCACGGCGGACAGCGTGGTGTATGCGCCCGCGTCGTAGATCGCGTCGATGTCCATGGCCGTGACACGGCCGTCCTTCACAGCCAGCCGGTACTTCCAAATGGACGGGTGGCGCTTGCCGGTGGCCTCGATGTCCTCCCTGCGGTCAAACACCACGCGCACCGGCGCGCCCGCCTTCAGCGACGCCACGGCCACCTGGCACCCGAGCACGGAGGGGTAGTCCTCCTTGCCGCCAAAGCCGCCGCCGGTCGGGTCCTGCTTGACGCGCACCTGCTCTTTTTCGTAGCCCATGGCCTTGGCGATGGCCGTATGCACGTAGTAGGGGCACTGCATGGAGCCGTGCACCGTCACCCCGCCGTCCCGCGCGTCGCCGACCATGCCGTTGGTCTCCAGGTAGACCTGTTCCTGCTGGCCTGTCTCAAACACCTCTTCAAAGATCCGATCGGCCTCTGCAAACGCCCTGTCCGGGTCGCCCTTGGTGTAGCCGTATTCAAAAAAGGCCACGTCGGACTTTCGCGGGTCGAGCACCGGGGGCAGCTCCTCATAGTGCACCTGGATCTGGGTCAGGAGCCTTTCCACCTCGCGCTCGTTTGGCCCCACCACCATGAGGATGGGGTCGCCGATGTATTCGACGGTATCCTCGGCAAACACGGGCGTGTCGTCCTTGACGATGTGCACGCGGTTTTCGCCCGGCACATCCGTATGGTCCACGACGCAGTACCCTTCAGGCAGCGGCGGCACGGTCACGTTCAGGATCCTCGCCCTTGCCTTTTTGGAGCGGAGCAGCCTGCCAAACAGCACGCCGTCCGTCGGGTGGTCGGCCACATACAGGGTATGGCCGCCAAATTTCGCCTCGTGGTCCTTCTTGGGAATGGACTTGCTGATGTCCAAGCCTTCCGCCTCCTCCTGTCGTCGCGCGGGATCCGGTTTTCGTCTCATACTAAAATACTTGGAATGAGTATCAAGGCATGCGCGCCTTGGATGCGGCAATAGGGAGGCGTGAACCTCCCACGACGTCTGCCTTTTGTTTTGCCCTGTAGTATACAGGAAATTGCCTGCGGGTTCAAATGCTTTGTCAGGAGAACTTGCCCTCCTGCGCGTCGCGCTCCAGCACGCGCCCGTGCAGAAAGAGCCGGTCAAACGCCTGGCGCGAGAAGGCGAGCACGGTTTCCTCAAAGCGCTGGTAGGCATGAAGCAGCGCGCGGCCGCGCTCCGTCAGGTCCGTGCGGCCGCCGCCGCGTCCCCCTTGGCGGCGGGCGACCACGGGGTAGCCCAGCTCCTTTTCCAGCGCGTTGAGCAGGTTCCAGGCCTTCGAATCGGAAAGCGCCATCTGGGCACACGCGCTTTTGACCGACCCCGCGTCCGCGATCAAAAACAGAAGCAGCTTCATGCGCGAATCAAAGAGCAAGGCTTCCTTTTCAATGCTCAGGCGCACATACGGGCGGAGCAGCGCCCGGTTGTGCTCGGAAAGGTGCTTTTGAAGCTGCTGCGCGTCGCGCACCGTGTGCAGGATGCCCGCGTCATCCACCTCCACGCGGCTTCTCTCGCCCGAAAGGGCATGGATCGCGCCGCGCAGCCCCTCCGGCCCCCGGTAGCGGAGGATGTCCGGCAGGATGTCGTCGGACAAAAGCACCGGGTGGCCTCCCTTGCCCCGGTAGGACGGGGTGACGATACGCCCCTTGACCTCCATAAGGCGCCGAAGGGTTTCGGAAGTGAACATCGGCACGTTGACGGGCGTGAACAGCACGCGCTCGCACTTTCCCTGCAAAAAGGAAAGGCCCATGCGCACGGAGTCGAACAGCTCCGGCGCTTCGAACGCCTCGTTGTGCAAAAACACCACGCCGCTGCCGGACAGCTCGTATTTCACCTCGTCCGCCTGCGCGCCGGTGATGACGACGATCGGAAACACGCCCGCCTGCTGGTATGTCAGCACGATGCGCCGGACGACCGGGATCGTGCCGACCCGAAGCAGCGGCGCGGCGGCCGCCTTGCTGGCCGCGGCGATGAGCCCCCCTACCTTGCTGATGCGCATGCGCCCCACCTCCGCTTCTCCCATTATAGCCTGTCCTCCCCCGCTTGATCAAGTCCGCGGCGCGCGCAACCCAAAGCAGACGGACAGTGTTCATAAAGCATGAAAAAGACTATTGACATTGGGTATAAAAGCGTATATAGTACTTGTATGGATGAACATTGTTCATCATTAGTAAACAGTCTGGCTTCCCCCCCGTTTGGTTTGTCTGAACGCCGGAGATCCAATGCTGAACGCTGCAGGAGGACACGCACCATGAACCAACCACCCCTTGGCTATAAAGACATTCTCAATCTCAAGCGCTGGAACACCCCGACCGTGTACAACGGCTGGGAGAAGATCACGCATGTAGAGCGCACGAAGGGGCGGTTCAACCGCGAGCCGGTTCACGATTTCATGCCGCAGATGGGCATCATGGCGGGCTATGCCGTCACCGTCGAGGTGGAGCCCAGCAACGTAAGGCACCAAAGGGAAAACCCGGACGCCCAGCGCGAGTACATGCGCTATCTGGCGAGCGTCCCGGGCCCGAAGATCGTCATCGTCAAGGACCTGGACAGCCCGCACATCGGCTCTTTTTGGGGCGAGGTCAACGCGAACCTGCACAAAACGCTCGGCTGTGTCGGCACGATCACGGACGGCTGCGTGCGCGATTTGGACGAGATGACGAACGCCGGCATCAAGGCCCTTGCCAAGCAGCCTTGCGTGGGCCATGCCTACAGCACCCCGGCCCGCTGGAACGTGCCGCTGACCGTGTTCGGCACGGAAATTCGCCCGGGCGACTTGATCCACGCGGACAAGCACGGCTTTTTGGCCATTGATCCGGAGGACTGCGCGGACCTGCTGGACGCCGTGCGGTTCATGGACCAAAATGAGTGCGATCACCTGCTTTCCTACTCTCGAAACGCCCAGGGCCTGCCGCTTTTAGAATTTGTCGAGGAATATGCCCGACGTGTGAAGCGTTTTAATGAAGCGGCCAACGAATTTTTCGCCCGCAGGAAATAGGCCTTCGCGAAACCCCTCCGGGAGGTGCAGCATGCAAGCAAAAAGGGTTCCCCTTCCGCCCCGCGCCAACACGCGCGGCATCGGACGAAACATCAGGCGCCACTGGCGGCTGCTGGTTTTCGTGGTGCCCGCGCTTACGTACATCGTTATTTTCCACTACCTGCCCATTTACGGCGTCATCATCGCGTTTGAGGATTTCAAGCCGCACCTTGGGTACATGGGCAGCCCGTTCGTCGGGCTCAAGCATTTCACGCGCTTTTTCGGTTCGCCCGACTTTGTCAAGCTGGTTAGGAACACCGTCTACCTGTCCGTGTACCAGCTGGTCGCCACGTTCCCCATCCCGATCCTGCTGGCGCTGTCCATCAACCAGCTGACGCACCGCCGCTACCAGAAAACCGTTCAGATCATCACCTACGCGCCGCACTTCATCTCCATCGTGGTGCTGGTCAGCATCATGCGCGTGATGCTGGACCCGCAAAGCGGCGTCGTCAACGCGCTGCTCGGCAGGCTCGGCGCCGGGCCCGTGTTCTTCATGGGCGACGCGGGCCTGTTCCGCTCGGTATACGTCTGGTCGGATGTCTGGCAGAACACCGGCTGGAGCAGCATCATCTATTTCGCGGCGCTGTCGTCCGTGGATATCAGCATGCACGAGGCCGCCATCATCGACGGCGCGAGCAAGACGCAGCGCATCTGGTACATCGATTTTCCGACCATCCTGCCGACGGTCATCACCATTTTGATCCTCAACACCGGCAAGCTCATGAGCGTGGGCTTTGAAAAGGTGTTCGCTATGCAAAACGCGCTGAACCTGTCCACCTCGGAGATCATCTCCACCTATGTCTACCGCATCGGCATCCGGGAGGGGCAGTACAGCTATTCCGCGGCGGTCAACCTGTTCAACTCCGTCATCAACCTGGCGCTGCTGCTCACGGTCAACGCCATCACGAAAAAGACCAGCGCCATCGGCATCTTTTAGCAACAGGAAAGGAGGCATCCCATGGCCCGGCAAGCCGCAAGCATGCGCATCCACGACACGCGGGGCGACAGGATCTTCAACGCCGTCAACATCGCGTTCACCCTTTTGTGCGTCGCGCTGTGCGTGTATCCGCTGTATTTCATCATCGTGGCCTCCTTCAGCGACCCGTCGCTGGTGGCGCTCGGCAAGGTGGTCGTCATCCCCAAGGGCATCACGTTTGACGGCTACGGGCGCATCATGGCAAACCGGGAGCTGTGGACCGGCTACCGAAACACCGTCGTCTACACGGCGCTCGGCACGCTCTTTAACCTCTTTTTGACGCTCACGGCCGGGTTTGCGCTGTCCCGGAAGGAAATGCCGTTTCGAAGGATCGTCATGGCCGTCTTCACGGTCACCATGTTCATCTCCGGCGGCCTGGTTCCGACGTTCCTGCTGGTGAAAAACACGCTGAAGCTGTACAACACGTTCTTTGTGATGATCCTGCTGAGTGGCCTGAGCGTATACAACATGATCATCTGCCGCACGTTTTTTGAAAACACCATCCCCGAGGACCTGTGGGACGCCGTGCAGGTGGACGGGTGCAACGAGTTTCGCTACTTCGTGTCCATCGTGCTGCCGCTCTCGGGCGCGGTGGTCGCGGTGCTGGCCCTGTACTACGCGGTCGGCCACTGGAACAGCTACTTCAACGCGATGATCTACCTGCGGGACAAGAACCTGTTCAGCCTGCAGCTTGTTTTGCGCAACATCCTCATCGCCAACCAGTACACCGACGACATGGCCAGCCTGGACGTGGGCGCGGACACGACGCTGAAGCTGCAGACGATGAAGTACGCGATCATCGTCGTTTCCACGGTGCCGATGCTGATCGTCTACCCGTTCGTGCAAAAGCACTTTGTCAAGGGCGTGATGATCGGGGCGGTCAAGGGCTGAGGCCGCGGCCGCCGCTTTGCCCCTTTGGCGGAAAACCCGCCTGAAGATAAGGTTTCATGGAGTAAAGGAGGAAAGGCAATGAAAAAAGGTTTTCTCTCTCTGTCGCTGGCTTTGGCTCTGCTGCTGACAATGTTTGGCGGCCTGGCCCTAGCATCCGAACCCGCGATGATCGACGACAACACCTACCTGGAGGGCGATCGGATCGTCAAGGAGCCCATCGAGCTTACGATCGACGTCGTCTCGGGCAGCCACGTGGGCAACATGGCGGACCTTCTGTGGATCAAAAAGCTCCAGGAAGATACCGGCATCAAGATGAATTTTTACCACATGAACACCGGTGACACGGTCGAGCAGCGCAACCTCGTGTTCTCCACGCAGGACTTCCCGGACATCTTCTGGGGCAACCCGACCGACAAGCAGATCGCCGACTGCATCGAGGCGGACGCGATCTACCCGCTCAACGACCTGATCGACAAATACGCGCCCAACTGGAAGGCCTATCTGGAAGAAAATCCGAACGTGCGCCGGCTGATCACCTCCAGCGACGGCAACATCTACAGCCTGCCGTGCCTTCGCGATGAGATCGTGCAGTCCGGCATCCGCGACCAGTGGCTGATCAACAAGGTGTGGCTGGACGAGCTGGGCCTTTCGGTGCCGACCACGGACGTGGAGTTTGTGGAAGTCATGCGCGCCTTTAAGGAAAACGCGGGCAAGGGCTCCATTCCCGAGGGCGTCATCCCCTACTACTTCCGCTACAACTATTTCATCGGCAGCCAGCTGGACTTCTACGCCGCCTACGGCGTTGTGGTCCCCGGCGACCAGGACCGCGTGTACCTCTCCATCAACGAGGACGGCAAGACGGTCGAATACAACTTCACCGATCCGGCCATCATGGCCCCGGTCAAGACGCTGAACGCGATGTACAAGGAAGGCCTGATCCCGGGCGCGGTGTTCACCGACGAATGGAACGAGTACCTGGCCAAGACGCGCGCCGTGCCGGCGTTCGTAGGCTCCTTCCACTCCTTCCACAACCCCGATCCCGAGACGTACGTGGCCATGGCCCCGTTTACGGTGGAGGGCGTGGAAAAGGGCTACATCCGCAGCCAGTTGAACCAGGTCACCCGCAACTACTTCACCATCTTCAAGAACAACAAGTACCCCGAGGCGTCCATCCGCCTGGCGGACGTGATCGCGGCCCCGGAGCGGTCCCTCACGGGCTTCTACGGGTCCTTTGGCAAGTACCTGGAGAAGACCGAAAACGGCTACCTGCAGCTTCCGCAGGCCGCGGACGAGCAGATGAAGGAAGACTGCCCGGGCAACTGCCTGGCGCTGCTCATCCCCGCTGAGATCGCCGACAAGATCACCTATGACGGCGCGCTCAAGGTTCGCCAGGAAGCCATCGAGATGTACAAGCCCTACATCCTGCCCACGGAGCGGCTGTATCCGCGCCTGATGGTGCCGCAGGACCTCCAGTCCCGCTACACGGAGCTGGAGACGGACATCAACAACGTCACCAAGGAGCAGTTCGCCCTGTGGATCGCCGAAGGCGGCATCGAGGAGGGCTGGGACGCGTACCTTTCGAAGCTGGAAGCCGCCGGCCTTGCGGAATACCTGGAGCTGGCGCAGAAGCTGTACGACGATTTCTCCGCCATGTAATTGGTTCGTTTCCCTTCGGCTTGTGGACGGCACGGGGTGCCTTGGCCGTCCACAAGCCCCTTTTATGGGCTGGAAAGCTTTTCCGCGTCAAAAGCAGCCAGCGGCCGCGCCTTGCAAAAGGCGGCGCGGCCGGGCAAAAACCGCTGCTTTTCACGCTGCGGAGCTTGGCCTTCACGCGGCATTCCCGTTCACTATTTTTAACAACTCATAAGGAGCGCACCATGGACTACACGCGCGCGTGGGGCTATGCGCCCTATGATCCCGTTACCACCGACGCTTTCGGCGTTTTAGGCAAGCCGTACCGGTTTTTGATCACCCACCTTTTGCCCGGGGACGGCAGTGTCCGCGCCGCCTGGCAGGAAGTGCGCGGCGCGGACCGCTACCGGCTGTCCCTGATCCCGTACGGCGAAAACGCGGACCCCTCGCTTTCCCAGGTCGATGTTTTGGCGCATACGCCCTTCGCCGAGGCGTCGGGGCTTGCAAACCTTTGCGACTACGAGGTGCGGATCGAGGCGTTTTCGGGGGATATATCCCTTGGGTGCGCGCTGCCGCGCCCGGTCCGCCCCGCGAACGCGCCGGGCACGGTGGTGAACTACATCCACGCGGACGATTATACGTATTCGTATTCCGGCAGGTCCACGGCCACGCCGGGCATCGTGCGCCTGCCCAGCGGCGAGCTGCTCGTCAGCCACGACGTCTACTGGGGCGACGCGCCGCAAAACCTGACGAAGATCTTCTCCTCCAGGGACGACGGCAAAACCTGGACGTTTGTCACGGACATTGTCCCCTGTTTCTGGGGCAAGCTCTTTTGGCACCGGGACGCGCTTTTCATGCTCGGCTGCGCCACCGAGTGCGGCGATCTGCTGCTGGGCCGCTCGGCGGACTTTGGCCGCACCTGGAGCGCGCCCATCGTGCTGTACGAAGGCGGCACGCGTCTGACCGGCGGGCCGATGCGGTCGTCCCTGCCGGTGGTGGAGCACAGGGGCCGCCTGTGGACGAGCATGGACGTCGGTTCCTACCCGGTCGGCTACCACGACACGGTCATTGTGTCCGCCGACGCGGGCGCGGACCTGATGGACAAAGGCGCGTGGATCTGCTCGGCGCCGCTTCGGTATGATCCCGCCTGGCCGGGCGCATCGAAGGGCGCGCCGCGCACCGGATTCCTGGAAGGCAACATGGTCGTGGGGCCGGACGGGGCGCTGTATGACATCCTGCGCTACGAGACGCGCGGCGGGGACCCCTCCTACGGGCTGGCGGGCATGCTGAAGATCGATACGGAGCACCCGGACCTTGCCCCGGCGTTTCACAAAATCATCCCCTTTGAGGGCAACCTCTCGCGCTTTACGATTGTGCGCCACAAAAAGAGCGGCCTGTACTTTGCCATGGTCAGCCGCGTCGCGGATGAGCCGACGTATTACCGGGGCCGCCTGTCGCTCATGCGGTCCAGGGACCTGGTCCACTGGGAATTCATGCGCGACCTGCTGGACGTGCGGCCCCTGTGCCCTGAGGAGTGGCCGACCCGCACCGCGTTTCAGTACCCGGACGCGCTGCTGGAGGACGAAACGCTGCTGCTCGTTTCCCGCACCGCGATCTTTGGGGCGTACAACTACCACAACGCCAACTACATCACCTTCCACCGCTTTGACCTTTCCAAGGAGGTGTCGGCCCCATGAGCGGCTACCTTGAAAAACCCTGGGGGCACCGGCCGTTCGTGCCGGCGGAAACGTCGCTCTTTGGCGCGATGCACAAAGGCTTTGACGTGCGCATCGTGCGCCTTTCGGTGGGCGAGGGGTGCGTGGAGCTGGAATGGCTGCCGCCCAAAACGCCGGGCGTGGCCCAATACCGCGTGAACGTCGCGCGGCGCGGGCAGAGCGTCGGCTTTGCCAACAACCGCCCCGCGGGCATCCCGGACCCGCTGCTGCTGCCGCCGGATGCGACAAGCTGCCGGTTTTCCGGCCTTGTCAATGGCGTCGACTATGAGGTGGGCGTGTTCGCGCTCAATGACGCGGGAAAGCCGGTCGCCCGCAGCCTCCATCGCCTGTTTCGCACCGGGTATTTTCCCGGCACGGTGGTCAACTACATCCACCCGGACGACTACACCTTCGCCTTTTCCGGCCGCTCCACGGCCAGCCCGTTCCTTTTAGAGCTGCCCTCCGGCGCGCTGCTGCTCACCCATGATGTGTACTGGGGAAACGCCGCGCAGATGCTGACGCTCCTGTACCGAAGCGACGACGGCGGCCGTACGTGGCGCTATGTGACCGACATCTGCCCCTGCTTTTGGGGCAAGATGTTCTACCATGACGGCACGCTGTACCTGATGGGCGTGGACGGCGAATACGGCAACTACCTGATCGGCTGCTCGAGGGACGAGGGGAACACCTGGTCAAGACCCGTCAAGTTGCTTCGGGGCGGCGACCGCCTGGCCGGGGGCCCGCACCAGGCGCCCACGCCCGTGCTCTTTCACGCCGGCCGCGTGTGGACGGCGGTGGAATGGGGCACCTGGGCGCGGAACGTGCACAAGGCGGGCATCCTGTCGGCGGATCTTTCGAATGACCTGATGGACCCCGCAAGCTGGACGCTTTCGCCCTATGTGGCGCACGACCCCACGTGGCCGGGCGCGGTCAAGGGCGGCCACCCGCAGCTTTTGGAGGGCAACGTGCTCGCCCTGCCGGACGGCCGCGTGGGCAACCTCCTGCGCTACCATACCAAAGATGCGAACCCGCCCTACGGCGTGGCCGTGCTGCTGGGCCTTGACGCGGACAAGCCGGGCGATACGCAGGGGTTTCTCACGGCTGTGGCGCTGGAGGGCAACTACACGAAGTTTCACGTGCAGTGGGACGAGGAAACGCGGCACTACTGCGCGCTGATGAACCGGCCGGACGACGCGTGGATGTACCGCCGGGACATCCTCTCCCTCGCCGTTTCCACGGACGCGGTCCACTGGAAAACGGTGGCGGACCTGATCAACTACCGCGACAACGGCTGGCCGGAGGGCCCCGGCAAGACCGGGTTTCAGTACCCGTCTTTCATCTTCTCCGGCGGGGACCTGCTGGCCGCGGTGCGCACGGCGCTTCACGGCGCGTACAACTTCCACAACGCCAACGCCATCACATTCCACCGCATCCACGATGTGCGGCGTGAGGTGCGGCGGGCCGGACTGACAACACAGCAAGGGGGAACGCTTCATGCCCCAAAATGAAAAGGCCGGCGTCTGGCCGGTGATGCTCACGCCGTTTACGGAGGACGGCCGGATCGACTACGCGGCGGTGAACGCGCTTATCGCGTTTTATGAAAGCGCGGGCGTGGCCGGATTGTTCGCGGTCTGCCAGTCGAGCGAAATGTTCTTTTTAAGCCGCCCTGAGCGCGTGGCCCTGGCCGCGTACGTGAAGGCGCGCGCGAAGGTGCCGGTCATCGCCTCCGGGCATGTGTCCTACGCGCCGGACGATCAGATCGAGGAGCTGAAGGCCATCGCCGATACCGGCGTGGACGCGGTGATCCTGATCACCAACCGGATGGCCGAAAAGGGCGCTACGGACAAACGCTGGCTGAACGGCCTGGATACGCTGCTAAACGCGCTGCCCGAAAGCGTGCCGCTGGGCCTGTATGAGTGCCCCTACCCCTACAAGTGGATGCTATCGGACGAGGTGCTGCGCCACTGCGCTTCGACCGGGCGGTTTCGGTTCCTCAAGGACACCTGCTGCGACCTTTCTCGCATTGAAAAGCGCGTCGGGCTGCTTGACGGCAGCGGCCTTGCCCTGTACAACGCCAACACGGCCACGCTCCTGTCGTCGCTTCGCGCGGGCGCGGCGGGCTTTTCCGGCGTGATGGCCAATTTCCATCCCGAGCTGTACGTGTGGCTGTGCGAGCACTTTGTGGATAGGCCCGAAAAGGCCGACCGTTTGCAGGCCGCGCTGACGATGTGCTCGCAGATCGAAAGGCAGTGCTATCCCGTCAACGCCAAGGCGTACCTGCGCGGCGCGGGGCTGCCCATGGGCATCGCCACCCGGGCCAGAAGCGCCCATGAAATGACGCCGCTGTACTTTGACGAGGTCGAGCAGCTTCGGACCCTGACGGAGTGGCTCAAGGACATGATCCGATAATTCAAATTTGGGAAGAAAGCGAGGGACTGTCTGATGCGCGGACAAACCGGCTGGGACTTTGCCCCCTATACGCGCCTTAGTGAAAATGAGAAAAAGACGCTGCCCTATATCTGCCGCGTCGCGCCGTACGAAAACCGGTGCGAAATCGAATGGTTTGACCGGGGCGCGGACGGCCCGCACGAGGCGGTCTGCCGCCTGCGCGCCAACGACCAACCCGCCATCGTGCGAAAAGCACAGAGCGGCCTGACCGCGTTTGAACACCTGATCCCCGGCCGGGAATACGAGGTGTTCGTGCGCCGCGCGGGCGCGCCCAAGGAAAAGAGCGACGTTCGGCTGTTCCGCACGGGCGACGTTCCGGGCATTGTGGTCAACTACCTGCACCCAAGGGATGAGGCGTTCAAGTTTTCGGGCCGCTATCTCTGCAGCCCGTCCATCGTCAAAACCCCGACGGGCCGCCTGCTTGTGTCCATGGACGTGTACGGCCCGCGCCACGCACAAAACCTGACGTTTGTGTACAAGTCCGACGACGGCGGCCAAACGTGGCAGTACCTGTGCGACCTGTTCCCCTGCTTCTGGGGCAAGCTGTTCGTCCATGAGGGCAAGGTGTTCATGGCGTCCATGACCGCGGAATACGGCGATTTCCAGATCGGCTATTCCGAGGACGACGGCGCGCATTGGGTAAAGCCCGTCACGCTGTTCCCCGGTGCGGGCATCCGCGACGAAAAGGGCATGCACCAGGCGCCCACGCCCGTCATTCACCACAGGGGCCGCGTGTGGACGGCCGTGGAATACGGCACATGGGAGATGGGCGGGCATGAAAACGCGCTGGTGTCCGCCGACGCGTCGAAGGACCTGATGGACCCGGCCAACTGGGTGCTGAGCGAATTTCTGCCCTTTGACCGCAATTGGCCGGGCGCGGTGAAGGACTGCCGCTGGGGCTGCCACGAGGGCAATGCCGTCGCGGGCCCGGACGGCGAGATGTACAACTTCCTGCGCTACCAGATCAGCAACGTATACCGCGACAACAGGCCGCTGCCAAGCCCCTCGCACGGCAAGGCGATGCTGCTGAAGGCCGACCTTTCCGACCTGGACAAGGCGCTTTCGTTTGAGCGGTTTGTGGATTTCAACGGCGGGATGAGCAAGTTCAGCCTCCGCCAGGACCCGGTCACCGGCTATTACGTCGCGCTCGTCAACAAGGTGATCGACGACACCGCGCCGGGCCAGCGCAACATCCTTTCGCTGTCTGTGTCCAAAGACTTGCTGAACTGGACGATCGTCAAGGATCTGATCGACGGGTCCGCCTACTCGCCCGACGACGTGGGGTTCCAGTATGTGGATTTCATCTTTGACGGCGAGGACATCGTGTACGCTTCGCGCACCGCGTTCAACGGCGCGAACAACTTCCACGATTCCAACTACATCACCTTCCACCGCGAGAAGGATTTCCGCAAGACCTGCGGCTGGGCGTAGGATCGGGGGCGCGCGGTGTGCGCGGATCAGAACCAGATCCATTCATCCCTTTCGTATAGGGGTTGTTGCGCGAAAAATGGGGCGATTTTTGGCGTGATCTGATTGTAGCGAAGCGACGGGCAAAAGCACGGTACTCCGTGCGGGCGTCCTCGCTCGCGTGCGCGCGAGCATCGGGGAGGAACCCGCGCCGCACGGGTGTTGCGGGCGGGAAAAGTGCGGCGCGGGGGAACGGAATCGCCCTTTCCGCCCGCCCCGCGCGCGAAAGGGCCTCCGGCGGCCAAAGGCTCCGCCTTTGGAAACCGCCGGGGATTTCATCCCCGGGCCCCTTCTTTGGGGCGTGGGGGATACATTCCGGCCAAGATCAAGGGGCTGCCGCACGATTGTCGTGAGGCGGCCCCTTTCTTTGCCGTGCGCTGCTTTGGCCGCGGCACACCCTCGCGCGCGCCGGCCCGCATACCCGCCGCGTGCGGCGTTTCACCCCGCCCGTTGACAAAGCGTCAGCGGGCCAATGCTTTTCGGCCCGCTGACGCTGTGTCTTTATATGGCGCGCTCCTCACAGAGCGCTTCTCCCCGCCCCCGTCACCCCTGCGCGGTCGCGGCCGGCTGCTGCGCCACACGCTCCTTCGGGGCCTTCTGGGGCCTTTTGCGCGGCTGCTGCCGCTTTTGCGCCAGCTCGCGGTAGTATTTCTCCAGCTCCTCGTCCGGCGCGTAGACCGTCCGCGTCCAGGTGAACTCCCCGTCGGACTTATGGCGCACGCGGTAGCGGATCAAATGCTTGCCGTGCGTCTTGCACGAGGCCATGCGCATCCAGCGGTCGCCGCCGGACACCCGCGACGTTTCCAGCTTCATCGCCGCGCCGCAATCCGGGCACGGCACAGGCACCGCGGCCACATGCTGCTTGGCCAGCGCCCGCGTCTCAAATCCGCTCTCGCAGCTGGCGGAGACGAACTTCTTTTGCAAAAACAGCCGGTTTTCATTCCGCTGGGGCAAAACCCTCGGCCGCTCCAGCTCCACCATGCCCTTGTCCATGTCCAGGCACTGGCAGATGGACGCCGTGATGTACGCGTCGTTCAGGGCGTCATGGTGGATCAGGTCCTCGTCCACGCCCAGCGCCTCCGCGGCGGTCTTGAGCGCGGTCTGCACCCGGTCGCCCCGCACCTGGCGGGCATAGATGAGCTGCGCGTCATACCAGCATCCCGCGTCCACGGAGCCCATCTTGTAGTAGGCCAAATTGTTCTGGAACACGCGCAGATCGTCCCCGCCCCAGGTGATGAACCGCTCCGCGTCGGCGCTCCAGTCCGAGAAGTACGCGTACGCCTCGGGAAAATCAAGCCCCTGGTCGATCTCCTCCTGCGTTTTTTGCACCACCCGCGCCACGTGCTTGGAGAGTTTCCTGCGCCCCTGCAGCCTTACCCCCACCGTGAACGTCTCGATCGGGCGAAAGCTCTCGTCAACCTTGACCGCGCCGATCTGGATGATCTCGTGCGGCATCACCACGCCGGTGGACGAAACCGGCGTGCGCACCCACTTGGGGTACTGGTTCCATTCCAGGTCCACGACGACATAGCGCGCGCCGTGCGCGGCCTCCTCCCGCGCGCCCCGGTCCGCGTGCGGCCGCGCGCCGCGGGCAAACAGGCGCGAAACGAGCGCGAAAAGCGCGTCTTTCATTTTCAAAAAACCTTTCCTCATACGGACACATCAACCCCGGTCTGCGATTTGGACGCTTCCAAGCATCCACGCACTAGCTTACCACAAGACCGGACCGGAGGAAAGCATAAATGTAAACAAAAACGCATGCAATTGCATCCAACAAACCCATTTTTACGAGCCGGACGCCTGCGCGCGCGCCTTGCCGGCCTTCGCTCCCCTGAAAACGCGCACGGTGATCGTAAGCTCCTCGTCGGTCTCGTTCACCTCCGTTTGCGCCTGAAGCCCCGCGGCCTGCATCTGCCTTGCGATGTCGCGGATGGCGTTGATGTACAGCCTGTGGTCGCGAATGAGCGAAAGAATGCGCCGGCTGGACCGCTTGGGCGGCAAGGCCGTCAGCATGTCCTTCACCAAGACCTCGGCCTGCTTGACGGTCAGATGCTGGCTGTCCATGCGGCGCACGGCGTCCATCTGCAGCGTGGACAAGGGCAGCTTCAGCAGCGCGCGCGCGTGCCGCTCGGTGAGGCCGCACGCCCGAAGCGCGGCGCGCACCGGCGGGTCCAGCTTCAAAAGGCGCAGCTTGTTCGCCACGGCGCTCTGGCTCAGCCCGATGCGCTCTGCGAGCGCCTCCTGCGTCATGGCGCAGGTTCTAAGCACCTCAAGGTATCCTTCGGCTTCGTCGAGGTAGTGCAGGTCCTCGCGCTGCAGGTTTTCCACCAGCGCGAGCAGCGCGCTGTGGTTTTCCGTCGCGGGCAGCACGAGCGCGTTGATGTGGGTCATGCCCAGCTTTTCGCACGCGCGAAGCCGGCGTTCCCCGGCGATCAGCTCGTAGCGGGCGATGCCCACCGCGCGCACGGCGACGGGCTGCAAAAGGCCCACCTGCCGGATGGACGCCGCCAGGGCGTTCAAGGCTTCCTCGTCAAAGCTCTGACGGGGCTGGTGGGGGTTGGGGTCGATCGTGGAAATGGGGATGCTCCATACGCCCTCGGCGTTCCTTTGTGCATGGCGGTCTGCGCGCGGCATAGCGTCCCTCCTGCACCAAAGCCGGTTTTACGGTTCTGCTAGCGGCCCATTTCGGCGCGCGGGCCGCGTTTCCTGCCCCGGGGATTCAAAAATCGTTCGACGGGAAAAGCGCGGTATAGGGTGGCTGTATAGGGAAAACCAAGGGGTTGTACCCGTCACAGGGAAAAGGGCCGGACAAGGTCCGACCCGGGCAGGCGGCGCAGGCCGCGATTCGCTGAAAACCCGGCGGGTTTTCGCGAAAGGTTTTTTCGGATGCGGTTTTACAGGTCGATGAACTCCTCAAACCGGGGCACGATGCCGATGCCGTCCGGGTAATGGGCGGCAAACTGCGGGATGGCGTGGCTCGGGAACGAGTTGCCCTCAATGAACACCGGGCCCGACGGCGTGATGGCCACGTCCCACGCCACGAACCTGACCTGCGGGATGACGCGCATGGCCTCAAGGCACATGGCCGCGGCCTCCTCCCAGTAGGGGATCTGAAACCCCGGGATCCTGACGCCGGTCATGGGGTGATGCTCAAAGCGGTTGCCCTTTTTGTCCGCCGCGACGGTGTTGAGCCTGCCCGTTTCCAGGTCGATCTGCGCGGCCATGCCGCCCTGGTCCACGTTGTCCACCACGCGCCCGTTGCCGATGCGAAGCGCCGCGTACACGATGCCCTCCTTTTTGTCCCCAAGCAGCGTGGCGATGCGCAGGGTGTTGACCGACGTGGGGCACAGCGCCTGCATCTTTTCATGCTGGATCACGCACTCCTCCAGCAGGTCGATGCCCGCCGCGCGGATGTCCGCAAAGGGCGGCAGGCGGCCCTTTTCATATTTCACGATCCCCTGCCCGCTGGAGCCTTCCATGGGCTTGCCGATGATGTCTTTGTCCTGTCGCGCCTCGGCCCACGCCGCGAACGCCTCCTCCGTGGCCTTTCGCAGGTCGATCCAGCCCCGGTTGACCTGCCGCGCAAATAGCGTGTTGAACTCGGACTTGTCGTCGAAGTGATGCCAGTACGCCTTGTCGTTCATGCGCGCCACGATGCGGTTGGAAATCGCGCGGGTGATCTGCGTCCTTCGCTGCGCGGGCGAGAGGCGGTACATCTCCGCGATTTTATAGTCCACATACCCCGCGCCATAGGAAAGCGCGCAGCGCACCATGTCCGCCAGCAGCCACGGCACGGGCTTGCCCGTCTTTTTGTGAATCTGCCGCGCCGTCTCCAGCATCGCGCGGTAGTCCATCCGCGAAAGCCGCGACAAAAGGTAGTTCAGCTTGCCCATCTTGTTTTTTCTATGCCCTCCATCTGACAAAATACAGCGTGAGCAGCGCGGCCTGCAGCAAAAGCATCACCGGCACGCTGATGAAAAACTTCGCGTGGCGCGTCTTGTGCGAAAACGCGTGCATCCCAAGCCACCCGCCCAGCGCGCCGAAGCACGCGCACGAGAGGAGCAGCGTCCTCTCCCGGATGCGCGAGAGCTTGCGGCGCGCCCGGTATTTGTCCACGCCCATCAGCGCAAACGCAAGGAGGCTGAAGAAGCCGTAGGCGGCCAGCACGAACCCGTCCAGGGCCGTCATGCGCCGCCCTCCCGGCGCACCAGGCGCACGTTCTTGGCGCCGTAGCAGCCCATCAGCTCCTGCAAAAGCTCGCCGTCCGCGTCGCACCAGTAGCACTCGGGCGCTTTGAGCGTGCACTTTTCCGTGTCGATGTAAAACAGCACCGGCGAGGAACCCCGCGCTGTGGCGAGCATGGGCAGCGCCTCCTTCATATGTTCCCGCGTGGGCACGCGGATATACAGCTTCGGCGGATCGGGCGGCAATTCCGGGGAAGCGTTCTCCGGCGTGTCCGCGGCCGCGTCCTTGGTAAGGGGATAGACCTCCTCCACGATGAGCTTGGGTGCCTCGTCCTCGCGGATCGAAAGCCGGCCCGAGAGCACCACGGGCCTGTCCGCCGAGAGCTCCGGGCCAAGGCGCTCCCACACGCGCGGGAACACCAGCCCCTCCACCTGCCCGGTCAGGTCCTCCAGGACCACAAAGCCCATGAGCGCGCCCGCCCTGGTGGCCTTGGAGCGCACGTCCGAAATCACGCCGCCCATGCGAACCCGGCGGCCGTCCCACTCGATGCCGTGGTCCTCGCGCTCGGAAAGCTCCTCCAAAAAGCGGGTGGAAAAGCTCATGGCGTCCAGCGCCTCGGCGTACTCGTCCAGCGGGTGGCCGGTGATGTAGACGCCGACGACCTCCTTTTCCATGGCCAGCAGCATCCTGAGCGGGTGCTCCCGAAGCTTTGGCAGCGCCGGGGACACGTCGTCCATGGCCGTGTCGTCCGTCAGGCCGCCAAA
>CAZUIA010000023.1:0-20977 GCA_964620835.1 uncultured Oscillospiraceae bacterium
GCGTGGAGGCGCAGACCATCAAGCTGTTCAAGGTCTGCCGCATGCGGGGCATCCCTATTTTTACGTTCGTCAACAAGATGGACCGCGCCGCGAAGGACCCGTTTTCCCTGATGGAGGAGCTGGAGCAGGTGCTCGGCATCCGCGCCTGCCCGATGAACTGGCCCATCGGCGTGGACGGCGACTTTCAGGGCGTGTGCCACCGCGACACGCGCATGGTGGAACTGTACGCCGCGGGCGACCACGGCAAGCGCCGCGTAGACGTGTACGAGGTGGGCCTTGACGACCCGGCGCTTTTCAGCGCCCTTGAAAAGCACTACATCGACCGGCTGCAAGGCGAGATGGAGCTTTTGGACGTCGCGGGCGACGCGTTTGACGAGGGCGCGGTCCGCCGCGGGGAGCTGACGCCCCTATTCTTTGGCAGCGCGGTATCGAACTTCGGCGTGGAACCGTTCTTGAAGCGGTTTTTGACCTTCGCGCCACCGCCCCTGCCGCGCGTGGCAGAGGAAGGCCCGGTGGACCCGGTGGAATCGCCGTTTTCCGGCTTCATCTTCAAGATACAGGCCAACATGAACCCCGCGCACCGGGACCGCCTGGCGTTTTTGCGCATTTGCTCAGGGGTGTTTGAAAAGGGTATGACCGTCTGGCACAGCGGCACGGACAAGCTGATCCAGCTCAAGCAGCCGCAGCAGTTCATGGCCGACGAGCGCGAGAGCGTGGAGACGGCCTACCCGGGCGACATCATCGGCCTGTTCGACCCGGGGGTGTTCCGCCTGGGGGACACGCTGGCCCTGTCGCGAAAGCTGCACTACGAGGGCATCCCGGTGTTCGCGCCGGAGCACTTTGCCAGGGTCAGCGCGCTGGACAGCATGAAGCGCAAGCAGTTCGTCAAGGGCGTCACGCAGCTTTCCGAGGAGGGCGCCATCCAGGTGTTCAGGCGCCCGGAGATCGGCCGCGAGGAGCTGATCGTCGGTGTGGTGGGCGTTTTGCAGTTTGACGTGCTGGAGCACCGGCTGCGAAGCGAGTACGGCGTGGAGATCCGGCGCGAGACGCTCGACTATCGGTTTGTGCGCTGGATCGACGAAAGCCCGTGCCCGGCGGAGAACCTCCGCCTGTCCTCGACGAGCATCATCGCCAAGGACCGGTTTGAGCGCGAGGTTATCTTGTTCCAAAATGAATGGTCCATCCGCTGGGCTGAAGAAAATAACAAGGGTTTGCGGCTCGCCGACACGGCGAAGGCCACCTTCTAGATACGGACCCGCCAGAAAGGGGTACAGCATGTCACGGACCACCCGGGAGGACATTCGAAACATCGCCATCATCGCGCACGTCGACCATGGAAAGACCACGCTGGTCGACGGCCTTTTGCGCCAGAGCGGCACATTTCGGGAAAACCAGCAGGTCATGGAGCGCGTCATGGACTCCGGCGACCTGGAGCGCGAGCGCGGCATCACCATCCTCGCGAAAAACACGGCCGTGCACTGGGGAGGCGTGAAGATCAACATCGTCGATACGCCCGGCCACGCCGACTTTTCCGGCGAGGTGGAGCGCGTTTTGAAGATGGTGGACGGCGTCATGCTGCTCGTGGACGCGTTTGAGGGGCCGATGCCGCAGACGCGGTTTGTGCTTAGGAAGGCGCTGGAGCTTTCGCTGCCGGTCATCGTGTGCGTCAACAAGGTGGACCGGCCCGACGCCCGCTGCGAGGAGGTCATCGGCGAGGTGCTGGACCTGTTCATCGAGCTGGACGCGCCGGAAACGCAGCTGGACCAGCCCATTTTGTTCGCTTCCGCCCGCCTGGGCACGGCGACGCTTGACTGGAAAGAGCCCGGCAAGGATTTTACCCCGCTGTTTGAGGCCATCCTTTCGCACATCCCCGCGCCCAAGGGGGAGCTGGACGGCCCGGCGCAGGTGCTGATCTCCACGATCGACTACAGCGAGTACGTCGGCCGCATCGGCATCGGGCGCATCGAGCGGGGCACGCTTGTGCGCGGCATGACGGCGGTGCGCGCGGTGCACGGCGAGGACAGGGTGACGCAGCCGATGCGCCTGGCCGGCCTTTTTACGTTTGACGGGCTAAAGCGCGTGGAGGCCGAATCCGTGGCCATGGGCGACATCGTGGCCCTGAGCGGGTTTGAGGATGTGAACATCGGGGACACGGTATGCGATCCCACGGCCCCCGAGCCGCTGCCGTTCGTGCGCATTTCGGAGCCCACGGTGCAGATGACGTTTTCCGTCAACGACAGCCCGTTTGCCGGGCGGGAGGGCAAGTTTGTCACCAGCCGCCATTTGCGGGCGCGCCTGATGCGGGAACTGCAGACCGACGTGTCGCTGCGCGTGGCGGAGACGGCCACGCCGGACGCGTTCCTCGTGTCCGGGCGGGGCGAACTGCATTTGTCGATCCTCATTGAGACGATGCGGCGGCAGGGGTATGAGCTGCAGGTGTCAAAGCCCGAGGTGCTTTTGAAGCAGATCGACGGGGAAACGTGCGAGCCGATTGAGCGCATGGTGGCGGACGTGCCACAGGCGTACGCGGGCGCGGTCATCGAAAAGGTGGGACGAAGGCGCGGCACGCTGGAGAGCATGAGCGGGGCGGACAGGGTGCGGCTTGAGTTTCTCGTCCCTTCGCGCGGGCTGTTCGGGTATCGGTCGGAGTTCATGACCGACACGCGCGGCGAGGGCATCATGTCCGCCGTGTTTGAGACGTACGCGCCCTTCAAGGGCGAGCTGCCCACGCGCCTGGTGGGCGCGCTGGTGGCGTTTGAGACGGGCGAGGCGACCGCGTACGGGCTGCACGGCGCGCAGGAGCGGGGGGCGCTGTTCGTTGGGCCGGGCACGCAGGTATACGCGGGCATGGTCGTGGGCGCTTCCAGCCGGCCGGGCGATATCGGCGTGAACGTGTGCCGGAAGAAGCACGTCACGAACACGCGCAATGCCGCCTCGGCGGAGGACAGCCTGCGGCTGGTGTCGGTCAAGGCGCTTTCGCTGGAGGAATGCCTGGAGTTCATCGCGGACGACGAGCTGCTGGAGGTAACGCCGCAGAGCCTTCGCATGCGAAAGCGCGTGCTGGCGCACGACCAGCGGATGAAGATCGCGTCGAGGAAAACGGCGAAATAAGAGAAGAGGCTGCCGTGCGCAAACCATGCGGCGGCTCTTTTATTTTGGCTATTGCGGGCAGAAAAGATTCCTTTGCGCCCCCAACGCCCGCGCCCCCATCGCGGCGCCCGCGAAACAGGCAGGCTTTCCGGCCAGCCCCTTTCTCCCCGCCCACAAGCCGCAATGCGCGGGCGGCCCGGGCCGCTTTGCCAAACGGGCAAATTTCGCTGCCAAAATGTGCAAGCCAAGGCCGCTCTTGCGCAACCGTCGTTTGATGGGGTATAATTACCTTGTCTTTTTGTATTCTGGGATCGAGAGCTGTAGAAAGGTTGTGTTTTCCGTGTCGGAACGCGCCGCCATGAAGCGCCGGGTGCGCGGGCTGCTCCATCGAAAGTGGTTTGGCCCCTTGGGCGCGCTCGTCCTTGCGGGCCTGCCGATGGCCGTCACCATCGCGCTGGTGGCCTATCTGATGTCGCCGCCGGATCTTGCGGCGGTGCTCGGTCTTTCGCTGCCGTCCCCGCTGCAGGACCCGCAGGGGTTTGCGATGGAATTGATGCTCCACCTTTCGTCGCCGTCGGTGAACACGCTGCCGCTTCTGTCGGCGCTGCCGGGCGCGGCGATCGTGCTGGGCGTGTACCTGTTCGTGGGCCTGCCCGTTTCCGTGTCGCTTTCCGGCTATTTCCTTGATTTTCTGCGCGGCAAAAAGCCGGGGGTGCTGCAGGCGTTTTCCTGCTTTTCCGGCCGGTATCCGCGCGCGCTTTTCGGGATGCTGTATCGGCTCCTGTGGGTGCTGCTCTGGGCGCTCATGGCGTTTGCCGCGCCGGTGCCGCTGTGCATCGGCGGCCTGCACGTGATCGGGCTGTTCGCCGAGCAGCTCGGCATGTACCAGATTCCGCTCTCCATCGGCCTGGTGGTGCTGTGCGTGGTGTGGTTCGTCGTATTCGCCGTGGCGTTTGTGAACCGTCTCTTGGCCTACAGCCTGACCCCCGTCGCGCTCGCGGCGCAGCCGAGGCTGCCCGCGCACCGGGCCGTGCGCCTGAGCCGCAAGCTCATGCGCGGGAACAAGTGGCGGCTGATCGGCCTCATCGCAAGCTTTCTGCACTATTTCCTGCCGGCCCTGGCGGCAAGGGCGCTGCTTTTCGCGCTGCCGCACATCGCGCCGCTGCTTTCGCTGTCGGACATTCTCACCAAGTCCATCGGCACGTTCCTGTGGGTGGTGGTGGGCGCGAACCTGGTCGTCCTCGTCTTTGTCGCCCCCTACCTGGCCGCGAGCGTGCACGCGCTTTACATCGAGCGAAAGCGCGAGGCGCTGATGGACGAGGAGGTCACGCCCGACGATTTCGTGGGCAGGCAGAAAGGGCAGGAAAAAGCTTCCTATGAGAGCTAGCCGCCCCGCGCAAAACCGGCAGATGATCAAATACGCCGTGCGGCTTTCGCTGCAGGGCAAGGTCGTCGTCTCGTTCCTGGCGTGCCTGATCCCGGCGCTGCTGTCTTGGCTTTTGCAGATCATCCCCGTGGAGATCGGCGTCGTCAACCTGCTGATCGGGGATATGTTCCTTCTGCCGGTCTCGCTCCCGCTCACGGCGCTGTCCTGGGTGGCGACGGTCCTCGTCACCGACCCGATGCGCGTGAAGCTCGCGGCGTTTTTCCTCACGCTCAACAAAAGCCGGGAGAACCTGCCCTCGCCGCTTTCCGTGTGCGAGAGCTTCGGGCCGGAGTACGGACGGCTGACGCTCGGCATGTTCCTTCGGAGCCTGCGCATCTTCCTGTGGACGGCCGCGCCGATAGCGCTGGCCGCGCTGCTGCCCGGCTCCCTTTCGTTCGTGTCGGTGGACGGCTACGACGCGCTGCGCGTCGGCGGCGCGCTGCCGCTGGCGGTGATGGTGTCCGGGGCGCTGAACGCCTACTTTACCCTGGTCTACGCGATGGTGCCCTACGTGCTGTCGGACGAGCCGTCCCTGACGCCGGCCGAGGCGCTGCGCAGGGGCCGGGATCTGACGCGCGGCCGCCTTATCGAGCTGCTGGTCTTGAACCTTTCGTTCATCGGGTGGATGCTGCTGGTGTCGGTGACGGTCTTTATCGCGGGCATTTTCGTCTACCCATACCTGGAGGGCACGATGGCGGCGTATTACCTGGCCTTCACCCAGCCGCCCCGGGACGGGGAAACGGAGGCGCAGCATGCGGCTTGACCGCTATCTCGCCCTGTGCGGGGCCGTGTCGCGCGCGGACGCGCGGGCGCTGCTGCGCGCGGGGCGCGTTTTCATCAATGGCCGTCCCGCCCTTTCCGGGAACGCGCAGATCGACGAGGCGGCCGACACCGTGACGCTGGACGGCGCGCCGCTTCGCTACAAAAAGGCGCTCCACCTGATGCTGTACAAGCCCGCGGGCGTCCTGACCGCCGCGGACGACCCGAGCCGGAAAACCGTGATGGACCTGCTGCCGCGCGAGGCGGCCGCGCGGTCGTGCATGCCGGTCGGCCGGCTGGACCTGGACGCGGAGGGGCTGCTGCTTTTGACAACGGACGGACGGCTCGCCCACCGGCTTTTGTCCCCCAAGCGGCATGTGGACAAGCGGTACTACGTGGAGCTTGCGCAGGCGGCGGACGAGTCGGACGCGGAGGCGTTCCGGGCCGGGCTGGTCCTGAGCGATTTCACGGCCCTGCCCGCGGAATTGATCCTCCTGCCCGGGGGAACGAGCGCCGAGGTGGTCGTGGTGGAGGGCAAGTATCACCAGGTGAAGCGCATGTTCGCGTCTCGCGGCAACCGGGTGACGTACCTAAAGCGCCTGTCCTTTGGCGGCGTCACGCTGGACCCGGCGCTTGCGCCCGGAGCGTGGCGCGAGCTGACCGAAGCGGAGATCGGCCTTTTATACGCGGCCGCGGGAGGGAAGCCGGATGCCTGAGCACTATTACACGAAAACCCCCACGTCGGGACACGACGCGCGGGCGTTTTCGTTTGCGCACGCGGGGCGGCAGCTGATCTTTGAGACCGACGCGGGCGTTTTTTCCAAGGGGCACGTGGACCCGGGCACGGCGATGCTTTTGAAGGCGCTGCCGGAAGCGTTCGCCGGGCGCGCGCTGGACCTGGGGTGCGGCTGGGGCGCGATCGGCGCGGCCATGGCCGCGGCGTGGCCCGGGGCCGACGTCGTGCTGACGGACGTGAACGAGCGCGCGGCCGCGCTCGCGCGCCAAAACCTTGCCCGAAACGGCCTGACGGCGCAAGTGGTCACCGGGGATGGGTTTTCGGCCGTTAAGGGGACGTTTGACCTGATCGCCACCAACCCGCCGATCCGCGCGGGCAAGGCGGTGATCTATCCGCTGTTTGAGCAAAGCGCGGAGCGCCTGAACAAAGGAGGCGCCCTTCTGCTCGTGATCCGAAAGCAGCAGGGCGCGGATTCGGCGGTGAAGTTTTTGTCCGGCGTCTTTTCCGCGGTGGAGATCCTTTCGCGCGGGTCGGGCGGGTACCGCGTCATTCGGGCGCGCCTGTAGGCGCGACGAACAGGCAAAACGGGTGCCCGGCCGGGTCGAAAAACACGCGCACGCCTTCGAAATACTGCTCGGGCGAAAGCGTCGCGCCGCAGGCGATGGCGTGGGCCTCGGCGGCCTCAAGATCCTTGACGAGAAAATCCAGGTGCAGCATCTTTTGCGGCTTGTCCGCCTGCTCCGGCCAGACGGGCGGCACGTACAGCGGCTCGGTCTGAAACGACAGGCCCGTGCCGCCCGCGGGGTCGCGCATCAGGACCCAATCGGGCTCCGTCACGGTAGGCGCCCAGCCCAGCAGCCTCGCGTAAAACGCGGCCAGCGCATGGGCGTCGGGCGCGTCAAGCACGACGGTTTGCAGCTTTACACACGGACGATCCATGGCGTTGCTCCTCCCATTCCGGTTTGAGCAGGCGATGGGCAACAGCCCTTCGGCCTTCGCACAGCGCGCGTGCTGCAGCCACTTTTATTACGGCAAAACATATCCCCGCACCCAAAAGAAGGGGTCCGGGGACAGGCCGAATCCCTTCCAACCCGCCCGCAACCCGCAGCTTATGGGCGCCATGCCGTCAGGCAAGCGTCCCCCCGTGGTACAGGCATTCGTACACGCTCACGCCGTTTTGAAAGATCTCCTCCCGGCCCATGAACCTTTCGGGCGTTCCGGCGGCGGTGTTGCAGTATAGGTGCGGGCCGTCCTGGTACTCGATCGGGCCGCGAAACGGCGCGTCCTCGGGCACGCGCAGGAGCGCCTCCTTCAAAAAATCTCCGGAAAACCCCTCGCCGGTCACGACGCCGCAGTAGTTCATGGCCCACACGGGCACGCCGTCCCGGTAGACGGCCTCCTGCCCGGCGAACTGGCGGGACCCAAGGTATGTGTCGATATACAAAAAGCCCGGCTCCTCATACTCTAGATCGTGCGACTTGGGCCGCGAGGAGACCGGCGCCTCCGCCCCCTTGCCGGCGTAGGTTTTGCGCTTGGCGCGCAGCAGGAACGCGGTCAGCTCATGCGGGAGGGTTTCCATCGTTGTACTCATACTCCTCATAAATCGTTCGGTAGTTGGAGGTATAGAGCTTTTCGCGGGCGATCTCCTGTGTGCCCAGGTAGGTCACCTTGTAGGTGTCCACCGTGTAGCCCGTGCGCGGCTCCTTGACCTTTTTGGTCGTGCCCAGGGGAAGGCCCGCGTTGTAGGTGTAGACCACCTCGGTGGGCTTTTTTGTGTACGTGGTCACGGACTCAAGCTCCACCCGCACCCCGTCGCCCAGGGACAGGCCGTACACCTCCACGGTGACGGTCTGGTCGGCGTACCAGGCGGTCAGAAACATAGGGGCGCTCGAAGGGTTTTTCATCACCAGATCGAGGTTCGGCCAGTCAACCGTGGCGTCCTCGCCGCGCGGCACATAGGTGGACGGCCAGGCGTGCGGCTTTCGGCTGACGATCTCGCCGCCGGCCCGCAAAAGCGCGTTGAACAGCGTGGTGGACACCTGGCAGATGCCGCCGCCGATCTCCTGCACCGTGCGCCCGTTTTCAATGGCGCCCGCCTCCAGGTAGCCCTTTTCGCGGGTGCGCTGGCCGGTCGTCTCGTTGAAGGAGATCGTGCCGCCCGGGGCGATCATGCGGCCGTTGAAGGCATCCGCGGACAGGCGGATGTTGGTGTTTCTGTTTTTGTCGTTGGTCGTCTTGGTGGTGAAGGAGGCGATGCGCGTGTAGTCCCTTTCCAGCTGCGCGCGGGTCACGCGGGGGGCAACCTCCTGCACCTGAACCGGGATGACCGCGCCGTAGAGGCCCTGGTCCAGCCGCTCGACGACGGCCCGGTACAGCGCCTCGGCGTCCACATACCGGCCGGGCTTTTCGTCGGAGAACGCGAACGACCGCTTCGCCACGTCAAACGCGACGACAGCGGCGTCCTCGGCCTGGACGGCGAGGCTTTCGGCAAAGGCCTTTACCATTTCGCGCACGGCCTCCTGGTCGTAGGTCCATTCGCTGTACAAATAGGCGGGCTCGGTAAAGTCCCTCACCTGGCGGTAGCGCTGTTCCAGCGTGCCCACGCGGCCGACCAGGTACGCCTTTTTCAGCAGGGATTCCGTGTTCCATTCCATCGGCACGCTATCGGAGGAGATCGCCAAAATCTTTTCGCCCGCGTCCAGGGTGACCTGGAAGGCGCGCTCGCGCTCGGTTTTGCGCGCGTCAAGCAGGGCGCGCGCCTCGTCCATCGTCAGGCCCGTGAGCTGCACGCCGTCGACGATGACCGGGCCGAAAAACGTGTCTCCCGAGACCGCCGCGCGCATGGCGTTGAAGCGGTCGTAGGCGGCAAGCTGCTCGCCCGCGAGCGCGTAGGCGTACGCGAGAAGGCACAGGCAGGCAAGCAAAACCGGCAGCGTCCACCAGGGGAATTTTTTGCGCTGCTTTCGCGCTCTTTCCTCGGGCGTGGCCGGGGGTTTGAGGGGCTTACGCGGTTGGTTCACGCTGTTACTCCTTAATCCAGATGTGCTCGCCGCGCGCGTTGACCTCGCGCTCGTGCAGGCGGAACGACAGCGCCATCAGGCTGTCGCTCAGATGGACGTTCGTCACCTCCATCCAGGGGGGCGCGGCAAGGTCCACGGGCGCGAAGTTCCACACGCCGCGCACGTTCGCGGCGGCCGCCAGGTCCAGCACGGCCTGCGCGCTCTCGGCCGGCGTGGCGATCACCAGGATGTCCGGCGGCTTTTTCAAAAGGTAGGCCGAAAGGTCCGAAAACGGCAGAATGGGAATACCCGCCACCTGCTTGCCGACGCGCGCCGGCTCCACGTCAAAGAGCGCCCGCACCAAAAACCCCTCGTTGCGAAAGGTCGGGTAGTGCGCCACGGCGCTGCCGATGTTGCCCGCGCCGACGATGACCACCTCGTGCGTTTTGTCGATGCCGAGAATCTGGCCGATGCTCTTTTTCAGGTTCGGCACATGGTAGCCATACCCCTGCTGCCCAAAACCGCCAAAACAGTTGATATCCTGGCGAATTTGCGAGGCGGTCAGCCCCATGCGTTCGCCCAGGGCCTGGGACGAGAGGCGAAGCACGCCCTCCTCCTCCAGCTCTCGCAGGTGCCGATAGTATCCCGGCAGCCGCCTCACGACGGCGTCGGGGATGCGATCCGTTCGTTCCATGAACACCCTCCCACTGAAAGCCGCTTGATACGATTCGGCTATATTTCACAGGTTGCCAAAGGACATGCCCTTTTGAGCATGTCCTAGTATACCATGTTTGTCAAAAACATCGCAAGTCCCGGCGGGGAAGGAATTGACTGGGCGGCCAAACATAAAGCGGGAAGCGGCGGCACTTGGCTCATCCGCTTCCCTGAGTACCGGCTGATTTTTCTGTTGTCCGCCAACCATACGGTCTTGCCGTACTACCCTCTCGGATTTTGGTGTCAGCCTCACCGGTGAGTTCTCTCACCGCCCGTAGTATGATCGGCGCATGCCGCTTTCATGCCATGTTTTTTCTGGAAATTTTTTCCGGCATGCGCCATGGTTTTGAGACGTATGCTGCCTGGGGGGTGTGCGAAATGATCGCATCGGTTCCCTGGCAGATGCTTTTGTGGGCCGCAGCGGGGCTTGTGGCACTGTATTTTCTCGGCTGGGAAGCGTTCGGCCCGCCCAGGCGCGCCCGCGTGCTGCTGATGAACGGCGTGGGCGGGCTGGCCGCGGCCTTTTCGCTCAACCTCGTCGCCGGGCTGTTCGGCGCGGGTGTCACGGTCAACCTGGCGATGCTGGCCGCGTCGGCCGCGCTGGGCATCCCGGGCGCGGCGCTGGTGAGCGTGCTGCAGTGGACGCTGCCGTAAACGGGGCGCCCACAAACCGCGGTTTGTGGGCGGAGGAGGGAACGGGGATTCGGCCTGAAATCCCGCGGGATTTCCGGGCGGCCTCAGGCGGAAAGTACAGATTCCGCCGCCTACGGCTCTGGAATCTGCGCAAATCCACCGTACATGCCGCTGGATTTGATTTGGTTCGAGAGGGTTTGCGAACCCTCTCGAGCTCTCCCGGGAGAGGGCGGGGGCCTGAAGGGGTCACATGCCCCCTTCAGGCTGTGTCATCCGTTCCGCCGCTTCCCGTGAAAACGCAGGGATGGGCGGGGTTTTTAGGCTTTGTCAACCCGCTTTAGGTAGCGGTAGATATCGCCGCCGAGCCTGGAGACGTAGTGGGTATGCGAAAAGCCCAGCCGCAGCATCTCGGGGTCGGGCCTTCGCTTGTGCTCGTCCTCGCCGATGCAGGTGAGCACCACGCCCCCGGGCTTTGTCACGCGCTCCATCTCCGCGACCTCGCGGCCCAAGTCGTCGCCCACCACGTGACCGGACATCACGATGTCAAACGCGTCGTCCGGGTAAGGGATTTCCTGGACGGTCCCGTCCACGACGGTGAGGTTTTTAACGCGAAGGCGCGCGCGCTTTTCGCGCAGGTATTCGCGCAGCCGGTCCACCGGCTCGCTGGCGACCACCCATTTGGCCAGCGGCGCAGCCGCGAAGGCCAACCGGCCCGTGCCGCTGCCGATGTCCAGCACGGTTTTGCCGGTGAAATCGGTCATCTCGGTCAGGCGGCGCGGGTCCCAGCCGGCGATGTAGGAAAGCCCTTCCATGACCTCGGGGTAGGCGTACACCACGAAGCTGTCGATTTCGTCCAGCAAAAGCAGCTCGCTTTGGCGCACCTCCCGTTCGGTCAGGCCCTTTGGCGCGGCCTCGGCCAGATGCTTGACCCTTTCGCGCGACTCCGGGCACTTTTCCTCAAAATACCAGCGGACGGCGGGGTGGTAGGCAAGCGCGACGCCCAGGTGCGCCCGGTACGCTTCTTTTCCGTACTGGCCTTCGCCATAGGGGCTCAGGCCGACGAGATAGTTCAAAATCCAACGGTCCATCAACAGCAGGGTGTTGATGGAGAATGCCTCCGCGTTGATCCAATGAAACGACATAGCGTCCTCCTTGATACTGGAGGGCTATTGCTTCTTCGCCCTCCTGTTTGAAACCGGGATGGCGGGGGAGAAGATCGCGTACGCCATGCTGCATGCTCCTTTCCGTATCAAAGGTTATTCGATGACAACCCCGAGCAGCGCCGCCAAGGGCACCGCCTGCAGGGGGCTGACGATCGCGCCCTGAAGCTCGGTCTTGTCGCCCAGCACGATGCCGTCGATGTCGTCGGTGCGAAGGTCCATGCCTCGGAGGCTGACGCCGAAAAGCTCCGCGCCGGACAGGCGGCAGCCCTCCCACCGGACGTCCTTGAGCGCCGCGTAGCCGAAGGAGGCGTGGCTCAGGTCGCAGCAGGCCATCTCCACCCGCGTGAGCTTGGAGAGGCCGAAGTTGGCGTAGGAAAGCTGGCAGTCCTCAAAGCGGACGTTTCGAAGCATCGCGTCGGTCAGGTACAGGCCGACGCCCCGGCACGAGACGAACGCCGCGCGCTGAAGGGCCGCCCGGCAAAGGCGCATAGCCGCCAGATCACAGCCGTGAAAAGAGCAGTCCAGAAAATCAAACACGCCCACCTCGCACGGGAGGAAGGCGCACTTTTCAAACCGGCAGCCGCGAAACGAGATCCGCCGCGCCTTCAGGCCCTCAAAGGCGACGCCCGAAAAGCGCACGCCCTCGATGTCGTCGGCCTCCCGCACGCGGAAAAAGAAATCGGGGGAAAGCGCCGTCTCGGTTTGCAGCGCGTCCGGCAGGTCCGGCGGCAGGGGCGAAAGCGGCCTTGGAGACGCCGGCTTCACGGCGCTGCCTCCTTTCGAGCGGAGGGCGCGGCCTTGGGCCTTTGAAGCGAGGGCCCGTTGGCGCAGCGGATGCACTCGGGGCCGTTGGGCCTGGCGCCCATCTTGCAGTTCGCGCAGATCGGGCCCGGCTTCACCCGGTACAGGGACACGCGGTTAAAGAGCGCGTACACCGCGCCCAGCGGGCAGAGATACTTGCAAAAGGGGCGGTAGATCACGACCGAAGAAAACGCCGTCAAAAACAGCAGGAAGAACTTCCACGCGTACAAAAGCCCGGCCGCCTGGCGCAGCCCTTCGTTCAGCAGCACCAGCGGGATGCCGCCTTCCAGCATGCCCTGCGGGCAGATCCACTTGCAAAACCATGGCGTGCCCTGGCCGACCACGTTGGTAACCAGCGCGGGCAGCAGGATCACGAACACCAAAAGCACCGCGTATTTCAGGTAGCGAAGCGCCTTGTCCCCGCGGAAGGTGCGGATCTTTTTCGGAAACGGGATCCTGTGCAAAAGGTCCTGCACCAGCCCGAACGGGCACAGCCAGCCGCAGACGAAGCGGCCGCACAGCGCGCCCACCAGCGTCAAAAAGCCGAACACATAGCAGGAAACGTGAAATTGCCGGTCCGTCAAAACGGCTTGCAGCGCGCCGATGGGGCAAGCCCCCAGCGCGCCGGGGCAGGAATAGCAGTTGAGCCCCGGCACGCAGAGGGTCTTGAGGTTTCCCTGGTAAATTTTCCCGGTAACAAACCCGGTCAGGTAGCTGTTGGTCGCCGCGGCGAACAGCCCCTGAAACAGGTGCCGCGTCCTTTGTTTAGCCAATGCCGATACACTCCAAACAGATGCGCACCGCCTTTTTGAGCACGACCGCGGCCTCGCCCCGGAAAACGCCCAGGACGATCAGCGCCGCGCCCAGGGCGATGAGCGCGATGGGAATCAAGCGGTGGTTGGCGGCAAGGCTTTTACTGCGCATCCGCCAGGGCCTCTTCGATGGTCTTCAGCCACGCTTCGGCGTCTTTGCCCCCGATGACCGCCTTGCCGATCAGGTTGCCCTCCTTGTCCACGAGGAACGTGGTCGGGATGGCCGGGGACTTTGATCCCAAAATCATCAGCCACTCGTCCGGCACGACGACCGGGAAATCGGCCTCGATGGAATCCATCAGCGTATGCATCGCCTCAATGGCGCCCTCGTCGCGCTTGCCAAGCTCCGTCAGGCTGTCCAGCTGCACGGCCAACACCTGCGCCCTGCCCTCGGTCAGCTCGGAAAGCTTCGCCAGGTCCGGCATTTCGTTGACGCACGGGCCGCACCAGGTGGCCCAGAAGTTGACCAGGGTGATGTCCGCTTCCTGGAAATACGCTTCCGTCACGGGCTCCTCCCCGCGCAGGTTTTCGGCGCTGAACTTGCCGAAGGGGACCGCCGCCGCCTGCTGGGCAAGGGCCGGCATCGCGCTGAGCACCAACAGCATCGCCAAAGAGGCTGCAAAAATCCGTTGCTTTTTGTTCATCAGAAATCCCTCCTGTTCATGTGGCAATAGTCTACCACAGAATAAGAGGGATTGAAACCAGGGATTCTTCCCAGGGGGCGGCGGAAAAAATGCGGCGCTCCCCCCTTGCGGCCTTACGCCATCAGCTCATCCAGCAGCTTTTGAAGCGTCTGCTTGGCGTCGCCCAGCAGCAGCGACACGCCCTTTTTCTGCGTGTACAGCGGGTTGTCAACGCCCGCGTAGCCGGGCTTGGTGTCGTAGTTGCACAGGATCACGTGCCTGGCTTCGCCCACGTTCAGCACCGGCATGCCGTAGATCGGCGTGCCCTCGGCGGTGTTGGCGGCGGGGTTCACGACGTCGTTGGCGCCGACGATCACGCACACGTCGCAGGAAGAAAACGAGTCGTTGATGGCGTCCATCTCAAAGAGCTGCTCGTAGGGCACATCCACCTCGGCCAGCAGGACGTTCATGTGGCCCGGCATGCGCCCGGCGACCGGGTGAATGGCGTACTGGACCTGCGCGCCAAAGCCCTCCAGCCTGTCGGCAAGCCGCTTGACCAGCTCCTGCGCCTGCGCCAGCGCCATGCCGTAGCCCGGCACGATGATCACGCGCTTTGCCTTTTTCAGCAGCTCGGCGGGCGTCTCCCTGGGCGCGGCGGCTTCCTCGATCTCCGAGGTTTCGGAGATCTTGGGCGCCTCGGCCTTGTGCGGCGCCTGCGCGGGCTGGTCGTGCTTGGTGGCGACGGACGTCTTGCCAAGGAGGATGTCCATCAGGTGGCGGTTCATCGCGCGGCACATGATCTGCGTGAGCAAAAGTCCCGACGCGCCGACCACGCCGCCGATGGCGACCAGCAGCGGGTCCGCCACAGCCAGGCCCGCGATGCCCGCCGCGACACCGGAGAAGGAGTTAAGGAGCGAGATGGTGATCGGCATGTCGGCCCCGCCGACGCGGATGGCAAACGCCACGCCGAAAAAGCCGCTCAGCAAAAGGCACAGCAGCGTCATCAGCCCGATGGAAACGTCAAACGTCAGCGCCACGACCGCCACGAGCGTCAAGGCGATGGAGCCGATCGTCAGCGCCGCGTGGCCGCGCCACACCGTGGGCTTTTGCTTCATCAGGCCGTGCAGCTTTCCGGCGGCAACCAGGCTGCCGGTCAGCGTCAGCATGCCGACCGCCACGGCCAGCGCCGCGGTGGCGCTGGAAAAGCGCGAAACCACGCTGGGGTGCAAAAGCTCCATCACGCCGACGATCGCGGACGCCGCACCGCCAAAGCCGTTCAAAAGCGCCACGGCCTGCGGCATCTGGATCATCTTCACGCGCATCGCGCCGTATGCGCCCAGGGCTACGCCCACGGCCATGGAGATCCAAAGGCCGGCGTCGGTCAGCAGGTTTGCGCGGTAGAGGGTAACCAGGATCATGGCCGCCATGCAGACGGCACTAAGCAGGTTGCCCGCGGCGGCGGTCTTGACCTTGCTCATCATCGCGATGCCCACCAGCACCAGGAGGGTCAAAATGGCGGAAAGGATGTAATACAGCGCGTTGCTCATTTTTTCCCCTCCTTATGCTGCTTGAACATCGCGAGCATGATGCCCGTGACGCCAAAGCCGCCGGCGACGTTGAGCATCGCCAGCACGATGGCGACAAAGCCCAGCACGCGGTTTCCGGTGGCAACCGCCGCGCCGGTGGCGGCCAGCGCGCCCAGGATCGTCACACCCGACAGCGCGTTCATGCCCGACATCAGCGGCGTGTGCAAGAGGCTCGGCACGTTGGAAATGAGCTTATACCCAACCAGCGCCGAAACGATGAAAATGAGGACCAACAGGACTGGATGCAAGGGATGACCTCCTTTTCATAAAGCGGCCGTCCAAAAACCGCGGTTTTTGGGCGGAGAGCGGGGGAAGGGGAGCGTTGCCGAAACGGACGGCGGCATGTTCCGGCGGTCCCGGGCGGCAAATGTGGGCCGTTTCCGCTTTGCCCGCGGAATGCGCGCCCCTTTGCCGTGCGGGCCGCCGAAAAGAATGAAAGCCGGGAGGGCGAGCCCCCCTCTTGCGCAGCCTAAGGCGGAGCGGTTATGCGAATGGAGAGTATGAACGCGTCCAAAGCGGCGAGAGATTTTTTCGTTCCGCTAGGAGCCGCAGGGAGGCGTAGCGGCGCTACGCCGGCCGAAGAGCGACGACGCGGAGCGGAAAAAGATCCGCCGCGACGACGCATTCATACTTGGAATTCGTATTAGCCCCGCATCGCCTCCAGCGCGCCCTGGTGCACCACTTCGCCGCCGATCGTGGTCAGGATGCCCCGGACGATGTCGTCGCCCTGGTCAAGCTCGATGCGGCCGTTCTTGGCGAGGTACTTGACGAGGTTATACACGTTTTGCGCGAACATCCACGAGGACGACTCGGGCAGCATGCCGGGGATGTTCTTGATGCCGATCAGCGTGACGCCGTGCTTCACTTCGACCGTGCCCGCGGGCGTCAAGGCGCAGTTGCCGCCCTGGTCGATAGAGATGTCGACGATGGCGGAGCCGGGCCTCATGGTCTTGACCATCTCCTCGGTGATGAGGATCGGCGCGATCTTGGAGGGGACCAGCGCGCTTAAGAACACGATGTCCATGTCCGGCAGCACGGCGGCGAGGGCCTCGCGCTCCTTCTTGATCCATTCCGGGGAAAGGGCCAGCGCGTATCCGCCCTCGCCCACGGCCTTTTCGGCCGGAACGCCCAGATCCACGACCTTGGCGCCCAGGCTCTTGGCCTGCTCGTTCGCCGCCGGGCGGATGTCCGCCGCGTATACGACCGAGCCCAGGCGCTTGGCCGTGGCCAGGGCCTGCAGCCCGCCGACGCCCACGCCCACGACCAGGGTGTTGACCGGCTTGATCATGCCGACGCCCGTGGCCATCATGGGCATGAACTTCGCCAGCTCGTTGGCGGCGATCAGGATGCCCTTGTAGCCGGCGCACGTGGACATGCTGGTCAGCGCGTCCATGCTCTGGGCGCGGGTGATGCGCGGCACGCCGTCGAGCGTGAGGCTCGTGACGCCCTTTTTCGCCAGGTTTTTGACCATCTCATGGTTGACCGGGGACGCCGGGTGGATGAACGTGATCAGCACCTGGCCCGCGTGCATCATGTCCACCTCGTGCAGGTTCAGGGCTTTGTTCAGCTGCGGCTCCTTCACCTTCAGGATGACGTCCGCCTTTTCGTAAATCTGCCGGACGTCCGCGACGATCTTCGCGCCAACCTTTTGATACGCTTCGTCGTGAAAGAACGCCCCCTCGCCCGCGCCCTGCTCCACCCAGACCTCGGCGCCGTCCGCGATGAGCTTGGCCGCGGTTTCCGGCGTGGCGGAAACGCGGCGCTCCCCGTGCATGATCTCCTTCGGGATACCGATCAACATGTGGGTTGCCTCCTTAAGAAATGATAAATGTGACACAAATGTTATATCGCAGCGTCCGGAATGCCCGGAACGTCCTGCTTGACGGTGGAGAGCACGACGAGCGTGCGCGTCAGCGAAACGCCCTTGATGCTCTTGATCTCCCCGAGCACGCTTTCCAGCGATCTCGTGGAATCGGTCGCGACCTTGATGAGGAAGTCGAAATCCCCCGTGACATAGTGGCACTCGTCGATGTGGCTGTTCTTGCGCACGCTCTGCGAAAACCCTTCGTTATACTTGGGGTGCTCCAGGCTCACGGAGATATAGGCGCAGATATCGCGGCCCATGAACGTAGGGTCCACCAGGGTCGTATATTGGCGGATAATGCCGCTGTTTTCCATCTTTCGGATGCGCTCGATGACGGCGGAAACGGAGAGGTTCACCCGCTGGCCCATCGCGGAGGCGGACATGCGCGCGTTTTCGCGAAGGCACCGGAGAATCTTCTTGTCGGTATCGTCCATATATGCGCTCATCTCCACAGATCGCTTTTCGTCTATGGTATGCGATTTCCGCTAAAAAGTAAAGAAATATTCCTCAAAACAAAAAGAATTTATAAAAACCAATGGAAAAGGAAAAAATAATTCCGCAAAAGCGGAACAATTTCGGTCCGTGAAAAAAGGCCGGGAAGCCTCCTTGAAAACGGCGGGGCGAAGGGAAAACTTTCCTTTACAAGCGGTGCGCCCTGCCGTATAATGAGCGTATCGTATGCGGCATATATGCCGCAAAACAAACACATCCCCGAAGGAGAAGGCGCTGCCCGTCCGTGGCGTCGCCCGGGCGCGCGAGTTGACGGCGGGACGGCGAAAACGGCCCAAGGTTTTGGCGAAACAAGGCTCGGCGCGCACCGCCTGAAGGACATACAGCACAGCATCCGCGTTTTTTTGTCGGTGTATTGCCCCATCCTCCTGCCGGACGATGGGGCGGTTTTTTTGTTTTTGGCCCTTTCATGGCGCGACAAAAGAAACGATAAGAAGCATAGAAACAAAAATCGCTAAAAAATAGCATATAAAGGAAAGATGCTTCCGATGGAGAACAGAAGACTGGTCCTTTCCGCTTTCGCGGCGCCAAACGGCGTGCCCTTCGCAAAGCGGGTTCTGGACGTGACGCTTTCCGCGGCGGCTCTGCTGGCGCTTTGGCCGCTTTTGCTGTGCATCGCCGCCGCCGTGTGCCTGGACGACCCGTCCGCCGGCCCGCTGTACGTGTCCGCGCGCTGCGGCCTTGACGGGCGGCCCTTTCCCATGTACAAGTTCCGCACCATGGTGGCGGGCGCCGAAGGGCTTCAAAAGGCGCTCGAAAGCCGAAACGAGATGGACGGCCCGGCGTTCAAAATCCGGCGCGACCCGCGCGTGACGCGCGTGGGCCGGTTCCTTCGGCGCAAAAGCCTGGACGAGCTGCCCCAGCTTTTCAACGTGCTCAGGGGCGACATGAGCCTGGTCGGCCCTCGGCCGCCGTTGCCGTCGGAGGTGGAGCGCTACACCGAAAGGCAGCGGGGGCGGCTGTCCGCCGTTCCCGGCCTGACCGGCCCGTGGCAGGTGAGGCCGGACCGGTACAGCCTCTCCTTTGATGATTGGGTGGAGCTGGACCTTCAATATATACGGTCGCGGAGCCTGCGGACCGACGTGATCCTGCTGCTGAAAACTTTGGCGGCGGTCCTGAAGGGGCGCGGGGTATGAGCGCCCCGCCGCTTTCGGCGATCGAGCAGCGGGCCATCCAGCTTCAGCTGCTTGCCCACCTGCGTTTCGTCTGCCAGACGCACGGCCTGCGCTACTCGCTCGCCGGGGGCACGCTGCTGGGCGCGGTGCGCCATCAGGGCTTCATCCCCTGGGACGACGACGTGGACGTGCTCCTGCCCCGGCCGGACTATGAGCGCTGTCTTCTCGCCCTTCAGGCCGACGGGCGATACCGGGTATTCTCCTCCGCCCTTTGCCCGGGGTATCCGTATCCGTTTGCCAAGCTGTCCGACAGGGGAACGCGCGTCGTTTCGGCGCTGGACCGGCCCGTGCCGGGCCTTGGCGTGCACATCGACCTGTTCCCCATCGACGGCTACCCCGACGACCCGGCCCTGCGAAAAAAAGCCGTCCAGGCCCTGCTGCGCCTGAAGCGCCGGTGGCTGTGCACGGTGGCGCTTCGCTACTTTGCGGACAAACGGGCCTTGGCGCGCGCGGCCAAGCGGGTCCTGAAGCTTCCGCTGGCTTTGTACAGCCGTCAAAAGGGCGCGGCGCACTGGCTTTCCCAAATGGAGGCGCGCATGCGCGCCCACGCCTTCGGCCAGACCGGGTACGCCGGGTACGCGGTGACCTACGGCCTTCGGGAGGTGCTGCCCTCTTCCGTCTTTGCGCGCTATACGGCGCTTTCCTTTGAGGGCGAGCGGTTTTCGGCCCTGGCGGCGCATGACGCCTACCTAAAAGCGCTGTACGGCGATTACTGGACGCCGCCCCCGCCCGATAAGCGAAGGCCGCCCCACGCGGTGACGGCGTATCGGTGCGGGAAAGGGTGCGCGCCATGAAGGAAGCCCGCGCTTTTTTGAAATCCTCGGCCCTGTACCTGGTTGGGGGCGGGCTTTCCAAGGCCGTTTCGCTGCTGATGCTGCCGCTGTACACCCGCCGCGTCAGCCCGGAGGCGTATGGCCTGTACGATGCCAGCCTCGCGGCCGCGGCCCTTTTCAGCTCGCTTTTGTACCTGGACATCTGGAACGGCATCCTCCGCTTCATGTACGACGAAGGGGACGATGGGGCGAAGATGCGGCCCGCCGCCGCGGGGGGCGCGCTGTTCCTCGTCTCCTCGGCGCTTTACTGCGCGCTGGTGGCGGCGCTCACCCCGCGCTTTGGGCTTGTGAACCCCGGGTGGCTTTGCCTGTACGGGTGCCTCAACGCGCTGTCACAGGCCACGGGCAGCGTGGCGCGCGGGCTTGGCCAAAATGTGCGGTACATGGCGGCCGGGCTTTTGGGCACGCTGACCGCCGCCGCGGCGAACCTGATCCTGCTGCTCCTTTTCCGCTGGGGCTATGAGGCGCTGTACCTGTCCGCCTGCCTTGGCTATGCCGTCACCAGCCTGGTAAACCTTCTCTCGCGCCGGTTCCTTGGCCTGCGCCGCGGTCTGCGGTTTTGCGGGCCGCTGCTCCGCCGCGTGCTCGCCTTTTCGGCCCCGCTGTGCCTGAACTCGGCGGCCTACTGGTTTTTGACCGGCTACAGCAAGGCGGCGGTCGCCGGCGTGCTGAGCGCCGGGGACAACGGCCTGTACGCGGTGGCGGGCAAGTTCGGCCTGATCGTGACGCTTCTTTCGCGCTGCTTTCAGCTTGCCTGGCAGGAGCTTTCCTTTGGCAAGGGAAGGCTTTTGCATCAGGAGCAGGGCGCGTTTTATTCTGCGGCGCTGAAGGCGTATCTTCGGGCAATGCCTGTTGCGCTGGCTGTGCTGCTGCCGGCGGTGCGGCTTTTGTTTCCGGTTTTCGTAAGCCCGGCCTACCGGGAGGCGTACCGCCTGGTGCCGGCCGTGCTCTTGGCCATGGCCGCGGCCTCGGCGAGCGAATTTTTGGGCAGCGTGTTCGCGGCGCTCAAGCGCACGCGGCCGCTCTTTGCCACGACGGCTGCGGGCGCCTTGGTCAACGTGCTGGCGCTGGCGTTTGGCCTGAGGCGCTTTGGGGTCAAGGCCGCGGGCGTCGCGCTGTTTTTCGGGTTTTTGACCACAGCGCTTTTTCGCGCCGCGCTGCTTTGGCGGTTGATTGGCCTTCGCGTTTCGCCGCGCGCCGTGGCCGCGCCGCTGCTTTGGCTGGCCGCGTGCCTTCTTTGGTATTTCGCGCTG
>CAZUIA010000024.1:0-20623 GCA_964620835.1 uncultured Oscillospiraceae bacterium
CCAATGGCCCCGGCGGATTCCAAAGGCAGCGCCTTTGGCCGCCGGAGGCCCTTTTTCGCGCGAAAAGGGCTGCCAAGACGGCTTGCGCGGTTCCCCGCGCCGCAGTCTTGCTATGAACGCAACACCGGTGCGGCGCGGCGTTCTTCCCCGATGCTCGCGCGCACGCGAGCGAGGACGCCCGCTGAAATCCCCTACCGCACCCGGTCCACCAAATCTCCGTACCCTTGCGCCTCCATTTCCTCAAGCGGGATGAACCGAAGCGCCGCGCTGTTGATGCAGTACCTTAGCCCGCCGTCCTCCTTCGGCCCGTCCGGGAACACGTGCCCCAGGTGCGCGTCGCCCGCGCCGCTGCGCACCTCGGTGCGCCTCATGCCGTAAGAAGTATCCGCGCGCTCCGTCACCGCCGCATCGCCGATAGGCCGGGTAAACGCGGGCCAGCCGCAGCCGGAATCGTACTTATCCTTGGAGGAAAACAGCGGCTCGCCCGTGGTGATGTCCACATAGATGCCCGGGCCAAACTCCTCGTCATACGCGCCCGAGAAGGCAGGCTCCGTGGCGTTTTGCCGGGTGACGCGGTACTGAAGGTCCGTCAGCCGGGCCCGAAGCTCCGCGTCGTCCGGCTTTTCGTAGGAGGGCTTTGGCTCTTTCGCGGCCGCGGCGGCCTTGCACATGGCGTCGGAAATATGGCAGTAGCCGCCCGGGTTCTTGGCCAGATAATTCTGGTGATAGTCCTCGGCGAGGAAATAGTTTTGAAGCGGCTTTACCTCCGTGGCGACGGGCGTTGCGAGGCCCTGGTGCACCTTCTCCGCCGCGGCGGAAATGGCGGGCAGGTCGCCTTCGTCCACGTAATAGATCCCCGTCCGGTACTGCTCCCCCACATCCCCGCCCTGCCGGTTGACCGACGTGGGGTCGATCGACTGAAAATACAGGTCCAGCAGGAAGGAAAGCGAGATTTCGCCCGGGTCATACACGACGTGGACGGTTTCGGCATAGCCGGTGTTCCCGCCGCACACCTCCCGGTAGGTGGGCGACGGCGTCACGCCGTTGGCATAGCCGACGCTGGTATGCTTGACGCCGCCAATGCCGGACAGGTATTTTTCGCTTCCCCAAAAACATCCCCCGGCCAGGTAAATTTCCTTGTGCCCCTTTTCAAGGGGCAGCCCGCCCTTTCGCTCTACGGTGTCGATAACCTTCATATCGGTTCCCTTCTTCCCGTTTTGCTTGTCGCGCCGTTGGACGGCGCTTCCGTACAGCAGACCGGCTGCGAGAACCGCGCACGCGGCCAGCAGCGGCCAAATCCATTTTCGCATGGGTTATCCTCCCCCAAACCTTGCCCGGCTACGCGGGCGAAAGGCTGTCACTCCCGTTTTGGCCACTATACCATATCCGAAGGCCGCTGAAACCTGGGAATGCCTGCAAGGAAAAGGCGTTGCCGGCGCTTTTGCGCCGAAGAAAGGGCCGCCGCCGCGTCTTGCGGGGCAGCCCTTGGGCGGATACCCGGCTTGTTACTCCGCAACCTTGATGCGGCCCTCCACCTCGGGCGCCACCGGGCTGTTTTCGCGCAGGTATTCGACGATCACCTCGTCCATCGAGCCCAGGTTGAACACCACCGGGAATTCGGCCAGCGAGGTGTAGTTGTCGCCGCCCGCCGCGAGGAAGTCGTTGGTGGCGAGCTTGTACGTCTTTTCCATGTCCGCGGGCTCACCGCCGATGAGCAGTTCGACGATCCTCTCGCCCGGCGCCTTTTCGGGGTCAAACGTGTAGGCCATGCCGCCCACCTGCGGGAACCCGCCGCTCGTCTCGGGATACAGGCTGACGCCGACCTCCAGCGCGTCCTTGATCGCCTGGCCGGTGACCTCCAGCATGACCACGAGGTTCCCGAACGGGAACACGGTGTTCACGTCGCGGAAGGTGATCTCTCCGGCGGGGATCGTCGCGCGGATGTTGCCGCCGTTCATGAGCGCGACGTCCGCGCCCGTGGCTTTGAGGAAGATGTCGCACGCGAGGTTGCCCCAGTTCGACTCGCTCGTGCGCACCACGGCGCGCTCGCCCATCAGTTCGACACTCGTCTCGCCGACGACCTTGTCCAGCTCGGCGCTTTGCGCCTCCTCGACCCCCTCGATCGCGTTGATGACCGCATGGTCCTCAAAGATGCCGGGGTTCGGGATCAGTTCCGCCTGCACCGTCAGCCCGCCCTCGGGCGCGAACGTCAGCGTCACCTTGCCGAGGTTTTTCAGGTATTCGCCGGTGGAGGTCACCAGCGCGGCCTTGCCCTGCTCGCCCTGCTTGATGTCATACAGGGACGTGTGGCTGTGCCCGTCGATCACAAGGGACACGCCGGGGATCGTCGCCAGGGCCTTGACGCTGTTGGGATCGTACGCGTCGTCGCATCCCCAGTGGCAGAGGACGACCACCGCGTCCGCCTCATCCCGCACAGCGTTGACGGCCGCGATCACCGGGGCAACGCCTTCAAACGAAAGGCCCTTGATCTGGTCGGGGTGAATGGCGCTTTGCATCTGCGGGTTGCTCGCGCCCACGACGGCGATCTTCTTGCCCGCGATCTCCAGCATCACCGACGGCTCAAAGGCGGGCTTGCCATCCTTGAGGATGTTGGCGCACACGAGCGGGAAGTCCATCTGCCCAGAAAGCTCGATCAGGCGGTCGTAGCCGAAATTGTAGTCGTGGTTGCCGGGGGTCATCACGTCATAGCCGACGGCGTTCATCACCTCGACGATGCTTTCCCCCTTGACGGCGTTGGCAAAGACCGTGCCGTGCAGCGTGTCGCCGGCGTCCATGACGAGTACGTTGCCGTCCTTTCGCGCGGCGTTGACATAGGACGCCATCATCGCGTAGCCCATGCCGTCGGCGGAGTTGTAGCGGCCGTGTACGTCGTTGGTATGGAAGATTGTGATCACGACAGGCTCCGGCGCCGGGGTCTCGTCCGCCAGCGCTGGAATCGCCGTGAGCAGCATCAGCAGGGCCATGAGCAGGGATAGAAGCTTTCTCATGAACGAATACCACCTCTCCGTTTCGATTTTGAGACTGCGGCGCCCCTCGCGCCGCGCAAGCACTTGCATCCATTATAGCCAAAGAAGAACATTTTTTCAATCAAGCATTTGTAAGAATTTTCTCATAACAAAGGAAGTCCCTGTCAAACAGATGCGCTTTGCCCCGCATTTCGTATCCCGCGCGCGGGTAGACGCGGTTTGCCACGGGGTTTGACACGGAGCACAAAAGCCGCAGAGCCTTCGCGCCCCGCGAAAGGGCGATGGGCTCCAGCGCCGCCATCACCCGCCCCGCCAGGCCCCGGCCCTGCAGGTCGCGCGCAACGCACAGGCGCGCCGCAAACAGCGAGCGGCCGGGCGACCAGCAGGGCAACGCGTCCAGCTCTTCCTCGGGAAGCAAAGACACCGTGGCCGCGATGCGGCCCCCGCTCCTGAGCACATACAGCCAGCCGTTTGCAAGGTCGTCTTGAATAAATTCTATGGATGGGTACGCTTCGTTCCAGTCGGACATCGCATGCCCGATCTGGCTCATGTACAGGGCCTCGATCTCCCGCGCCTCCTCGGGGCGCGCGAGAGAGAGGCGCGGAGGATCGTTCCATATTTCGTTCATTTGCGCCTTTCCTCTACCACGCGCCGTGGCTGCTGCCGCCGCCCGAACCGCCGGAGAACCCGCCGCCCGAGCCGCCGTTGCCCTTTGACGCGTCGGGGTCCGGGACATGGACGTTGTGCTGCTCGGCCGCCCGGATGGTCCGGTCCATCTCCATCGCGCGGGTATGCCAGCCCGCGGCCATCCAGACCGGGGGCATCCAGTCATGACGGCCGTCGTCCCACACCTCCGGGTGCCGGTCGATCCATTCGGCCAGGGGCTCAAACGCGCCCAGCGCCATCAGCAGCGGCGCGTGCGGCAGCACCGCCTCGGGCGAAGTCTCCAGGCGATCCATCTGGGTCTGCATCAGGCCCATCAGCGCGTTTCGCCGCGCCTCGCCCGCATCGGTCAGGCGCCTAAGGCGGAAAAACTGCACGGAAAGCAGCACGGAAAGCACCGCCGCGGCCGCTGCGAACGCAAACAGCTCCTGCGACAAGCACGCCGCCGCCACGATCAGGCCCAGCAGAAGCGACAGCACGCCCAAGCCGGCGCGGGAAAAACCGTTTCGAAACAGCCAGCCCAGGTCGTACGCGTCCTGGCGCGCAGCGTTCTGAAATTCCCCATACCCGGAAACGAACGCCCGCGCGCGCCCGTAATCGTCGCCCGCGTCCAGGGTGCTGATCCATAGCTCGTTCTGTCCGGCGAACAGCCAGTCCACCAGGGCTGCCTGGTGCGGCATAAGGCCCTCGGGCGGCCCAAGCAGCGTAAAGCAGGTATCGCCCTCCTCCTGGCGCTCGGACAGGAACCTCTTTTCGGTCAGCTCCAGCAGCGTCGCCGAAAGGCCCGAGGCGGATACCCCGCCGTCCTTGAGCACCTGCGCCAGCGCGGCCGGGATCTCGCCAAGCATCGGCTCATCCATCACGGGCCGGTCGGGGCTTTTGAACCCATAGATCCTCGACTGCCGCCACAGGATCAGCGCGAACAGCACCGCATACGCGCCGAGCACGGCCAGCAGGGCGACGCGAAGCGTCCTTTCGCGCTCAGCCGCCCGCTTGGCCGCCTCCGCGTTCATTTCTTCGATCTGCCGCTCGACCTCAAGCGCTTCCTCGCGCATGGTCGTCTGCTTTTGCACCGCGCCGGGCAGCCACGACTCCGGGAACAGGACGTCGATTTCGACCCGGTCGCCGCCTGACAGGGACACGGGCCCGAAGAAAACCGTGCCGCCGCTTTGGCGGATGTCCCCGGCGCCCATCGCCCCGTGGACAAACGGCTCGATAGCCGCTGCGTCCTCCCCGGGCAGTACGAGCGTGATCCGCGCGCTTTCATAGTCCGCCTCGGACCGAAGCGCCATGTAGTTGACGCGGCCCGTGTCCAGGTAGCGAAGCGCCAGGCCGTCCATGCGGTAGGTGATTTGGAACCGCCTTTCGTCGTCCTCGCCGGGCGCGTAGACCTTCAGGCGCGTCTCGTCGCCCGCCGTTTCCACGGTATAGGTGTACGGCTCTTCGTCCAATGCTTGAACGGGCGTAAGGAGCACGCCGTCGTCCGCCGTGACGGCAAGATCCGATAGCGAGACGCCCCCGGCGTGGCGGAGCGTGACAAGGATGCCGTTGTACGCCCCGTCAAAGCGGTACAGAAGCGTTTCGGTCATCAGGCCCGCGCCGTCCGGCCGGACCTCGATGCCGAGCTCATAGTCGGCGATTTCAAAGGAAACCGCAAGCGAGGCGGCAGGGATCAGCACCAGCAGGACCGCAAGGGCCAAAGCGATTCGTTTCATGGCAACCCTCCCTTTCCATTGATTATACGATAGGGCACGGGAATTGAGGTTGTCAAGAAGAAAAGGGGGCGGGGAGGCTTACCGCCTCCCCCTTTGCTTGCGCCTCTCCCGCCGCGCCGCTTCCCGCCGCAGCTTTTCGTAGCTTTGCAGCCGCTTTTCGTCCAGCTCGCCGGCTTCCATCGCCCCCCGGACAGCGCAGCCCGGCTCGGTCCGGTGCGCGCAGTCATAAAAGCGGCAGGACCGGGCCAGGGCCTCGATGTCGTCAAACGCCTCCCGCAGGCCCTCCTCGGCGTCCCACAAGCCCAATTCGCGCATGCCCGGCGTGTCGATCACGTGCGCGCCCATGGGCAGGGTTAAAAGTTGGCGGGCTGTGGTGGTGTGGCGGCCGCGCGCGTCCTCCTCGCGGATGTCGCCCGTCTTCATCAGGCATTGGCCGGCCAGCGCGTTGACAAGGGTGGATTTTCCGACGCCCGAGGACCCGAGCAGCGCCACGGTTTTGCCGGGCGAAAGGCGCGCGAAAAGCGCAGGCAGGCCCTCGCCGGTGCACGCGCTGACGGCGCACACATCCGCGCCGGGCGCGGCCGCGGCGGCCTCCAGGATCTGGCGCGAAATTTCGCCGGCAAGGTCGCGCTTGGTGAGCACCACGACGGGCGTCGCGCCGCTTTGCCAGGAAAGCGCCGCATACCGCTCGATGCGGCGGGGGGAAAAGTCGCGGTTGAGCGAGACGAGCACAAACACCTCGTCAAAGTTGGCGGCCACGGCCTGCTCGCGGACGGACGTGCCGGGGAGCTTTCTCGTGAACAGGGACCGCCGGGGATGGGTGGCGACGATCAGGCCGTCGCCCTGTTCGTTATCGATCAGGTCCACATAATCGCCGACGGTGGGAAGGTCGCGCGTGCCCGCGTCCCGATACGCGGCAGCCTTCAGCCGCGCAAAGCCCTCGCCCCGCGCCGTCAGGACGGCGTACCGCTCCCGGTGCACCGCCGTGACGCGGGCCGGAATATATGCATTGGTATCCTGTATCAATGTCTTCTCCTCCAAAGCCTGTATGTCTTGCGCCTTTTTCGCAAAACAAAGCCGCGGCAAGCAGCCTTTTTGAGGACTGCAAGCCGCGGCGCATGCCAAAAGGACGCTTGGGAGTACCTATTCGGTTAGAGCCACGCCACCATCTTTCGCGCCGTCATCTTCCCCAACTCCTTTTCGCAAAAATTCTTTACATACTATACCATCGCGTGAGGGGCGCGTCAACCAAAAATTGCGCGGATTTTACCGGGCGGGCAGGACATACGGGCAAAAGGGCGAACAAACCAAGGAGCAAAACAGAGGAGGCACGCACGCATGTGGAAATTTCAGGATCTTCCCTATAAACGCCCGGACATGGACCAGGTGAAGGCGGAGTATCTGGATGCGATCCGCCGCTTCAAGGCCGCGGCCACGTATGAGGAGGCCCGCGAGGCGTATCTCGCGCAGGACCGCATCCTCCGTACGCTGCACACCGCCGAGGTGATCGCTTCCATCCGCAACACCATGGACACGACGGACCCGTTTTACGACGCAGAAATCACGTTCTTCAACCAGGAGATGGCGAAATTCATGCCGCTTCAAAAGCAGCTCAAGGACGCGCTGCTTGAAACGCCGTTTCGCGCGGAATTCGCGCGGGAGTACGGCGAGGAGCTGTTCATCAAGGCCGAGCTCAAGCGCAAGACCCAATCGGACGAGATCGTTCAGGATCTGATCGAGGAAAGCGCGCTGGAGGAGGCGTATAAGAAAACCGCCGCCTCCTGCAAGGTGGAGTTTAAGGGCCAGGTAGTCAATTTTTACGGGCTTTTGAAATACATGGAGGACCCGGACCGCGAGGTGCGCCGCGCCGCGTTTGTCGAGTGGGCCAAGCTGTACGAGGGTGTTTCCGAGGATTTGGACGCGCAGTATGACCAGCTCGTGAAAATCAGGGTGCGCATCGCCAAGAAGCTCGGGTTTGACAGCTATATTGACTACATCTACCCCGCGCGCGGCCGGGCGGATTACACCGCAAAGGACGTCGAAAGCTTCCGCCGCCAGGTGCGCGAGGTGATCGTGCCCGCCGCCAACCGCTACAGAAAGCTTCAGGCCAAGCGCATCGGGGTTGACAAGCTGCGCTACTACGACGAGAATTACCTGTTCCCCGACGGAAACGCGGACCCGGTCGGCGGCGAAAAGGAGCTCATCCGGATCGCCTCGGACATCTACCACAGCCTGAGCCCCGAGACGGCCGAGTTCTTCGATTTCATGGTGGAGCATGACCTGTTTGACCTGACCACGCGCCAAGGAAAGCACCTGGGCGGCTATTGCACGTATATTGCCGACCATCAGGCGCCGTTCATTTTCTCCAACTTCAACGGCACGGCCGCGGACACGGGCGTTTTGACGCACGAGGCCGGCCACGCGTTCGCGGGCTTTCGGGCGCAGAAAAAGCAGCCGTTTCTGGAGTACGGCCATTCCACCAGCGAGATCAACGAGATCCATTCCATGTCCATGGAGCACTTTGCCTATCCGTACATGGACCGGTTTTTCGGCGGGGAGAACGTGGAAAAGGCACTGTACACGCACCTGGTGGACGCGTTCTCGGTCATCCCGTATTTGGTCAGCGTGGATGAGTTCCAGCACCGCGTGTTTGAAAACCCGGGCATGAGCGCTACGGAGCGCCGGGCGGTGTGGCGCGATATTGAGAGGACGTACCTGCCGTGGCGCGACTATGACGGCGTTAAATTTTTGGAGGAAGGCGGCTTTTGGATGCAAAAGCAGCATGTCTTCCTCTATCCGTTCTATTACGTGGACTACGCGCTGGCGCAGGTGTGCTCGTTTGAGCTGTACGGCCGCATGAAGGAAGACCCGAAGCAGGCCTGGGCGGATTATCTGCGCCTGTGCGACGCGGGCGGCAGCCTTGGGTATTTCAAGCTTCTGAAGCTGGCGAACCTGTCCAACCCCTTTGAGCCGGGCGCGGTGGAGCGCGCGGTGGGGCACGTGATCGAGGAGTTGAACGCGCGGCAGGAGGCGTTCTAAGCCTTCGCAAACGCGGGGCTGTCGCACAAGAAGCGTGCGGCAGCCTTTTTGTTGTGTCCAGCAAGCAGCTCGCGCATCCAAAAGAAGGGGTCCGGGGATAAATCCCCGGCGGTTTCCAAAGGCGGAGCCTTTGGCCGCCGGAGGCCCTTTCCCGCGCGGAATAAAGCCGCGAAGGAGGAGCGGATTCGGTTCCCCCGCGCCGCACGGCCCTTTCGGGACGCTGCACCCGCGCGGCGCGGCGTTCCTCCCCGACGCTCGCGCGCACGCGAGCGAGGACGCCCGCACGAATCACCGCGCTTCCCATCCTTCGCTTTATATGGGATTGTCGCAAAGACCGCCCCGTTTCCGCGCAGCAACCCCCTTTGCGGCTGACACACCACGAAAACGGTAATCTGCCGGGAAATCCGGCAACCCACCCTGCGCGCCGGACAAGGCGGCACCGCTTTGGGGCGCGATCCTCGCGTCCCCGCACACCACGGCAAGCCAAAGGCTCGCGCCGGGCGCGCTTTTTCCGGCTTTGCCACGAAAAGGGACTGCCGCGCGCAATGCCGCATCGCGCGACAGTCCCCTTTTCAGCATGGCTGCGCTGTTATTCGCTCAGCTGGCCCGGCAGCCGCGCCGTGACTTGGGGGGACGGCTGCTGCGCCTGCCGCACCACCCCGCGCAGCGCGCCGCGCATCTGCGGCTGCTGGGGCGTTGACGCCTGGACGGCGGGGGCCGGCTGCCGAAGCATCGGCGTGGGCTGCATCTGGCGCGTGGCCGAGCGCATCAGCGTTGCCAGCGCGGCGCCCTGTGAAAACGTGCCGGGAGGCTGCGGCTCCTGCCGGACGGTCTGCTGCGCGGCGCCGGGCTGTTGCGGGCCCGTTCTGCGCGGTGCCTCGGTCGTCCGGTCGATCGGCATTTGCGACGCGCTGTACCAGGTCGCGCCCGGATCGATGCGGTTTCGGTTGCGGATTCTTTCCAGCGAAAAAGAGGTTTTGCGGCTTCTGGCCGGCGTCATCGACGGATCGTTCGGGGAAATCTCGTCCTGCGCCGCGGGGAGCGGCGCGTCGGCGACCTCCTCGGCTGGCATCATGACCGCTTCAGACGGCAGGATCGCCGGACGATATGTACTTTCTTGGCTCATGGCTTTCCCTCCCTGCGGCATTTAAACCGGCGCGCCGGAGCGCCTTCCGGTCGTACGCTGCATCCTATGCCGGGCAGGGTGGAGAGGTGCGCGGCTTTCCCCGTGGTTTGGAAAGTGGCGAAAGGCAATGCACGCCGGCTTTCGTGGGACGCTTTCCCCGCGTCAGTTCCGTTTTGCGTACGCCGTATTCAGTTCCATCGCCTTGCCCCGGTGCCATACCCGGCATTTCACGGTGCGCCACGCTTTGGGCAGGGTTCACGGCAAGCCGCCCCCTTCGCGCCTGAAGGCTCGGGAAGCCGTGCAGCAACGTCATGTACGCACCGCCCGCCGCAATCGGGGCGTGCTGCCGATGTACACAAGGCCCGCCCACGCCTTGCCGCCGCCCTCCAGGTCCGCGGCGGCGGATTTCATGAGCAGTCCCCCACATCCTTGATCTTTTCCCCAATTTCATGCGATATCGTCCACGATTGATAACTTTTCTTCTCGCCCATTTCTTATCCCCACGGATAGTACACCATATCTTTCCTAATTCACGGGTAGATTCTTATGCGATTACACTCGGGGTGCAGCGTTTCGCATACGGCATAAAGACCAATTCAAAGTTGACCCTTGTACCGCATCCCCTAAAACCCATAGAGTGTTCAAAAGTCTTATCTCGACATTTCTCTTGAACAGCTCCGCAAATAGATCGTCTATTTTCGTGACCGAAACAGGCCTTTCGGTTTGTTCACTGACATAATATTCGGCACATTGGTCCTGCAAGTAAAAATTCGCCATGTCAAACTCATACAAATATAGAGCCGTTTTCACCATCTTTGCATACCAGGCGTATTCAATCGCCACACAATGTCGTGATGATGATGAAAAAAACCTGGCGATGTCGTCTTGTGTGGTGGTTTTAGAGGCATGAAAAGCCACGCGAGGGCAATCACGGGGCGTCAGAAAATTCGGCAGGCCCTGTTCGGTAATCGCCCAAACCAATCCCTTGGACTTATCCAAATCATTTCGATTCGGGATACGTGGTTCAAACTCAACAATGTCTGCTTCTTCGCTAACGTGGAATAATCTCATTTGCACCCCCATAGTATATAAATAATATCCGTTTTTCTTTAGTATACGATGATTCATACGGCGTGCCAAGGCCTAATAAAGGCAATCCCTATGGCTGCGTTTTTAGAAATCTTGGCAATGAAGGAGCCTGTGCGGATTCGAGCGTCCGGTCCTCGCTCGCGTGCGCGCGAGCATCGGGGAGGAACGCCGCGCCGCACGGGTGTTGCGTCCCGAAAGGGCCGTGCGGCGCGGGGAACCGACGCCGCTCCCCCGACTTGCCCTTTTGCGCGCGCAAAAAATGCCTCCGGCGGCCAAAGGCCCTGCCTTTGGAATCCGCCGGGGGCATCGCCCCCGGTCCCCTTCTTTGGGGTCCGGGGCATGAAAAACGGTATCTTGAACCTACTCCTCTTCCGCCGTGTTGTCCTGCGGCACGATGATGTTCAGCAGGAAGGAAACCAGGAAGGAAAGCACGATCGGCGACGTGCCGATGATGTTCTGCACATCCTTGGGGAAAAACTGCAGGGACTTGGAAACCATGCTGACCCCGACGCCCAGCGCCAGCGAAATGCCGACGATCATGCGGTTTCGGTAGTTCAGCGGCTGCTGGGTGATGAGCTGGATGCCCGACATCGTGATCGCGGCAAACACCGTGACCGTCGCGCCGCCAAGCACCGGATAGGGAATGGTCGTCATCACCGCGCCGAACTTGGGGCAAAAGCCCGCCAGGAGCATCATCCCGCCGACCAGCAAAAACACCCGCTTGGCCACAACCTTGGTCGTCACGATCAGTCCCACGTTCTGGCTGTACGGGTCCGTGGGCAAACCGCCGATCGCCGCGCCCAGCATGCCGCACAATCCCTGGCCGTTGATGGCCCCGCCGATCTCCCGATCCGTCGCCTCCCGCCCGAACGCGCCGATCGCCGTGGACGAGACGTCCCCGATGGTCTGCACCGCCTGAACAATATACATCAAAATCATTGCAATGATGGCGGACGGATGGAATTCAAGCCCCCATTTGAAGAAGCGGGGAAGCGCGACCCACGAGGCGTTTTTCACGTTGTCAAAGCTGATCATGCCGCCCCACACGAGCGCGAGCACATACCCAACGCCAATGCCGATGAGCATGCCGGATACCTTGACATACCCCTTGCCAAAGAAGTTGCACGCCAGCACCGCCGCCAGGGCTGCCAAAGCGATAACCCAGAACTTGGGCGAGCCGAACGCGTCGCCCGCCGAGCCGCCGCCGGCCATGTAGTTGACCGCCGTGCTGTACAGCGAAAGGCCGATGCTCAGCACCACCGTGCCGCTGACGATGGGCGGGAAGAATTTGCGGATCTTGCCCATCATCATGCCGACAAAGATGGACGCGAACGCGCCGACCAGCTGCGCGCCGAAAATAGCAGAGATCCCATACGAAACGCCGATCGCCGTCAAAATGGGCATATACGCAAACGCCACGCCCATGACGTTCGGCAGCCCCATGCCAAAGCGGTAGACGGGATACAGCTGCACCAGCGTGGTGATGCCGCCGATGAGCATGGCCGCCTGCATGAGCAGAATCTTGTCGCCCTCAGGCAGGTTGAGAAGCTGGGCGATCAGGATGGGCGGGGTGATGTTGCCCACCAGCATCGCCAGCACATGCTGCAGCGCCTGGGGAATGGCCGCAGAAAGCCTCGGCTTTCCGCCTAGCTCAAACAGCGACCGGTCCAGCCTGGGTTCCCTTTTTTTCACGTTTTCCATCGGAACACACCTTCCCTTTGTTTCTCAAAAAGGGGCCCGCACGCGTGTGGGCCCCTTTTCCCTCATTGATGGATTACCGTGCCGGTTTTTCCCTCCACGCCGTCGCGCGCCTTTTCCAGCAGCGTGATCAGCGCTTTCCTCCCGGGCTTTGATTCCGCGAACTCCACCGCCGCCTGAACCTTCGGCAGCATGGAGCCGGGCGCGAAATGGCCTTCCCCGATATACGTCTTTGCCTGCTTCACGGTGAGGCCGGACAGCCACTGCACGTTCGGCTTGCCAAAGTGGAGGGCGACCTTTTCCACCGCGGTCAGGATGATCAGATAGTCCGCATCGAGCTCCCGGGCCATGAGGCTGGAGGCGAAGTCCTTGTCGATGACGGCGTCCGCGCCCGTCAACCGGGTGCCCTCCTCCTTCACCGGGATGCCGCCGCCGCCCGCCGCGATGACAACCTGCCCCGCGTTCATCAGCGCGCGCACGGTCTCGATCTCCACGATGCGAAGGGGCCTCGGCGAGGCGACCACGCGCCGCCACCCGCGCCCCGCGTCCTCGCGCACGGGCACGCCAAGCTGTTCGGCCTCCTCCTCGGTGTAAAACCGGCCGATGGGCTTGGTGGGGTTTTGAAACGCGGGGTCGTCCTTGTCAACGACCACCTGCGTGATCAGCGAGCACACGGGCTTGCCGATGCCCCGGCCGAGCAGCTCCTCGCGCAGCGCGTTTTGAAGATCATAGCCGATGTAGCCCTGGCTCATGCCGACGCAGACCGAGATCGGCGCGGCGTCGCCCATCAAAAGCTTGATCATGCCCACCTGCGGGCCGTTGCCGTGGGAAATCACCACCTGGTGCCCCGCCTCGATCAGGTCCGCGATGGCCTTGCCGGTGCCCCGGACGGCCTCCATCTGCTCGGGCAATGTGTTGCCAAGCGCGTTTCCGCCCAGGGCGATGACGATCTTCATGCCGCTTTCCTCCCGCCGCGTAATTACTTGAACAGGCGCTGCTTGTCCCTGGCCGCCAGATTGGCCAGCACGGCCTGCGGGTCGCCGCACCGCTGCAGGAAGATCATCGCGGCGATAACGTAGGGCTTGAAGCTTGCTTCCTTATATAGCGGGGTGCGATAGCGGTCAAACACCGTGGCGGCCACCTCGCCTTCCTTGCAGCTGACGCCGGAGATGTCCGCGGGCAGGCAGTGCATGTACAGCGCCTCGCCGCCCTTGGTGCTCCGCATCAGTTCTTCCGTGCACTCCCAGTCCTTGTGCTGCGCGTTGTGGGCGAGCAGCTCCTTTTCCAGGGCCTTGATGCCGTCCATGTCGCCCGCGCCGTACAGGTCCGTGCGCTTTTCCATCGCATGGAACGGCGCCCAGCTCTTGGGGTACACGATGTCCGCGCCCGAAAACGCTTCCTGCATCGAATAGGTTTTCGTGAACGAGCCGCCGGACGCCGCGGCCTGCCGTTTGGCCACTTCCTCGACGTCGCCCATCACCTCGTACCCCTCCGGGTGCGCGAGCACTACGTCCATGCCAAAGCGCGTCATCAGGCCGATGATGCCCTGCGGCACGGACAGGGGCTTGCCGTAGGAGGGCGAGTACGCCCATGTCATGGCGATTTTCTTGCCCTTCAGGTTCTCCACGCCGCCGAAGTGGTGGATGACGTGCAGAAGGTCGGCCATGGACTGGGTCGGGTGGTCGATGTCGCACTGCAGGTTCACCAGCGTTGGCCGCTGCTCCAGCACGCCGTCGCGGAAGCCTTCCTCGACCGCCTGCGCCACATCGCGCATATACTGGTTGCCCTTGCCGATGTACATATCGTCGCGGATGCCGATGATGTCGGCCATGAAGGAGATCATGTTCGCCGTCTCGCGGACGGTTTCGCCGTGGGCCACCTGGCTCTTGCCCTCGTCAAAGTCCTGCACAGAAAGGCCCAGGAGGTTGCACGCGGACGCGAAGCTGAAGCGCGTGCGGGTGGAGTTGTCGCGGAACATGGAAATCGCCAGGCCGCTGTCAAAAACGCGGGGGGAGACGTTGTGCTCGCGAAGCGTGCGAAGGGCGTCGGCTACAGTGAAAATGGCGTCCAGCTCGTCGCGGGATTTTTCCCAGGTGAGGAAGAAGTCCTTACGGTACAGGCCGCGCGCGTCCAGATGGTCAAGCTTCTTCAGGTACGGGCTCATCAGCGACATGGTGGTTTCGCTCCTTTATCTTTTTTCTTTATTTTACGTATAGGGCGGGCATCGCGGCGTACACGGCCGCGCACTTGACGAGATCAGCCTTCCAGGTCTTTTCGTTGGGCGCGTGGGCCTCCTCCTCCTTGCCCGGGCCAAAGCCGATGCAGGGGATGCCGTAGCGGCCCATGATCGAAACGCCGTTGGTGGAGAATGTCCACTTGTCCACCTTCGGCTCGCCGTACATGCCGCGGTACGACGCCACCATCGCCTCGGTCGCCGGGTGGTCCGCCGGGATGACCCAGGTGGGGAAATAGCAGTCCGTCGGGTACACAAGGCCGGTCCAGCTCGGCGCTTCGTAGGTGTACATCGTCACCTTCGCGCCGTACTTTTGGACGGCCTTAAGGGCGCGGATTTCTTCCAGCGCGCTTTGGTACGTTTCGCCGTCGGTCAGCCGCCGGTCGATGGAGATGGCCGCCATGTCCGCCACCGCGCAGCGGGAGGGCGAGGAGTAAAACTGCTGCGACACCGCGAGCGTTCCCTTGCCGAGGAACGGATCCACGTGCAGGCGGTTGTTCAGCTCCTTCACTTCCAGGATGATCTCGGCCATCTTGTAAATCGCGTTGTCGCCGCGCTCGGGCGCGCTGCCGTGGCACGAGACGCCCGCGACCTCCACCCGGATCTCCATGCGGCCGCGCTGGCCGCGGTAGATGTTGCCGTTGGTCGGCTCGGTGATAACCACGAACTCCGGCCGGATCTTGCTTTCGTTGACGATGTACTGCCAGCAAAGGCCGTCGCAGTCCTCCTCCTGCACCGTGCCGGTGACGAGCACGCGGTACTGGTCGGAAAGAAGGCCCAGGTCCTTCATGATCTTCGCGCCGTACACGGCCGAAACCAGGCCGCCGAGCTGGTCGGACGCGCCGCGGCCGCCGATCTCCGTCTCGGTCTCATACCCCTCGTACGGGTCAAATGTCCAGTTGTCCGGGTTGCCGACGCCCACGGTGTCGCTGTGCGCGTCGTAGGCGATCAGCTTTTCGCCCGTGCCCATGGTGCCGAGCACGTTGCCCATCCTGTCGATCTCCACCTTGTCAAAGCCGACCTTTTCCATTTCCCTGGCGATGCGGCGGATGACCTGCTCCTCGCCGCAGCTTTCCCCGGGAATTCGGATCAGGTCGCGCAAGAAGAGTGTCATGTCCTGCTCGTAGCCCGTTGCCGCCTGCTTGATCGCCTGAAAATCCATGATGACGCCTCCCTCGTTTGTTCTGTCGCTTGTTTATTCCAGCGTGGACGGATATGCCCCGTCCCAGCAGACCCTCCGGTAGCCCTCGGGGTCGGTGTCGCCCTCGGTGGAGAACAAAAGCACCACCGACGTTTCGTCAAGGCCCAGCGCCTGTGTAAGGTCCTCATATGCGCCGCTTTCCAGCAGTGTGGCCAAAAGTCCCAGGCCCACCGCGCCGCTTTCGCCGGAAATGACGCGCGGATCGCCCGCAAGCGGCGCGCCCAGCGTGCGCATGCCCTTGGCCGCCACCCAGTCGGGGCAGGATACGAAGCACGCGGTGTGGTTTTTCAGGATGTCAAAGGAGATGGTGTTCGGCTCGCCGCACGCCAGGCCCGCCATGATCGTGGGCATGTCCCCGTCCACCGCGCGGATGCCGCCGTCCCCGGCCAGCGCGGATTTGTACAGGCACGCGGCCTCGTCCGCCTCCACCACCACGACTGTCGGCGGGTTCTCGGGGTACAGGTTTTGAAAATACCCCTGCACCGCGCCCGCCAGCGAGCCTACGCCCGCCTGCACGAATACGTGCGTCGGCCGCTTTTGAAGCTGCTCGGCCGCCTCGGCGGCCATGGTGCCGTAGCCCTGCATGATCCACGCGGGGATTTTTTCATAGCCGTCCCACGCGGTGTCCTGCACCATCACGCCGCCCTTGGTGCTTTCGGCCGCCGCGTTGGCGATGCGCACGCACTCGTCGTAGTTGGCGTCCTCGATGGTGGCTGTCGCGCCTTCCTTGCGGATGTTTTCAAGCCGCACCTGCTGCGAGCCCTTGGGCATAAAGACCACGGATTTTTGCGAAAGCTGGTTGGCCGCCCACGCGACGCCGCGGCCGTGGTTTCCGTCCGTGGCCGTGAAGAACGTGGCCTGGCCGAACTCCTCGCGCAGCTTATCGCTTGTCAGATATGCGTAGTCGACCTCGGACACGTCCTTGCCGATTTGGTCGGCAATGTGGCGCGCCATCGCGAACGACCCGCCCAGCACCTTGAACGCGTTGAGGCCAAAGCGGAAGCTCTCGTCCTTGATGTGGATTTCAGCCACGCCCAGGCGCTTGGACAGCGCGGCAAGGCACGCCAGCGGTGTTTCTTGGTACATCGGAAAGCTCCGATGAAACTTCCTGGCCTTTTCCACCTCCGAAAGGGCCATGACCTTCAGGTGTTCGTCCGCGGTCTTTGGCATGCGGTTCAAGGTCCATTCAATCCTGCGCATCGCTCTTGGTCTCCTTTGCGTCAAAGTAGGTGTACAGCGTGTATTTGGAAATGCCGAAAAATTTGGAAACCTTGTCGCCCGCGCGGGTCACCAGAAACGCGCCCGCGTCGTTCAAGAACTGCACCGCGCGCACCTTGTCGTCCTTGGTCATCAGGGCCACGGGCTTTCCGACAAGCTCGACCGATTGCTCCAGAAGCTGATCGAGCAGGTCGTTGACATTGGTGGGAATGGACGGGGACTGCTGCTGGATGTCGCCCGCCCCGTTTAAAAGGCCCTTGATCGCCTGGTCGGCCATCAGGAGCTTGCTCATGTCATAGTTGATAGAAAGGATGCCCGTGGGCTTGCCCGCGCCGTCGCGGATGAAGATGGTGCTCGAACGGAGCACGCGCCCGTCGCGCGTCTTGGTGTAGTAGTGAAGCCGGTCCTCCGTGAGCGCGCCGCGCATGGCCTCCAGCACCACCTGCGACGGCCCATCGCCGATCGCTCGGCCGGATACATGCCCGTTTTCGATCGCCACGATCGTGGAATCGTGATCCTCGCGCGTCAGGTCATGGACGACGACCTCGCAGTCCGGCCCGAACTGCTCCGAAAGGCCCTTGGCCAGCCGCTTGAGAAAGTCAAGCCCCATCGCCTCGCCCATGCCCAGCGCCCCTTTTGGTGTCTTATTGCCCCCATCATAGCATAGAAAAAGGCAAAATCAAGGGGGAACTCAAAAAAATTTTGTATCACCCTAAATATTTTTTAGCCCTACTATTGCATTCCGTTTTTGTCGATGTTACACTAGGGCCAGCAGGTCCAAAGGCCGATACAATAGGGAGGATGAATGCCCCATGAATGACCGGATGACGCCGATTCCCTTTGGCGATCTGATGCGCTGGGCGCTGACCGAGAGGGACGCGGTCTTTGGCGTGCGCAAGGCGTTTCACGCGGACGCGAAAAAGACGCTTTCCCTCTTTGGCGAGACGATGGAGACCCCGTTTGGGCCGGCAGCCGGCCCGCACACGCAGCTTGCGCAGAACATCATCGCGGCCTATGTGGCGGGCGCGCGCTTTTTTGAACTGAAAACCGTGCAGACCTTGGACGGCGAGGACCTGCCGGTTGAAAAGCCCTGCATCCTGGCCAAGGACGAGTGCTACAATGTCGAGTGGTCCACCGAGCTGACCGTGCCCGACGCCTTTGCCGAATACGTGAAGGCCTGGTTTGCCCTGAAGCTGCTTTCCCGCGAGCTGTCGCTCGGCGGTGAAAACGGCTTTGTTTTCAATATGAGCGTCGGCTACGACCTTGCGGGCATCCAATCGAAAAAGATCGACGACTACATCGAGGGCATGAAGGACGCAAGCCGCACGGCCGTGTTTGCGGCGTGCGCCGCGTGGGCAAAGGAAAACCTTTCCCTGTTTCAAAACGTGGACGCGGCGTACATTGACGCCATCTCGCCGCATGTCTGCACGTCCATCACGCTGTCCACCCTGCACGGCTGCCCCCCGGCGGAGATCGAGCGCATCGCCACCTATCTGCTGACCGAAAAGGGCCTGCACACGTTCATCAAGTGCAATCCCACGCTGCTTGGATATGCGTTTGCCCGCGCGCGCATGGACGCCATGGGCTATGACTACCTTGCCTTTGACGACCACCATTTCAAAAACGACCTGCAGTACGCGGACGCCGTGCCGATGTTCATGCGCCTGCAGGCCTTGGCCGACGAAAAGCGCCTTTCCTTCGGCGTGAAGCTGACGAACACGTTCCCGGTGAAGATCACCGAGGGCGAATTGCCCGGGCAGGAGATGTACATGTCCGGCCGGCCGCTGTTCGCGCTGTCGACCGCGCTGGCGGCCAGGCTTTCGCGGGAGTTTGGCGGGAAGCTGCGCATCTCCTATTCCGGCGGCGCGGACGCCCTGAACATTGAGGATCTGTTTGCCGCGGGCATTTGGCCCGTCACGCTGGCAACGACGCTTCTAAAGCCAGGCGGCTACCAGCGCCTGACGCAGATGGCCGAAGCGCTGTCCGCAAAGGAGTATGCGCCCTTTGCGGGCGTCCATGTCGAGGCCATCGCGCGCATCGCCGACCAGGCCGAAAACGACGAAAAATACCGAAAGCCCATCAAGCCGCTGCCGCCCCGCAAGAACGACAAAAAGGTGCCCATCCTTGACTGCTTCGAGGCCCCGTGCCAGCAGGGCTGTCCCATCCGGCAGGATGTGCCGGAGTACATCCGCCTGGTGGGCGAGGGAAAATACCTGGAGGCGCTTGAAGTCATCACGGACACCAACCCGCTGCCGTTCATGACCGGCACCATCTGCAACCACCGCTGCCAGGAAAGGTGCCGCAGAAACTTCTATGAGGAAACCATCCGCATCCGGGGCGTGAAGCTTTTGGCCGCGCAAAAGGGTATGGACGCGCTTTTACAAAGGCTTACCGCGCCCGAAAAGACCGGCGCGAAGGTCGCGGTCATCGGCGGCGGCGCGGCCGGCATGGCGGCCGGGTTCTTTGCCGCGCGCGCAGGGCTTGACGTGACGATCTTTGAAAAGCGCGAAAGCCTGGGCGGCGTGGTGCGCCACGTGGTCCCGGCGTTTCGCGTGGCCCCGGAAGTGGTCGAGGCCGACGTTTCTCTGGCGCGCGCCATGGGCGTGAAGATCGAGACGGGCCGCGAAATCAAGGACCTCGCGCCGCTTCGCGCGGCGGGGTACCGATACTTCATCATCGCCGTGGGCGCCACGGTGCGCGGCATGATCGACCTTCAGTGCGGCGTGGGCGTCAACGCCATCGACTTTTTGGAGCAGTACCGCGCGGCGCCTTCTTCCCTTTCCATCGGGAAGCACATCGTCGTCATCGGCGGCGGCAACACGGCCATGGACACCGCCCGCGCGGCGAGGCGCGTGCCGGGTGTGGAAACCGTCACCATCGTCTACCGCCGCGACATGCGCAACATGCCCGCCGACGAGGAAGAGCTGCAAATCTGCCGGGACGAGGGCATCCTGTTTCGGCCGCTGCTTTCCCCGCTTTCGCACGAAAACGGCGCGCTTTCCTGCGAGGTCATGCGCCTTGGCGAGCGCGACGCAAGCGGCCGCCGCGCGCCCGTCGCCACGGGAGAAAAAGCCTCCCTGCCCGCCGATACGGTGCTGTGCGCGGTCGGCGAAAAGGTGGACAAGGCCCTGTATGAACGGCTTCATCTCTGCGAAAACTGCTTCCTGGCCGGCGACGGCAAAAACGGCCCCGCGACCGTGGTGGAGGCCATTGCCGACGCGCGCGACGCCGTGGAGGAACTCCTGCGCCGCGAGGGGCGCGCGCAGGAGCGGCCAAGCCGCGTTCCGGTGCCGACCGGCGCGGAGGCGAAAAAGGGCTGGATCATGCAGCCCACGGGCAGCGACGATGCCGAGTGCTACCGGTGCCTGGAGTGCGACACCATCTGCGAGTGCTGCGTGGACGTATGCCCCAACCGTGCCAACCTTTCCATTGAGGTGCGCGGCAAAACGCAGATTCTGCACCTGGACAGCCTATGCAACGCCTGCGGCAACTGCGAGGCCTTCTGCCCCTATGACAGCGCGCCCTACAAGGAAAAATTTACGCTCTTTCAGACGCAAAAGGACTTTGACGAAAGCGATTCGCCCGGCTTTTTCATCGTGAACCGGGAAACCAGGCAGTGCGCTGTCCGGGCAAACGCGGACGTTTCCGCCTTCA
>CAZUIA010000025.1:0-20104 GCA_964620835.1 uncultured Oscillospiraceae bacterium
GGAAAAGATCAACCGTGTCAAGCCGGTCACGAACGCCCTGATCTCCGCGCTGTTTGTGATCCTGGCGCTGGTGACGGTCCTCCCCGCGGTGTTCGTGCTGATCATCTCGCTTTCGTCCGAGGCGTCGATCTCGGCGAAGGGGTACAGCTTTGTGCCCATGGAATGGTCCTTGGAAACGTACGCGTACCTCTGGCGCGATCGGGCGTCCATCGGCCGCGCGTTCTTCAATTCGCTGTTTGTCACGGTTGCCGGCACGGCCATGGGCCTCATCTTCTGCTCCACGATGGGGTATGCGCTGTCAAGGCCGAACTACTTGCTGAAAAGGTTCTACAGCATCTTCATCTTCATCCCGATGCTCTTTTCCGGCGGTCTGGTGGCGACCTACATGGTGAACTCGCAGATCTACATGTTCAAAAACACCTATTGGGCGCTGACGCTGCCCATCGCGTGCTCCACGTTTTACATCATCATCATGCGCACCTTCTTTCAGACCACCGTGCCGGACTCGATCATCGAGTCCGCCAAGATCGACGGCGCGCGGCAGCTGCGCATCTTCCTGCAGATTGTGCTGCCCATCTCGCTGCCGGCCATCGCGACCATCGGCCTGTTTTTCACCTTCGGGTACTGGAACGACTGGTTCCAGGCCCGGATGTACCTGAACACCAACCGGCAGGACCTCTACCCGCTGCAATATTTGCTGATGAGCATCCAGTCCAACATCGAGTTTTTCACGCGGTCCAGCCAGTTTATGAGCGCGGGCACTGAGATGAAGCTGCCCGGCGAGACCATCCGCATGGCCATCGTCATGGTGGTGGTCATTCCCATCGCCTGCTCCTATCCGTTCTTCCAAAGGTACTTCATTTCCGGCCTGACGATCGGCGCGGTGAAGGGCTAGTCGCGGCACAAGCGGCCACCGGTGAAAACGGCCGTTTGCAATAAAAAATCAAAGGAGGAACCATCTCATGAAGAAGCTTGTGGCCTTGTTCCTGGCGGCGTTGATGATGGCGGCGATGCTCGCCGTCATGCCGGCTGGCGCCGAGGAGTATGTCAAGCTGACCTGGGCGCAGGGCACCTCGGCGGACGCGCCGAAGGACGCGGCGGAAGTGGCGGAGGCGCTCAACCAGATCACCCGCGAAAAGCTCGGCTGCGAAGTGGACATCCTGTATTTTACCGGCGACCAGATCCGCACCTCCGTGCAGGCGGGCGAAGTGTACGACATGTACTTCACCTGCGACTGGCACAACGACTATGTCACCAATTCCTTCAACGGCATCTTCGCCGACATCACCGAGCTTGTCAAGACGGTGACCCCGGACCTGTACGCCACCATGCCCGAGGAGGTCTGGGAGCTGGCGAAGGTCGGCGGCAAGCTGTACGGCATTCCGGTCAAGAAGGACTACTGCCCCGAAATCTTCGTGATGTTCAACAAGGAATTCTATGCCGAAAAGGGCATGGAGATCCCGGCCAAGATGGACTTTGTGGACCTGGAGCCCTACCTTAAGGCGTACAAAGAGGCGTATCCGGACAAGTACCCGCTGATCATGAGCCGGTCGCCCTCGGGCATCGACGGCACGTTCAACTACGTCAACCGCGACGCGCGCATCGGGTTTCCGTATTCGGCGGCCGGCACCGAGAACGCCACGAAGATCATCTGCATGTACGAAGACGAGGAGATGATCAAGCGGTTCACGGCGCTGCACGACTGGTACGTGAAAGGCTACATCAACCCCGACGCCGCGACTACCGAAGTGGCCGGCATTGACAACAAGATCGACTTCCTCAAGTTCGGCCAGGGCTTCTACGGAGCGGATGCGATCTGGAGCTCGTCCTATCAGTATCCGATCCAGATCTCCAAGATCTCCGGCCCGTACCTGTCCACGTCCGGCGCGCGCGGCTCGCTGAACGCGTTCAGCTCCGCGCTGGAAAAGGATCCGGAGCGCCTTGAGCTGTGCCTGAAGTATCAGGAACTGGTCAACACCGACAAGACCTACCGCGACATCCTCCGCTACGGCATTGAGGGCAAGCACTTCAGCTATAAGGAAGATGGGACGGTTGAAAAATCCCAGGCCGGCATTGACAACTATTCGCCGTGGGCCTTCTCGCAGGGCTCCTATGCGCTGGCTTCCGTGGAAGCCTCCCAGTTCGAAGCGGTCCCGGCGGATCCGAACATGTGGGAGGTCGTTTTTGACGGGTACAAGGACGCCATCGTCGCGGCCGACTACGGCTTCTCGTTTGACCCGAGCGGGTTTGACATGGAAGTCTCGCAGCTCATCGTCATCAACGACAAGTGGTACGGCCAGATCTTCACCGGCACGGTGGACCCGGCGGAAGCGCTGCCGCAGATCATCGCCGAGATGGAAGCGGCCGGGCTGCGCGATGTGATCGCGGCCGCCCAGGAGCAGCTTGATGCTCACCTGGCGAACCTGCCGTAATAACACGCTGCCGAAGAAACAAAAGGTCATCCAAGCCACGCGCAAGGCCGCTGCGGTTCGCAGCGGTCTTGCCGCAAAGAAAACGCGCCGGTGCACGGCAAGCCCCCGCATGGGGAAACGCCAAAGGGCCGCGGCAATTTGCCAAGCGCGCCGCCTTCGAGAAGACGGCAGGCTCCGTGACGGTTATGCCGCAAGGCGTTTTCCGCATCACCAGTTTCAACGAAATATGGGTTTCTGTATATGCAATCTGCTTTGAAACATTGAAAAGCGGATTGCATTTTTTGGTTGAATAGTATAATATTGATAGTAGAAACTTTTAAGGAGGAAGAGCATGCGTAAACTGATGTCTCTGCTTTTGGCCGCCCTGATGGTGCTGGGCCTGACGAGCGTTGCGTCCGCCGCGGAAGAGCCTTTCGTCATCACCGTGGTCTGCCCGTTTTATGGGGAGGCGGAACCCGTCGGCACCACGGGCGAAAAGACGAACCCCGTGCTGCTCGCCATGGAGGAGCTTTGCAATGTGGACCTGCAGATTACCTGGGCTCCGCAGGGAGACTATGTGACCAAGTTTTCCACCGTCATGGCGTCCACGGACCAGCCGATGATCATGGTCGTCACCAGCGCGTGCACGACCAACGCCAACTACCTGGACATGTGCGCCGACGGCGCCTTCTGGGATTTGACCGACAAGATTCAGGCCAACGAATTCTTCACCTCCGAGCTTGCCACCCCGGCCTGTCTGGCGGTGAGCGCGGTGGGCGGCCGCAACTACCTGTTCCCGGCCAACGTGTCGTCGGCGCGCCTGGGCGTTTTGTACCGCCAGGATTGGCTGGACAAGCTGGGCCTTGAGCCCCCGGCAACCGTCGAGGCGTTCAAGGAAATGGTGCGCGCCTTCACGGAGGACGATCCGGACGGCAACGGCCAGAAGGACACCATCGGCTTTGCGTACTGCGACGACGGCGACAAAGAGCTCACCTACGCGGGCTTCAACACCTTGGCGTGCGCGCTGGGCGCGCCCAACTACTGGGGCCTTGACGCCGAAGGCAAGGTCATGCCGTACTTCTTTTTTGAAGAATATATGGAGACGCTTGATTTGTTCAAGTGGATGTATGACAACGGCTACATGAACGCGGACTTTGCCATCAACACCGACAAGCACGGCCCGCTGACGAACAACCTCGCCGGCTCCATGATCACCACGGCGACGAACGCGCGCTATCCCGGCGGCAAGTATGACGCCCTGCGCGACCTGGCGCCCGAGGCGGTCGTCACCCCGCAGCAGATCATGTACAAGGCCGACGGCACGCCGGTGCTGAACAGCACGCTGTCCGTGGGCGGCGTGGGCGGCATCCTGATCCCGACGCTGTCGGTCAAGGACGAGGCGACGGTCGACCGCATCCTTGCGTTCGTCCACAAGCTGAACGACGAGGGCGGCAAGCTGCTCACTGTGGGCGTGGAGGGCCTCCATTACACGCAGGAAGCGGACGGCAAGATCACCATCAGCGACGAGCAGAAGAAGCTGCGCGTGGACGACGGCTCCAGCGAGGTGTTCGCCTCCATGTTCCCGCGCCGCGTGCTGGGCCTGGATTACGGCCAGGGCATGAGCGACGTGCAGAAGATCACGGCGGTTTCGCTCACGTATGAGCCCTACGTCGTTTCGGACCTGTCCATCGGGTTTATGGATACGGACTTCCAAAGCCTGCAGACCGAAATCGCCCCGACCATCTCCGACGCGCGTGTCAAGTACATCGTCGGCCAGATCGACGCCGCCGGCTTCGCGGCCGCGCGCGAGGAATGGCTGTCGCTGGGCGGGCAGTCCATCATCGACAACGTGAACGAAAATTACCAGGCGGCGCAGAACTGAGGAGTTGCGCAGGGCTCCGTCCCCCGGGCGGGGCCTTTGGGCCGTCAACAGAGTGTAGGGGAGGCTTGGAGGGGACGAAAGTCCCCTCCAAGTCAAATCAAGCGGCATGTGCGCTGGATTGCGCAGGCTCCAAAGGCTGTGCCGGAGAAATCCGGGCTTTTCGCGCCGTGCGGCCCGCATAGCAATGCATGGCTACATCCGCATTCGCCGCCCGAAATCCCATGGGGGGAGTTAGGCGCCGTCCGCCCTTCGCATGGGCAACGCGCATGCCGACACTGTGCGGAGGCTCCGCCTATCCGCTGTGGACGGAGTTTTCTTTTGTATTCGTGAAAGGAGGGATGCACCATGGAGCGCCACATGCTTGTAAATAAGCCGCGGAGCATGACGAAGGCCGCCCGAACTCTGCGGCTGATGCGGCGGTACAAGTGGCTCTACATCATGCTGATCCCGGCCGTCCTGTATTACGCCTTGTTCAAGCTGTATCCGACGCTGAGCCTGCGCATCGTCTTTCAGCGGTATTCGCCCACGGTGGAGCTGCGCGGGGGCATGAGCGAGTGGATGAGCCCCTGGTACCAGAACTTTGCCATCTTCTTTTCCCACCGCGACTTTGGCATGCTGCTGAAAAACACGCTGATCCTCGCCGTGCTCAACATCGCGCTGTATTTTCCCTTTCCGATTGTGCTGGCCCTGCTGCTCAACGAGGTGCGGTCCTTTCCCTTCAAGCGCACGGTGCAGTCCGTTCTGTACCTGCCGCACTTTGTTTCCTGGACCGTGCTCGGGTCCATCGTGCTGATGCTGCTCGGCCCCGCGCCGAACGGCCTGGTGAACAGCCTGCTGGTGGCGGCGGGCAAGGCGCCCGTGCCGTTCATGGAAAGCGCGCAATGGTTTCGGCCGATGTACATCCTGGAGTTGATCTGGAAGGAGGCCGGCTGGGGAACGATCATCTACCTGGCGGCCCTGTCCGGCGTGGACGAGCAGCTTTACGAGGCGGCCGTGATCGACGGCGCGGGCCGATTCAAGCAGCTTTGGCACATTACGCTGCCGTGCATCAAGTCGACCATCGCGGTGATGCTGATTCTGCGCATGGGCTCGTTCCTGGAAAGCGGGTTTGACCAGATCTACCTGATGCTCAACTCGCTCAACCGCGAGGTGGCGACGGTGTTTGACACGTATATCTACGACATCGGCATCAAGGCGATGTACAAGCCGGCCCCGGGCATCAGCACGTATTCCTACTCCGCCACGGTGGGCATGTTCCGCTCCATCGTCAGCCTGGTGCTGGTGCTTGGCTCCAACTGGCTGGCCAGGCTTGCCGGAGAGGAGGGCGTGTACTGATGGCCAACATGACTAGCCGCAACCAGTCCGCCGCGGGCCGTGCGTTTGACGTGGTCAACCATCTGTTCCTGTTTCTGGCCGGCGCGGTGATGCTGGCGCCGCTTTTGTACGTGCTCGTCGGCTCGTTTTCCTCCACCGGACTGGTGCAGATGCGCTTTGGCAGAATCAGCATCGAGGCCTACCGGATGATCTTTTTGAGCCGCAAAACCGTGACGGCGATCCTCAACAGCTTTTCCATCACCGTTTTCGGCACGCTGATCAATATCGTGGTGACCTCCGTCACCGCCTACGTGCTCAGCAAAAAGGATTTGCCGGGCCGAAAGATGATGATGCGCTTTGTGCTCTTTTTCATGCTCTTTAATGCCGGGTTGATCCCGGATTTCGTCGTTGTGGCCAACAAGCTGCACCTGAAGAACACGTACTGGGCTGTTTGGCTGCCCGTGGCGATCTCCTCGTCCAACCTGATCATCATGAAAAACTTCTTCCAGCAGCTTCCCGAAAGCATCGAGGAGAGCGCGCGCATCGACGGGTGCAACGAGCTTGAGTCCTTTTTGCGGATTGTTATCCCCATGTCCAAGGCGTCCATCGCGTCGTTTTCGCTCTCTTACGCCGTGGGCCATTGGAACAATTACCTGCGCCCAATGATCTATCTGGATGAGCCGAAATCGTGGCCCATCACCGTCTGGCTCCGGCAGATCGTCATCCTGTCCCAGGGTACCATGGCCGACGACGTGGCGGCGGATGTCCATGTCTGGGCGCCTTCGAACGCCGTGAAGTATGCGACGATCGTCGTGGGCACGGTGCCGATCATCTGCGTGTACCCGTTTTTGCAAAAGCACTTTGCCAAGGGCGTGCTCCTGGGGTCTGTGAAAGGATGAGGCGGGGTGCCCGCTGAAAGGTCGGGCTTGTTGCCGGCCCTTTTCGGCGTAAGATGATATAGGCTGTTTCACGAAAAAGTGCACGATCTTGGGGATAATCTGACGTAAGCGAAGCGATAGGCCGAAAAGGGCGGTGATCCGTGCGGGCGTCCTCGCTCGCGTGCGCGCGAGCATCGGGGAAGAACCCGCGCCGCACGGGCGCAGCGGCCTGGAAAAGGGGTGCGGCGCGGGGGAACCGGAATGATACGCCCCGGAAGGCTTTGTCCCGCGCGGGAAAGGGCCTCCGGCGGCCAAAGGCTCCGCCTTTGGAAACCGCCGGGGACAAGTCCCCGGACCCCTTCTTCGGGGTGCGGGGGATACGTTTCTGTTGCGATGCAAGGGCTGCCGCACGCTTTGTGCGGCAGCCCTTGCGCCAACTCCGTTTGAAAACAAAACCCTTTACCCCAGATACGCCCGTTTCACCTCGTCGTTATCGAGCAACTCCTTCGCGTCGCCCGACAGCACCACCTTGCCCGTCTCCAGCACATACGCCCGGTGGGCGATGGACAAGGCCATCTTCGCGTTCTGCTCCACGAGCAGCACCGTGGTGCCCTGCTTGTTGATGTTCTGAATGATCGAGAAGATCTCCGAAACGAGGATGGGGGCCAGCCCCATGGACGGCTCGTCCATCATGATCAATCGCGGGTTGCTCATCAGCGCGCGGGCCGTCGCCAGCATCTGCTGTTCGCCCCCGGAAAGCGTGCCGCCCACCTGCCTGCGCCTTTCCTTCAGGCGCGGAAAGCTCTCGAAGATGCGCTCGAAATCCCGCTCGATGTTTTCCTTGTCGCGGCGGATGAACGCGCCCATCTCCAGGTTCTCCTGCACGGTCATGCGCGAAAAGATCCGGCGGCCCTCCGGCACCAGCACCAGGCCCTTTTGCATGATCTGGTGCGGCTCCAGGGTCCGCAGGCTTTCCGCCTCAAAGCGGCAGTCGCCCTCCTTGGGCCGGATCAGCCCCGCGATCGTGTTCAAAATGGTCGATTTGCCCGCGCCGTTCGCGCCGATCAGCGTGACGATCTCGCCCTGGCTCACCTCGAAGGACACGCCCTTGATCGCGTGGATCGCGCCGTAGTAGACCTGCAGGGTATCCACGGACAGCATGGCCATGTCATTCACCTCCCAGATACGCGCCGATGACGCGCGGATTGCGCCGGATCTCGTCCGGCGTGCCAAGCGCGATGACCTGACCGTAGTCCAGCACCAAAATGCGCTCGCAGATGCCCATGACCAGGCTCATGTCGTGTTCGATCAGCAGGATCGCGACCGAAAACCGGCTGCGGATGGAGCGGATGGTGTTCATCAGGTCCTGCGTCTCGATCGGGTTCATGCCCGCGGCAGGCTCGTCCAGCAGCAAAAGCTTGGGGTTGGACGCCAGCGCCCGCGCGATTTCCAGCTTCCGCTGCGCGCCGTAGGGAAGGCTGTCCGCCCTTTCCTCGGCGAATTTTTCCAGGTCAAATACCGAAAGCAGCTCCCGCGCGCGGCGGTCGATCTCCAGCTCCTCCCGGCGAAAGGAGGCAAGGCGCAAAACACCCGAGAGGATGGAATACTTCATCCGGCACTGAAACGCCGTCTTGACGTTTTCAATGACGGTATCCCCCTTGAACAGACGGATATTCTGGAACGTGCGCGCGATCCCTTCTCGGGTGATCTGGTAGGTCCTTTTCCCGATCAGCGCGGCACCGTCCATGGTGATGGAGCCGGCCGTCGGGGCGTACACGCCGGTCAGCAGGTTAAAGACCGTCGTCTTGCCGGCGCCGTTGGGGCCGATCAGGCCGACGATCTCGTTGTTCTTGATCGACAGCGAAACGTCGTCCAGCGCCTTGAGGCCGCCGAAGTTGATCCCCAGGTGCGAGATGGTCAGCAGCGTGCGCTCGGTGTCGGGGCTTCGGTCCGGCACATTGCTGGTTCTCTCCGCCTTGGGCTTTTGAAGCCGCCGCACCTGGGCGATACACCAGTCAATCACAAGGGTGAGCGAAAACTCCTTGCGGCCGAGCAGGCCCTCGGGCCGAAACAGCATCATCAGGATCAGCAGCAGCGAGTAGACGACCATCCGGTAATCGGAAAACGCGCGCAGGGCTTCGGGCAAGACCGTCAGCACGATGGCCGCGATCACCGACCCGGTGATTGAGCCCATGCCGCCCAGCACCACCATGACGACGATCTCGATGGACTTCATGAAGCCAAACGACGAGGGAACCAAAATGCGGTTGTAGCTGGCCAGCAGGCCGCCGGCGACGCCCGCCATGAACGCGGCCAGCGAGAAGGTGAACACCTTATAAAAGGTCGTCGGAATGCCGGACGCCTCCGCCGCGATTTCGTCCTCGCGGATCGAGAGGATTGCCCGCCCATGCCGCGACTTGATGAGCGTGAAGATGAAGCAGATGAACAGCGTCATGATCAGGAACACGTAGGGGAACGAAATGAAGTTTGGAATGCCGCGCAGACCCTTGGCACCGCCGGTGAAAGGCAGGAAGTTGATGACCACGCGGATGATTTCCCCAAACCCCAGCGTGATGATGGCGAGGTAATCGCCGCGAAGGCGCAGCGCCGGAATGCCGATCAAAACCCCGAACAGCGCCGCCATGAGGCCGCCCAGCAGCAGGCCCAGGGGCATGGCGATATCGGGCGAAAGGCCGGAATGCAGCCAAAAAAGCGAGCACGTATACGCGCCGATGGACACAAACCCCGCGTGCCCCAGCGCGAGCTGCCCCAAAAGCCCGACCACAAGGTTCAGGCTGACGGCCAGCATGATGTTGATGCAGGTGAGCTGAATGATGCCGGCATAGTACCGGGAAAACACGCCGCCGGAAATCATCGCGTTCATGACGAGGAATACGGCCGCGATGCCAAAAAAATTGAGGAAGCTGTTGCGGGGTTTGGATGGCATGGCTCGTCCCTCCTTACACTTTCTCGTTTTCCGGCTTGCCCATGATGCCGGACGGCTTGACGAGCAGCACGATAATCAGGATGCCAAAGACGACCGCGTCGGCAAGCTGCGTGGAGATGTAGCCCTTGGTCAGGCTTTCCGCGATGCCCATGGCAAAGCCGCCGAGCATCGCGCCGGGCATCACGCCGATGCCGCCGAACACGGCCGCGACAAACGCCTTCAGGCCGAGCATCGACCCCATGTACGGCTGAACCTGAGGGTATGCCGCGCAGTAGAGCACCGAGCCGACGGCGGCCAGCGACGAACCGATGGCAAAGGTGACCGAGATGGTCGTGTTGACGTTGACGCCCATCAGCCGCGCCGCGTTCATGTCCTCGGACACGGCCCGCATGGCCTTGCCCATGCGCGTGCGCTGAATGAAGAGCGTGAGCAGCACCATCAGCGCGCAGACGATGGAGATGGTCACCAGCGTGCCGACGGCGACGCGCACCTCACCAATCTTCAGCGGGGCGGCGGGAAACACGCTCGGGAAGGTGCGGTAGGTGGCGGAGAACAGAAGCTGAAACCCGTTTTCCAGCAGGAAGCTGACGCCGATGGCGGTGATCAGCGCGGAAATCCGGGGCGCGTTTCGCTGCCGAAGCGGACGGTACGCGACACGCTCAATGGTCACGCCAAACGCCGCGCACACGAGGATGCCCCCGACTGCCGCCAGCCAGATGGGAAACCCGAGCAGCGTGATGCAAAACAGCACCGCGTACGCGCCGACCATGATCAGGTCCCCATGGGCGAAGTTGATCAGGCGCACGATGCCGTACACCATCGTGTACCCCAGGGCGATCAGCGCATAGATGCTGCCCACGTGCAGGCCGTTGATCAACTGGTTGAGGAAAACGCTCATTCTACCATCCTCCTAAACGCCAACAAATCCGGGGAAGGCAACGCCCTCCCCGGATCAACGACAGGTTCCTTACGGGATCACGCGCTCGTAGAACTTGAACTGGCCGTCCTCGATGACGTTGATGACGCCCGCCTTGTTGATCGGGTCGCCGTATTCGTCGTAGCGGATCGCGCCGGTGATACCTTCCAGGTCCGTGGCCTTCATCGCCTCGATGATGGCGGCCCAATCGGTGGAGCCGGCCTTTTCAATGGCGCTGAGAAGAATGTTGGCGGCGTCATAGCCAAGGGCCGCGAAGGTGTTGGGGATCTCGTTGTATTTGGCGTTGAACTTCTCGTTGAACGCGACCAGCGCCGGGGCGGTGTCGTCCGCGGCGGAGTGGTTGCAGAAGTAGTAGCCGTTGAGCAGCGTGATGTCCTCCATGACATCCTGGATGCCGTCCCAGCCGTCCACGCCCAGCAGCGGCACTTCGATGCCGATCTCGTGCGCCTGCTGCACGATGAGGGAGACGTCGCTGTAGTACATCGGCACGAACAGGGCCTCGGGGTTCTTGGAGGCGATGTTGGTGAGCTGGGCCTTGAAATCGCCCGAGCCGGCCACGCACGCTTCGTTGGCGACCACCTCGACGCCCAGTTCCTCGCAGGTCTTGACGAAGTTCTCGTCAATGCCCGAGGAATAGTCGGACGTGTTGTCGTAAATGACGGCGATCTTCTTGGCGCCCAGGGAGTTGGCCGCGAACGTGGCCATGACCTTGCCCTGGAAGCTGTCCTTGAAGCAGGCGCGGTACACGTTGCCGTACGCCACGGCGGTGATCGCGTCGCCCGTGCCGGTGGCGGTGATCAGCGGAATGCCGTCCTCGCCGGCCTGATCCACGATCGCCAGCGTCGGCGCGGTGGTCACGGGGCCGAGAATCGCGCTGACCTTCTGGTCGATCAGGCGGTTGTAGGCGTTGACAGCCTCGGTCTGGTCATGCTTGTCGTCGAGCCATTCGACTTTGACCTGCTTGCCCAGCACGCCGCCAGCCGCGTTGATTTCCTCCACGTACATGTCCACCGCTTTTTGTACCGCGATGCCGTATACGGACACGGGGCCGGACAAGGGGGCGATGCCGCCGATCACGATGGCTTCTTCGGCAAGCACCGAAATGGCGCCCACTACCATCATCATTGCCAGCAGCATGCAAAAGATCTTCTTCATCCCAAGCGCCTCCTGTTACAAGAATACATACCTCGGAAAGGTATGCACTGAATTATAGCAGGAATGTGGAACAAAGGCAACCTGCATTTCGATAGATATGCAAGATTTTCCGCACAATCTGCAAAAAAATGTTTCCCGCGTCGATCCCTGTAGGGTATAATAGCCCGTATCAGTAGGAATGGAGCATAAACATGAAGGAAATCCTCGCGGCGCAGCGCGCGTATGTGGCTTCGGGAGCGACGAAAAACCCCTCCGTTCGCATTGAGACGTTAAAAAAACTGCAAATTGGGCTTTCCCGGCACGAACCGGCGCTGCTTGGCGCGCTGTTTGCGGACCTGTCCAAATCGCCGGAGGAGGCGTTTATGACCGAGCTTTCCATGGTGTATGGCGAGCTTACACATGCAATTTCGCACCTGCGCCGCTGGTCCCGGCCGCGCTTTGTCTGGCCGTCCCTGGGGCAGCTTCCCGGGTACGGCCGCGTGTTGCGCGATCCGTACGGGGTGGTGCTGATCCTGGCGCCGTGGAACTACCCGGTGCAGCTCAACCTGGTGCCGCTGATCTCCGCCGTGGCGGCCGGCAACTGCGCGGTTCTCCGGCCGTCCTCCAGCGCGCCCAAGACGGCCCAGGCCCTTGAGGCGCTGGTCCGGGAGTGCTTTCGCCCCGAGCATGTCGCCGTGGTAAACGGCGAAACCGGCGTGGCCAGGGAGCTGACCTCGCTTAAGTTTGACAAGATTTTCTTTACCGGCAGCGCGTCGGTGGGGCGGGAGGTGATGCGCGCCGCGAGCGAGCGATTGGTGCCGGTGACGCTGGAGCTGGGCGGCAAGAGCCCGGCGATCGTCGCGGCGGACGCGGACATCGGCCTGGCGGCGCGGCGGATCGTGTTTGGCAAAAGCCTGAACGCGGGGCAGACCTGCGTCGCGCCCGACTATGTGCTGGTCGCCAGGCAGGCGGAGAACGCGCTGCTTGGCGCCCTGTGCCAAGAGATTCGGGCGCAGTTTGGCGAAAACCCGCTCGAAAGCCCGGACCTGTCCGCGATCGTGAGCCGGCGGCATTTTGAGCGCCTGTGCGGCCTTTTGTCCGCCGGGCGGCTGGTATGCGGCGGGCAGACGGACCTTTCCACGCGCAAAATCGCGCCGACGGTGCTGGCAAACGTAAAGGAAAGCGATCCCATCATGCAGGAGGAGATCTTCGGCCCGATCCTGCCGGTGCTTTCCTTTCGTACGATGGAGGAGGCCGTGGCGAGCGTGCAAAGCCGCGAAAAGCCGCTGGCGCTGTATTTCTTCACCTCGGACAAGGACGCCGCGCGGCATGTCATGCGCGATCTTCCGTTTGGCGGCGGGTGCGTGAACGACTGCGTGATGCACCTGGCAAACCCGCGGCTGCCCTTTGGCGGGGTGGGGGAAAGCGGCATGGGCGCCTACCACGGCCGCGCGGGGTTTGACTGCTTTTCGCGCGAAAAAGCGGTGTATGTGTCCTTGGCCGGAACGGATGTGCCGCTTCGCTACGCGCCGAGAAAGGGCCGACTCGGCCTGCTGCGGCGGATCATGAAACCATAAAGGGCAAAGCTCGGGCTCACGGAGGGTATAAGCGCGCAGCGGAAGCTTGCAATGCACGGCGGATCAACCGAAAAAGGCTGCCGCGATGCGTACCGCGGCAGCCTTCTTTTTCATCTATTCAGCCATTGCGCCGAATCGGTTCAACCCGCCGGCTGCGCGGCGCTTGTATCCTCGGTGGTCTCGGTTTCCGCGTCGGCTTGCGGTTCGGCCGCGGGCAGCACGATCAGCTCCGGATGCGTTTCCGCCTGGTACTCGGCGCTCCACACTTCATAGGCCGCGGCCACCGCATCGTTTTGCGCGGTGCTTAAGAGCGTTTCCCGCAGGGATTCGCGCATCGCGTCGGTCATCGGCACCGCGCCGCCGGGCACGTCGCCCGCGTACTGGATGATGTGCACGCCGAAATCCGTCAGCACGGGGTCGCTCACATCGCCGATGTTCGCAAGCGCCATCGCCGCGTCGCGGAACAGGGTATCCCACAGGATGGAATCCTTGTGCACCTTGTAGCCCTCCGGATTGCTGGCCATGCCCGGGTCGGTGCCAAGCTCGGCGATCAGGTCGTCAAACTTTTCTCCGGCTTTGAGGCGGGCATAGATGGCATCGATCGACTCTTTCATCGCGGGAAGAATCGTTTCGCGCAGCTCGTCGCGCTTTTTGGAAAGCTCGTCTTTCTCCGCCTGCTTTTTGTCGATGTCGGCCTGGATTTCCTCGGCGGACCGGGGCTCGGTTTCCGGCGTCTCGTCGGGGGTATTTTCCAGCGCGGCAAGCTCCGCGTTCAGCGTGTCGAGCGCGTCCTGAATGGCGCGAAGGTCCGTGTCGTAGGTGACCAGGTTGGCGGAGGTCTCCGCGGGCAGGTCCAGCAGGATGTGCTTCACCAGCCTGAATCCGGCGGGAATGAAGTAGCTTTCCGTGCCGTAATAGGTGGTGTACATTTCATAGGAGGCGGCGTCGTTTTCATAGGAGGTCTTGTCGCGGTCGACATAGGAGGCGTATTCCTGCTCAATCGCTTCGTCGCTGACAACGGCGTCCTTGACGGTCAAATCAAACAGGCGGGTATAGGGGAGGTTCTCAAGGCTGGATTCATACCAGGACGCCTCGGTGATGCCCTGCGCTTCCAGCTCGGCCAGCACTTCCTCGGCGGTCATCCCGGTATACTCCACGTAGGAAGCGACGCCCTCCTCAAACTGGACCTTCGCATCCGCGCGAAGCTGCTCTTTCTCCGCATCGGTAACGTCGGAAAGGCCGTATTCTTCCACCTTGTTGTCTAAAACGGCATAAAACACCAGGTTCGCAACGACTTCATCGCGGATGCTGGCGATATCCGAATCGGTCAGCGTCGCGCCGTAGCTCTTCACGTACTCGCTATATTCGGCGTACAGGGCGTCAAATTCCTTTTGCGCCTGGCTCAACGGAATGGAGACATTGCCGACCTTTACAACGATGGGATCGCTCGCCGTCTCGGCGATGGCGCTGGCGGCAACCATCAAAACGGCGACCAGAAATGCGAGCAGACGGAATTTTTTCATGATAATCCCCTTTCAGTTTCTTCTCCTCAGTATGACACAAGTAAAACGCGGATACAAGCGCTTTTTATCCCATAACGGATGGATTCGAAGGAATTCACAGCTTGTTCAAAATTGACAAAGATTCGTTCAAGAGAAAAAATGAGAATTGCCGAAAACAAGAGAAAGAAAGAGATATTCAAAGCGAAAATAGGATATTCTATGAATACGGTTGAAAATGAAAGAAATTAAACTTTGACTTTCCTTGATATTTAAGGTAAGATGCAGACGAAGTCAAGGAAACAATGCCAAAACAAAAAAGGAGGCAACGAATATGTTCACCCTGGCAAGAATAAACAATCAACCCATGGTCCGCCGCCGCGCCTATGCGTACTGGCCCTTTGCCGACGATTTCTTCCGCCCGTTCGCGGAGATGATGAATTCCCCGATGCGAACAGGCGTAAAGGAAACGGAGGAGGCGTACGTCTTTGACGCCGAGCTGCCCGGTTTTACCTCCGAGGAGATTGACCTGAGCGTGCAGGACGGCGTGATGACCATCACGGCCGAACATAAGGAGGGAAGCGAGGATGCCCCCGCGTTTGAAACGCGTTCGGTGCGCCGCAGCTTCACGCTGGATGAAATCGATGAAGAGCGCATCAGCGCAGAATACAAAAACGGCGTGCTTCGGGTCACGCTGCCCAAGCTGAAGGCCCCGGAATCCGCGCCGGAAAAAACCGCGCCGTCGGCCCCGGAAGCGCCCGCGCCCCGCAGGATCGAAGTCAAGTAAGAAGGATTTGTTTCCCCCAAGCCCGACAGTGTTCACGAGCCCCCGCAGGTTTCCCCTCCCCGCGGGGGCTTGTTTTGCAGGCACGGGGCGGGAAAAGGCCGGCGGCTTGCGATGCGCTGAAAATGGCATCATGTTTCCGTTCGAAGGCCGTTTTGTTGTTCGCCCTTTCCGTGTATGCCGTTCGTCTTTTTCATATTCATAAAGAAACTGTCCATGGGAGGGCGGCCTGCCCCGCAGGGCGTATCGGCTCATGCCCCCAAATACCGCCGCTTCCCGGCGGCTATCCGCAAAATAAAAGCACAAGGAAAGCTCCCTGTGCCTTTCTCGCTTGGCGGTCCTGGCTATAGCAGGATGCAAATCATCCCTCCGCTGCCCTCATTGACGATCTTGGTCAGCATTTCCTGCACCTTTTCCTGCGTATCGCCCGGCATCTGCGAAAGCTTGTTGTTCAGCCCTTCCCGGACCATTTCGTGCAGCGATTTGCCAAAGAAGTTCGTGTTCCAGATGCGCTGCGGGTCATTTTCAAACTCGCTGAGCAGATACTGGATGAATTCCTCGCTCTGCTGCTCCGTGCCCACGACCGGCGTGACCTCGGTGGTGATGTCGGTCTTGATCAGGTGCAGCGACGAAGCGCTGGCCTTGAGGCGCACGCCGAAGCGGTTGCCCTGGCGTACGATCTCCGGGTCCTGCAGCGTCAGGTCCGACAGCGCGGGCGTCACCAGGCCGTAGCCCGTTTCGCGCACCGATTCCAGCGCGCCGGCCACGCGGTCGTATTCGGTCTTTGCCGCGACCAGCTCCTTGAGCAGCGACAGAAGGTGCGCGTCGCCGTGGATCTCCGTGCCGCATTCCTCGCCCAGGATCCGGTTGAAAAGCCCTTCCTTCAAAGGAAGGATCAGGCCGAGCGAGCCTTCGGACAGGGAGGACTGGCCGCGCTGGATGGGCTCGGCGTATTCCGAGTCGGCAAACGTCTGCACAAACACCGCTTCGTCCCGCATCCTTAGCTGCTGGCCGGCCACGGTGCGCATGTGGTCAAACAGGGATTTCAGCAGCCAATGGTCGTCGTCCAGCGCCTCCACCCACGAGGGCAGCTCGATGCGCACCTCGCGCAGCGGGAAGGCGAGCAGCATCTGCTCCAGGAGCGCGCGGATCTCCGGCTCGCCCATGGCCTTGGCGTCCAGGGCGATGACCGGCGCGTCATACCTCGCTTCCAGCGACGCGCGAAGGCGCTGCGTGTCCGGGCTTTGCGGCGCGGCGCTGTTGAGCGCCACGACAAAGGGCTTTCCAAGCTGCTGCAGTTCGCGCACCACGCGCTCCTCGGCCTCGGAATACGCCGAGCGCGGGATGTCCGTGATGCTGCCGTCGGTCGTCACCACCAGCCCGATGGTCGAATGGTCCTGAATGACCTTGCGCGTGCCGATTTCCGCCGCATCCTCAAACGGAATGTCCTCGTCAAACCAGGGCGTGTGCACCATGCGCGCCACGTCGTTTTCCTGCGTGCCCAGCACGCCCTTGACGAGATAGCCCACGCAGTCCACCAGCCTGACGCGCGCCTGCGCGTCGCCGACGGTCACTTCCACCGCTTCATCGGGCACGAATTTCGGCTGTGTGGTCATGATGGTCCGGCCCGAGCCGCTCACCGGCAGCGCGTCCATCGCGCGGGCGCGCTTGTGCGCGTTATCCACCAAGGGCAGCACCATCTGCTCCATAAACCGTGCGATCAATGTGGACTTACCCGTCCGTACCGGGCCGACGACGCCGATGTAAATGTCGCCGTCCGTGCGGTCTGCTATATCCCGGTATAGATCAAAGGATTCCGTCCGCTCCTTGCCCTCCAACCCCCGTCACCTCCGTTCGTAGGAGCATATGAGGACGGGCGTTGGTTGATGCACATCTGCGCACGGTGGTTTTTCTTCCACAAAAACGGGGTAAACTTCGCTTAAAAGTGGGGGAAACGGCCCCGTGATTTGCACGAACCTCACAAAAGTGGTATAATGCAACCGTACAAGACAATGGCCATGGGGGTGAAGTTCATGTATCCATTTGGCCGCCACGATATGGGGATCGAAAAAAAGACAAGACGGGTGATGATCCTTCTGATCATCGCGCTCTTGCTCCTCAATGTCGTTCAGTTTGCCGTCTATCGCTCGACCTTCACGCAGGACTCCAAGCTGAAGGACACGTTGATCGCGCAGGTCAGGGCGGACATCACTTCGGCGCGCAGCCTGTCGGCGCAGCTTTCGCGCCTCGGCGGTTCCAGCACGCAGCGCTATCTTGCGGAAATCCGGCAGTATCTCTACGGCGTTTCGCAGCTCAACGGCCTGACGGGGCAGATCTTTGGCGGCGGGCAGAGGCTGGTGCCGCAGGACACGGTCACGGAGGCGGTGGCGGCCGTGGACGCCTGCGAGGCCCGGCTGCAGGAGGCGCTCGCTATCGATACACCCATGGCCGAACTGCAGCAAGCCCTGGCCGCGCTTAAGGAAGCGGCCGACGCGCTTTTGTAAACGCCCGGGCCCCGCCGCATAACGCCGTTTTTTGTCCCATACCCATAACGGGAGGGATGGGCATGCGCGTTTGGCTTACCCGGCTGCGAACCGCCCTTGCGGCGCTCGCGGCCGTTTATTTGCTCTGGGAGATGCCGGCGGTGGTAAAGCAACTGACAGCGCCCAAGGAGGACGCGAACGGGCGCGCTTCGTCCGCCGTGGTGCTGCGCGTCTGGCTTTGCGAGGATTGGACGGGCAGCGGCATGGAGTGGCTGATCAAGCAGGCGGGAGCGTTTGAAAAAGCGCAGCGCGGTGTGCGCGTGGTGGTGCGGCGCGCGGAAAAGGGTGACTGGCTGACGGAGGGCGCCGTGCGGCCGGATGTGCTGCTCTTTGGCGCGGGGGTGATCAGAGACCCCGAACCGCTGCTCAGGCCCTATCCCGGAAGCGACCCCGTGAAGGAGCAGGTGGCCTCCGCGGGCGACTGGCGCGGCGTTTCATACGCCGCGCCCGTTTGCTACAGCGGCCCGGTGCGCCTGATCAACGAGGCAAACCCCGCCGGGCCTGGGCTTACTTATGCCTCGGAAAAGGAGTATCAGGAGTTTGCCGCGCAAAAGGCGGGCTCCCTCATCGCTTCGGTGCGCGAAGCGCGCAGGCTCTCGGCGCTGGAGGAGTCCGGCAAGGGCTTTGCGTTTCGCGCCGAACCGTACGGCATGGTGGCCGACCGGCTGCTCATGGCGGGCGCCGTTTTGGGGAACACTGGGCGCGAGGCCGCGGTGGAAGCGTTTTTGTCCTTTCTTTTGTCCGACGGCGCGCAAAACGCGCTGCTTGCGCATGGCCTGCTTCCGGCTTCGCCCAGCGCGGCCAAACCCGTTGAGGCAAAGCAGCCGCTCCTGTTTGAGCTGGAAAAACAGATGGAACGGTCGGTAAATGCGTTTGACGAACCTCTGTCCTATGCGGTACAATAGCAATGAAGGAGAATGTCCATGATCAAACCGCTTCGCGCCCTGCTTGAGGCGCGAGACATTCCTTATACGGAAAACGCGCCGATGGCAGCGCATACCACCCTGCGCGTCGGCGGGCCGGCGGACCTGCTGGTGGAGGCCCGCTGCGCGGCCGATGTGGCCGGGGCGCTCCGCGCGGCAAAGGAGACGGACACCCCGGTCTGGGTGGCGGGCAACGGCTCGAACATGCTGGTGCTGGACGGCGGCATCCGCGGGCTGGTGATCGTCATCGCCGGGCGGATGGCGGACGTTGAGGTCAGGGGAACGGAGCTTCTGGCGCAGGCGGGCGCGTCCATGGGGCGCGTGGCGCAGGCGGCGCAGGCGGCCGGGCTGTCGGGCCTGGAGCCGCTTTCCGGCATCCCGGGCACCGTCGGCGGGGCGGCGTGCATGAACGCGGGCTGCTACGGGCTGGAGATGTCGCAGGTGATCGCCGCGATCGATGTGCTGGACCAGGGCGGCAACGCGTCTCAAAGGCGGGCCGAGGAGCTGGGCTTTGGCTACCGGCAGAGCGCGCTGATGCGGGATAATCTTGTCGCCACGCGGGTGACGCTTTCCCTAAGGCCTGGAGAAAGGGACGAGATCGCGCAGGCGATGGGCGCGTTCGCGGCCAGGAGGCGGGAAAAGCAGCCGCTTTCCCTGCCCAGCGCGGGCAGCTTTTTCAAACGGCCGAAGGGGCATTTTGCCGGCGCGCTGATCGAACAGGCGGGCCTTAAGGGCCTATCGGTCGGCGGCGCGCAGGTGTCGGAATTGCACGCCGGGTTTCTCGTCAACCGCGGGGGAGCGACCGCCAAGGATTTTCTCGACCTGATGGCGTTGGTGCAGGCGCGCGTATACGAAACAAGCGGCGTCAGGCTCGAGCCGGAGGTGCGAATACTCGGATGCGATTCATCCTGCTGACGGGTCTTTCCGGCGCCGGAAAGACCACGTCGCTTCGATACCTGGAGGACATGGGGTGTCCGTATGTGGACAACCTTCCGCCGGCGATGGTCATGCGGTTCATGGAGCTGTGCGCCCAGTCCTCACCGAGGATGCGCACGGTGGTCATGGCGGTGGATATCCGAAGCGGCGACCTGTTTGACGCGCACGCGCTTCGCAACCTGATCGCCGGGGCGCGCACCACGGGGACGGATGTGCGGGTGCTGTTCCTGGAAGCGTCGGACGAGACGCTGCTCAACCGCTTCAAGGAAACCCGGCGCGACCACCCGCTGCACGCGCAGGCGGGCGACCTGCCCCGCGCGATCGCCAAGGAGCGCGAAA
>CAZUIA010000026.1:0-4005 GCA_964620835.1 uncultured Oscillospiraceae bacterium
GGTTTCGGGCGGCGAATTTTCAATTCGCTCGCCCTCATCCCGCCCTACGGGCGGGGGCTATAAGGACAGATTCCACCGGCTACGCCTTTGGAATCTGCGCAAATCCACCGTACATGCCGCTGGATTTGATTTGATTCGGGAGGGGCTGAGGCCCCTCTCGAGCTCCCCCGGGCTGTCGCACGACGAACTTGCGGTAGCCCTTTTTGTTTTGGCGGGGGCTGCCAAAGAAGGGGTCCGGGGCCAATGGCCCCGGCGGATTCCAAAGGCAGAGCCTTTGGCCACCGGAGGCCCTTTCCCGCGCGTATGAAAGCGGACAAGGCCGAGCTTCCGTTCCCCGCGCCGCACCCTTGCTATGAACGCATCACCGGTGCGGCGCGGCGTTCTTCCCCCGATGCTCGCGCGCACGCGAGCGAGGGCGCCCGCTCGAATGACTGTCCGTGCTCCCCATCTTCTTTTCGCGGTTGGCTTTTCTGTCGTCCGGCAAGGCTCAGTGTCCCGAACCGGCGCCCAGCGATCGCATGCAGCTTTCGCCTAGCGCACGCACTTTGCCATCAGCAGACAGGGGTTTCCTTCCCTCCAAAGCAGCGGGAATACCTCCAGCGGCAAAAACCCCACCGCCTGGTAAAACAGCCGGGTCCTTTGGTATCCGTCGTCCTCTCTGGACGTGTCCAGCGTTTTGACGGTCAAGAACGTCTGCCCGTTTGCGCGGCAATACGCTTCGCAGCGGCCGATCAGCGCCCTGCCGATGCCCTGCCTGTGATAAGGCTTTCGCACGCCCATGACGAAAACCTCGGCCGTATCCGCGTTGTGCACCTTAAGGGCGACAAACCCCACGGCGCTTTCCCCATCCAAAACAGCATAAAACGGCATATCCCGCACTTGGTTGACATATTCCGCAAGGGCCGACGCGATGCCGAACCACTCCGGCAGCGATTGCAAAACGCTCCCGCAAACGGCCGCTTTCCTTTGTGCGCCGAAAATCTCTCTGGTTTCCACCTGCATCCCTCCGCGCTTTGGGATATCCTTCCCGCATCGTATCAGCAAGGCGGCCGCAAAACAAGATTTCCTCTGTGATTTTGTAATTTTGATTGCGAAAAACGGACAAACGGGTTACAATATTTTCATGAACATGGGAAATTCCGCCCTTGAGGCGCGCGTTCATGCTTTCATCCGCGAAAAGGGGCTGCTCCGGGAGGGGCAGACGGTGCTGGCCGCCGTTTCCGGCGGCGCGGATTCGATGGCACTGCTCAGCCTTTTGCTTTCCCTGCGCGCTCCTCTTGACATCCGGGTGGAGGCCGCCCACTTTGAGCATGGCATCCGCGGGGATGCGTCCAGGGAGGACGCGCGGTTTGTCCAGGCGTTTTGCCTCTTGCGCGGCGTTCCCTGTCATGTGGGGCACGGCGATGTGCCGGCGCTGGCCAGGCGGGAGGGTTTGAGCCTGGAGGACGCCGCGCGCCGCGCCCGCTATGCGTTTTTAGAGGAAACGGCCGGGCGCGCGGGGGCGGATTGCATCGCGCTGGGGCACCACCGGGAGGACCAGGCCGAGACGCTGCTGCTGCACCTGGCGCGCGGATGCGCGCTGGAGGGGTTGGCGGCGATGCGGCCGCTGGAGCAGGGCCGCGTGCGGCCGCTGCTGGACACCAATCGCTCGGAGCTTGAAAGCTACCTGCGCCAAAGGGGCATCCCCTGGCGCGAGGACGAGACCAACCGAGACACCGCGCACGCGCGCAACCTGATCCGCCACGAGGTGTTCCCGGCGCTGCTGCGCCTGAACCCCCGCGCCGCCGAGGCGATGTGCCGCACGGCGGAGCTGGCGGGCGAGGCGGCGGACGCGCTTTGCGCGCAGGCGCAGGCGAAGCTTTCCGGCCGGGTCAAGCGCACGCCCTACGGCGCGTTCTGGCTTGCCAAAGAGGACGGCGCCGACGCGTTCGCGGTGCGCGCGTTCGCGCGCTTTGCGGGCGTGCCGGAGCTAACCGCCCGGCAGACGCGGACGCTTTGCGCCGCGCGTCCCGGCGAAACGGTGAACCTGCCGGGGAATTGGCGGGCGCTGCGCACCGGGGAAAGGCTGCACCTGCTTCAGGAGGGCTTTTCACCCCCGGCCCTTGCGGAAAGCGACTTTGAGCGCCTGCCCGCGCCGCCGGGGGCACTGGGCGACGGCATCCGCCTGCAGGCGTTTGACGGCGAGGCGCTTTTAGGCGCGTCGTTTCGGTTTCGGCGGGAAGGGGACGTATTTTCGCCGCTCGGCTCCGCCGGCACGCAAAAGCTCAAGCAGACCCTGCGCGACGCGGGGATCGACCGGCCGTTTCGGGACCTTGTGCCGGTGCTTGCCAGGGAAAACCGCGTGCTTTGGATCGTGGGGCTCAGACCATCGCGGGACGCGGCCCTCACAGAAGGCACGCAAAGCGCGGTGCTGATTCGGTATCATGGCGATCTGCCATGGGAAATATGACGGTACGGAGGAGAACACCATGCTAAGCCCGGAAACCTCGTCGCTCTACCCTGATATTGAAAAGCTGCTGCTGACGAGCGAAGCCATCAGCGCGCGCGTGGACGAACTGGCCAAGACGCTTACGCGCGACTACGCGGGGCGCGACCTCGTGTGCGTCTGTATCCTCAAAGGGGCCGCGGTGTTCTTTTCGGACCTCATCCGCTCGATCGACCTGCCGCTCACCATCGATTTCATGTCCATCTCCAGCTACGGCAGCGCGACCAAGTCGTCCGGCGTCGTGCGCATCTTGAAGGACCTGGACAAGGACATCGTGGGGCGCCATGTGCTCATCATCGAGGACATCATCGACACGGGGCTGACCCTGTCGTTTTTGAAGGAGAACCTGAAGGCGCGGGGCGCGGCGTCGCTGGCGGTGTGCACGCTGCTGGACAAGCCCTCGCGCCGAAAGACCGACCTGAAGCCTGACTACCGCGGCTTTGAGATCGATGACTATTTCGTCGTCGGCTATGGGCTTGACTATGCCGAGCGCTACAGGAACCTGCCGGACATCGGCGTTCTCAAGCCGGAGGTTTACAGCACTTGAAAGAAGTGGTATACTGAAAAATGATTTTGCATCTCAGGAGGTAGAAGCTTGAAGCGCCCTTTTCGCGGATTTACGATATACGCCGTGATCCTGCTCGCGGTGCTGGTGCTGTCGCAGGCGTTTTCCCTGCTGTCCACCCCGCGCGACACGACGATCACATACAACGAACTGATGGACCTGGTGGAAAAGGATCAGATTCAGTCGATCGCGATCATGAACAGCCAGCTCGTCGGGCTGCGCAAGGGGTCCCAGATCCCCAGGTCCGACTTCCCCTCGCGCTACGATTTTGACCTGAACGTCGATCGGACCAATTTCTTCAACTCCGTGCGCATCATCCGCGCGCAGAAGCTCGGCAAGCCCGTCGAGCAGGTGAGCGATTCGGACCTCGGCTTTACGGTCGAGTACCTGCCGCCCGTGATCACGCCGTGGTATGTGGAATTTCTGCCGTACCTGGTCGTCATGGGGCTGATGTTCGTGTTTTTGTTCTTCGTCATGCGCCAGCAGACCGGCGGCAACAACAAGGTCATGAGCTTTGGCCGAAGCCGCGCCAGGGTGTACGACGTGACCAAGAACAAGATCACCTTCAACGACGTCGCGGGTGCGGACGAGGAAAAGGAAGAGCTGGCCGAGATCGTCGAGTTTTTGAAAAACCCCAAGCGCTTCACCGACATCGGCGCGCGCATCCCCAAGGGCGTGCTGCTCGTGGGCCCTCCTGGCACCGGCAAAACGCTGCTGGCCAAGGCCGTCGCGGGCGAGGCGGGCGTTCCGTTCCTGTCCATCTCGGGCTCCGACTTCGTCGAGATGTTCGTCGGCGTCGGCGCCAGCCGCGTGCGCGACCTGTTTGACCAAGCAAAGAAGCACACCCCGTCGATCGTGTTCATCGACGAGATCGACGCCGTGGGCCGCCACCGCGGCGCGGGGCTCGGCGGCGGGCACGACGAGCGCGAACAGACGCTCAACCAGCTGCTGGTGG
>CAZUIA010000026.1:4015-15918 GCA_964620835.1 uncultured Oscillospiraceae bacterium
CCAACAACGAGGGCGTCATCGTCATGGCCGCCACCAACCGCCGCTACATCCTGGACCCGGCGCTTTTGCGCCCGGGCCGGTTTGACCGCCAGATCACCGTCAACTACCCGGACGTCGCGGGCCGCGAGGCCATCCTCAAGGTGCACAGCCGCGGCAAGCCGCTGGCCCCGGACGTCAACCTCAACACCATCGCCCGCCGCACGCCGTTTTTTACCGGCGCGGACCTTGAAAACGTGATGAACGAGGCGGCCATCCTGGCCGCGCGCGCCAGGCAGCAGGAGATCAACGAAAGGCACATCGAGGAGGCCATCACGCGCGTGCAGATGGGCCCTGAGAAAAAGAGCCGCAAGGTGACCGAGCGCGACCGGCGCATCGTCGCCTACCATGAGGCCGGCCACGCGATCGTGGGGCTGTCGCTTCCAAAGGCCACGGACGTGCACATGGTTACCATCGTGCCGCGCGGACAAAGCGGCGGGCACACGCAGCTTTTGCCGACGGAGGAAAGCCAGTTCGTCTCCCGCGCGGAGATGCTGGACGACATCGCCATGGCCCTTGGCGGCCGCGCGGCGGAACACCTGATCTTCGGGGACGTGACCGGCGGCGCGGTCAGCGATCTGCAAAGCGCCACGGCGCAGGTGCGCAACATGATCACCAAGCTGGGCATGAGCGAAGCGCTCGGCCCGGTGTTCTACGGCGGCGGGCAGGAAATCTTCCTCGGCAAGGACTTTGCCCAGTCGCGCGATTATTCCGAAAAGGTCGCCGCGCTGGTGGACGAGGAGATCCGCGTCACGATGGAAAAGATGCTCGCGCGCGCGGAGGACACCCTCAAGCAAAACCGCGGCAAGCTGGAGAGGCTTGCGAGCCTCCTGCTGGAGAAGGAAACCGTCGTCCGCGAGGAATTGACGGCCATCATGAAGGAAGAGCCGCTGCCCGAGGTGAAGAAGGCTCCGCAAAAGAAGGGCCCGGACGAGCCCGCGCAGGGCAGGCCCTCTGTCATCATGACGCCCACGCCGGACCTGGACGGCAAGCCGCTGAACAGCCCGTCCGACGATGGCAGATAAAGGCTTTCGGGCCGACCTGCACCTGCATACCACCGCGTCGGACGGCTCGCTGGCCCCGGGCGGGATGGTTTCCTTGGCGGCGAAGGCGGGCATGGACTGCGTCGCCATCACGGACCACGACACCGTGGCGGGCCTTTGCGAAGCGATGGCCGCGGGGGCCTCGCTCGGCGTGACGGTGCTCCCGGGCATTGAGCTGAGCACGGGCGGGGAGCAGGAGATCCACCTGCTCGGCTACGGCGTTGACCCGGCGGACAAAGCGCTGCTTTCGTTTTTGGACGCGCTTCTTTTCGAGCGGGGCGAGCGGATGCTCGTGATGCTTGAAAAGCTTCGGGAGATGGGGCTTGACGTCGCGCTGTCGGACCTTGGGACGGGATCGGCGGCCTTTATGGGCCGCATGAACCTGGCGCGCGCCATGGTCAAAAAGGGGCACGCCGCCACGGTGCAGGAGGCGTTCGTCCGCTACCTGCAGCCGGGAAAACCCGCGTATGCGCCGAGAAGGCGGATGGAGGTAACCGAAGGGATCCGCCGTCTTCGCTCGTTCGGGGCGGTGGTGTCGCTGGCGCACCCGGGGCGGCTTTCGATGGACGCGCTCACACTGCGCGCGCTGCTGCCCGGCTGGATTGAGGCGGGGCTTGAGGCCGTGGAGGCCTACCACCCGAGCCATGCCCCGGCGGACGCGCTTTCGTTTGACCGCCTCGCCAGGTCCCGCGCGCTTTTGGTGACCGGCGGCAGCGACAGCCACGGCAGGGGCGGCGAGGGCGCGCAGGTGGGGGGCCACCTGGCCCCGTGGAAAACGGTGAAGGAAGACGTATGCGCGCTCAAGCGCCGCATGCTTTTTGCACATACAGGCCGATAAAGGGGAAACATCATGTCATCATACCGCCAGCAAGGCTATCGTCCCCAGGTCGCCAGACAGGCAAACGGCGGACGTGCGCCCCAAAATGGGCCAAACGGCCGCCGTACGCCGCCGCCCTCCGCGCGGCCCAAACCCCGCAAACGCCGCAGCCGCCCGTTTCGGATGTTTTTGCTGCTCGTGCTGTTCGCGTTTCTGGCGACGGCCGGCACCATGGCGTATATGGTGTATGACGAGATTGACCGCGTGGAAAAAGCGAACACCTTCTATCCGGGCGTGTATATCAACGATTTTGAGCTTTACGGCGCGACGCCGCAGCAGGCGTACGATTTTTTGTTTGGCCGCATTTCCAACGAGCTGACGAACTGGTCCATCGAGCTGAAGCTGGGCGAGGAAAAAACCTGGCGCATCACGACGGAGGACCTTGGGATCGGCACGTCGCTGAGCTCCGCCCTGGGCGAGGAGATCAACAAGGCGTTTCTGATCGGCCGCAGCGGGTCGATCGTCGAAAGATACCGCGCGATTCTCCAGCTGAAAACCGAGCCGTACAAGGCGTACACCGCGGACGTGCAGAAAAACATCAGCAAGATAGACTCCCTCTTCAGCGAGATCGCCGGCTACGTCTATCGGCCCGCCAAGGACGCCGCGCTGACGTTTGACAACACCCGCCAGTACCCGGTGGTCATCACCCCCGAGGAGACGGGCCGCGAGATCGATACCGCGTCTCTCAAGGCGCAGATCGTGGAAAGGGTCAACGGCATGCAGGCCGGCACGATCGACATCGAGCCGAAAATCCTGAAGCCGAACGTGTTTGCGGCCTCCCTGTCGGGCGAACTGGTGCAGCTGGCGGATTTCACCACGCCTATCAACAAGCACAGCACGCCGGAGCGCAACCTGAACGTGGAGCGCGGGTGCGCGGCGTTTGACGGCAAGATCGTCAAAAGCGGCGAAAAGGTCAGCTTCAACGGCTGGGTCGGCGAGCGCACGAAGGAAAACGGCTTTTTCGAGGCCCTGGAGATCGTCAGCGGCGAATACGACTGGGGCGTCGGCGGGGGCATCTGCCAGGTGTCCTCCACGCTGTACAACGCCGTGATCCAGGCGGGGCTGGAGGTCGTCAGCCGCACGGCGCACGCGCTGCCGGTCAACTATGTGGACATGGGCGCGGACGCCACCGTGTCCGACAAGCGCATCGACTTTGTGTTTCGCAACAATACGGGCTCGGACATCTACCTGGTGGCGCGCGTCAATTCCACCAACGGCGTCGCCAAGTCCTGCACGTTCCAAATTTACGGAAAGCCGGGCGAGAACCGCCGCAAATACAAGCTCCGCCATGAGGAGATCGAGGTCATCCCGATTCCGTCCGTCACGCCCGTTCCGGACCGCAAGAAGGAGTATGTGACCTATACGGACCAGCAAAAGGAAGTCTCCAAGGGGGCCAAGGGCTACCGCGTGCGCACGTACCTGGTCGTCATGGATGAAAACGGCCGGGTTCTGGACGACAAATACCTCTACGAGGATACCTACAAGCCCGTCGCCCCGAAGGTGGTCGTCGGCACAACGCCGAGGGACTGAGCGCCTTCTCGGGAAAGGGACGGGTTGCCAAACGGAAAGGGGCTGTCGCACAAAGCGTGTGCAATAGCTCCTCGCCTTCTTCGCATCTTCAAGAAGGGGTCCGGGGTCAAGTCCCCGGCGGTTTCCAAAGGCAGCGCCTTTGGCCGCCGCGCCGCACTTCTTTTCGGCCCGCAGCACCCGTGCGGCGCGGGTTCCTCCCCGACGCTCGCGAGCGAGCGAGGACGCCCGCACGGATCCCCGCGCCACCCTTTCCCTTGCGCAGCAAATCAAAAGGGGCCGTCATCCCCCTTCACGCAACAGCCCCTTCCGTGCTTGGTGAGGCGCCCTCTGTCATCTGCTTTGCGGCCGCAACACCCAGCGTCCCTTACATCGCCGAAAGCCGGCGCAGCATGCCCCTGACGGGAGATAGCGACGCGATGACCGCGCTCAGGACGAGCTCCGCGGCCATATACCCCCCGTTATAGACCGTGGTGTACACAAGGACGCTGAGAAAGTCCGCCGCCGGCGCGTACTCGGCGAAAAAGGCCAGGCCGGAAACCGCGTGGCAGAGAAAGCGGCCAAAGCAGGCGAGCGCCATGCCCGCCGGCAGCGCCCAGGGCCTGCCCACCTTGCGGAAGGACCCCGCCAGGCCCAGCATCATGAACGCCAGGGGGTAGTCGAGCAGGAGCTGCAGCCAATGGACGACATACGCGTCCTGCAAAAGCTGCATAAAGCCGTACGCCACGCCCGTGACCAGGCCGGGGCCCACGCCGTAGAGCCAGGCAAACAGCATCAGCGGCAGCATGGACGCGGCGGTCAGGCTGCCGCCGGTCGGCATCTTGAGGAGCTGAATGTACGACAGCAAAAATGAAAGGGCAAGGCAGACGGCGGCGGTCGCGAGCATTTTGGCGGTCCATTTGGTTTTCATGCGTGACATCCTCCCAACGAAAAATCCCGCTCGCCGGACGGCGTGCGGGAAACGAAAGAAAAGGCTTTCGCTTCCCTACGGTAGGATTACCTACACAGGTTCATGGGGTCGGGCTTTCGCCCTCTCAGCCTGCGGTGAAACCGCTGTCGGCCCCCCCAGCGACGGGTCGAGGTCAGTATAGCATAGCGCCCGTGCGCGCGCAAGGAGGGAAACCGGGATGCACCATTTTTTCGCGTATATGGCCCGCATGCGCCACATCACCCGCTGGGGGCTCATGCGAAACACGTTCCCTGAAAACGACCAGGAGCACGCCCTGCAGGCCGCGATGATCGCCCACGCGCTGGCGACGCTTCGCAACGTGCGCCACGGCGGCCGCCTGAACGCGGACCGGGTCGCCACGCTGGCGATGTACCACGACGCGGGCGAGGTGATCACGGGGGACCTGGCCACGCCCATCAAGCACTTTAACCCCGAGGTGAAAAAGGCGTTTGACGAGTTGGAGCGCATGGCGCGCAGGAAGCTCCTTGGCATGCTGCCAGAGGACCTGCAAGCGGCGTACGCGCCCTGCCTTGAGCCGGACGAGACAAAGGACGCCTGGCGCGTGATCAAGGCTGCGGACCGCATCTGCGCGTATGTCAAGTGCGTGGAGGAAATCAAGGCCGGCAACGGCGAGTTTGCCAAGGCAAGGGACGCGATCCTTTCGGATATCAGGCGGCTTGGGATGCCCGAGGTGGAGGATTTCATGCGCGAATTTGTGCCGAGCTTTGAGCTGACGCTGGACGAGCTGAACTGACAAAAGCCTTTCGTATGGCGTGTTTATACCTTTTTAGACGCACTTTTTCTTGAATCTATAAAAATCGCATAATTCGTCCGAAAAATCAGTGAGTTAGTGCCAAGCCGCACAAACGCGTCCAATAATCTTTGTGAAAGTGAGCAATTTACCTTTGCGCGATTGACGATTATAATGAAATCAATCAAAGGGCGCTGTGTTCGGGGGGTCTGCCCGCCCTCACCTAAAACAGAAGGGGAGCGTGTTCGAAATGGCAAGTGTAACGTTGAAACACATCTACAAGGTCTATCCCGGTAACGTTACGGCGGTAAGCGATTTTACGCTCGACATTGAAGACAAGGAATTCATCGTGCTGGTTGGCCCGTCCGGCTGCGGAAAGTCGACGACGCTGCGCATGGTCGCCGGCCTGGAAGAAATCTCCGACGGCGAACTGTACATCGCGGACAAGCTGGTCAACGACGTCGCTCCGAAGGATCGCGATATCGCGATGGTGTTCCAGAACTACGCTCTGTATCCGCATATGACCGTGTATGACAACATGGCGTTCGGCCTGAAGCTTCGCAAAACCCCGAAGGCTGAAATCGATAAGCGCGTGCATGAGGCCGCGAAGATCCTGGACATTGAGCACCTGCTCGGCAGAAAGCCCAAGGCCCTTTCCGGCGGCCAGCGCCAGCGCGTCGCGCTCGGACGCGCCATCGTCCGCGAGCCGAAGGTCTTTTTGATGGACGAACCGCTGTCGAACCTTGACGCCAAGCTGCGCGTCGCGATGCGCACCGAGATCACGAAGCTGCACCAGCGCCTGCAGACGACGTTCATTTACGTAACGCATGACCAGACCGAGGCGCTGACGATGGGCACGCGCATCGTCGTCATGAAGGACGGCTTCATCCAGCAGGTTGATACGCCGCAGAACTTGTACGACTTCCCGACGAACCTGTTCGTCGCCGGATTCATCGGCAGCCCGCAGATGAACTTCTTTGACGCCAAGCTCGTGCGCGAGTCGGACGGCGTCTACGCGGTGTTTGGCAACAACAAGATTCTGGTCCCCAACAGCAAGGTGGCCAAGCTCCTTGATGAAAGCACGATCGGCAAGGATGTCACCCTGGGCATCCGCCCCGAGAACCTGACCGATAACAAGGAAGACATGCACCCCAAGTCCACCATCGACGTGGACGTCGAGGTTGTGGAAATGCTGGGCTCGGAGACCCTGCTGTATGTAAAGACCTCCGGCAAGAGCGACAACGTCATCGCCCGCGTCGATCCGCGCACCACGTCCCGCGCCGGCGACAAGATCAAGCTGGGCCTGGATGCGGATCACCTGCACTTCTTTGACAAGGAGACCGAGGCCACGCTGCTCAGCCGCTAAGGCGCCAGCATATCGAAAGGGGCTGCCGTGCGCTCGTCGCTCGGCAGCCCCTTTCGTTAAGGCGCAGCCCCCCAAGAAGGGGTCGGGGGGGCGATGCCCCGGCGGATTCCAAAGGCGGCGCCTTTGGCCGCCGGAGGCCCTTTCCCGCGCGCTTCCAGGCCGCCCAAGAACGAACGGCGCGGTTCCCCCGCGCCGCACTCCTTTTCCCGCCCGCAACACCGGTGCGGCGCGGGTTCCTCCCCAATGCTCGCGCGCACGCGAGTGAGGCCGCCCGCACGGACAACCGCCCTTCCCCCTACCGCCTTTCTTTTTGATACCGCAGCCCCCGCCCCGCGGCAAAGCGCAAAAAGGCCGATAAATCTGGCCCAAACCACACCAAACACACGAAAGTCCCCTTGCTTTTTCGTGCAGCCGATACATAAAACGGATTTGGATTTGACAAAATAAAGCAATCGGAGCATAATAGACACAAAATGGGGTAATTCTGGAAAATCTGCGACGGATTCGATGGATGGGGGAGACGTGAACATGCCGGATAAGCACACGATGGACCAACTTTTCAGGACGCTCGCCGGACTGCACGCGGAGGTCGTGCTGTTTGACGAGAACGGGATTTCTGTGCCTGCCGGCAGCAGGAAGCCAGTGCCCGCCTTTTCAGACCTGAACGAAACGGCCGTCCAGGAAGGCCACACCTGGATTCGCCTGCACTCGCCCGTGGCGGCCTACCTGAGCGTGCGGGGGGTGGACGAGGCGGCGGCCGACTGCGCGAAGCTTTCCGCGGCGCTCGTGGAATCCATTACCGCGGACGGCCCGGCAAGCGACCGCGTGGACGTGGTGCGCGCGGCGCTTCGCGAGGAGCTCTCCGGCCCGGAGCTTGACACGCTGACGGTGGAGTACGGCATTCAGATCGCCGCGGACCGCTGCGTGATGCTCTTTCACGGCGCCACGGCCGCGATGCGCGACCTGATCCTGGTCGGCGAGGGGGATATCCTCGTGGACATGGACCGGCATACGCTGGTGCTGGTCAAATCCATGGAGAACATCGACGGCTATGACGAGTTGGTCCAGCTGGCCGAGGCCATGGAGCAGACCATCATGTCCGAGACGGGCGAGCAGCCGGTCATCAGCATCGGCGAGATGAAGCCCACGATGCTCGAAATCGGCGCCTCCTACCGCGCCGCGTGGCGCGCGCTGGAAATCGGCCGCATGTTCCACCCGGAAAAGAACATCTACGCGTTCAACCGCCTGGTGCTGGAAAGGTTCCTGTCGGAAATCAACCGCGAGCTCGGCATGCGCTACCACCACATGCTCTTCAACCGCAAAACACAGCGCCTGTTCAATGAGGAGATGCTGCACACCATCGAAATGTTCTTTGCCAAGGATTTGAACCTGTCCGACACGGCCCGGCAGCTTTACATCCACCGCAACACGCTTGTGTACCGTCTGGACAAGATTCAGCGGCAGACGGGGCTTGATTTGCGCAAGTTCGAGGACGCGATCACCTTCCGCATGCTGCTGCTGCTCGGCAAGTGCGGGGGAGACAAGCCCGCCAGCGTGCGGTAAGGAAAACCGCGGCCGTTTTGAGCCGCCTGATCTTCTTGGATTTTCCGTTGCTTTTTTTCCGCGAATCCTTTATGATGAAAAGGGTTCGCGGATTTGTGTAGTTTTGACAAACGAAAGGACAGGCGCATGAAACATACAAAGAGGGTTCTGGCCATCGTGGCGGCATGTCTTTTGATGGCGGGCGTCGCCTTGGCGCAGGACACGTACACGGTCAGCAAAGAGGAGTATGAGCTGCTGCAAAAATACCAGCGGCTGGAAGAGATCATGGCTGTGATCGATCAGACGTTCCTGTTTGAGTACGACAAGGACGCGCTGCTTCAGGGCGCGGCCCAGGGCATGATCGGCTCTCTTGGGGATGAGTACACCTTCTATTATACGCCCAACCAGATGGAAACCGAGAACGAAGCCGTCACCGGCGAATACGGCGGCCTGGGCATCGAGGTGTTTGCCAACCCGAACGACCTGACCATCACCATCAAGCGCGTGTTCTACGGCAGCCCGGCGCAGGAGGGCGGCCTTCGCGTGTCGGACAAGATCATCAAGGTCAACGGCGAGGACATGACCGCCTATGACCTCAACAAGGCCGTGTCGATCATGCGGGGCGAGGTCGGCGGCGAGGTGACGCTGACGATCCTTCGGGAAATGGAAACGTTTGAGGTCACGCTGACGCGCGCGATCGTGCAGACGGAGATCATGAGCTACGAGATGCTGGATGATGGGATCGGGTATCTTCGGATCCATTACTTTGAGGGCAACGCGGTGGGGCAGTTTGAGGAAGCCGCGCAAAAGTTCGTGGACGAGGACATGAAGGGCCTGGTGATCGACCTTCGCGACAACCCCGGCGGGCTGGTGAACCTCGCGATCGACATCGCCGACAAGTTCCTGGACGACAAGCTCGTGACGACCACGGAGGACAAGTATGGCCGGCGGCTGTCCTATTACACGCATGAGGGTGCGTGGGAGATCCCGGTGGTGGTGCTCGTCAACGACTATTCGGCCAGCGCGGCGGAAATTCTGGCCGCGGCGCTGCAGGAAAACGGCGCGGCGAGGCTCGTGGGCGTTCAGACGTTTGGCAAGGGCATCATGCAGTCCGTATACACGTTCGCGGGCGACGGCGCGGGCATGCAGATCACCAGCGATTACTGGCTCACGCCAAAGGGGAATAACATCCACGAGGTCGGCATTGCGCCGGACGTGGAGGTGGAGCTGAACGAGGACGCGGTGGACGACAACTTCCAGTTTATCCGCGAGAAGGATAACCAGCTTCAAAAGGCCGTTGAGGTGCTGAAAGAGGAGATTGCCCAAAAAGGCGAGTGAGGAAAGGGCGAAAAAGCGGGGCTGTCGCGCGCAAAGCGTGGCAGCCCTTTTGGGTTTGCGGGGGAAGGAAAGGGGCGGCGCGGGGAGTCGGTGCGGGCGTCCTCGCTCGCGTGCGCGCGGGCATCGGGGAGGAACCCGCGCCGCACGGGTGTTGCGGGCGGGGAAATAGTGCGGTGCGGGAGAACCGGGCGTCCGTTCCTTAGCCGCTTTATTCCGCGCGCAAAAGGGCCTCCGGCGGCCAAAGGCGCCGCCTTTGGAAACCGCCGGGGCTTCGCCCCCGGACCCCTTCTTTGGAATGCGTGAAGTGTCGGGGGCTGCGGCACACGTTCGGTGCTGCGGCTCCTTTGTTTTCGAATCTATGCGTGGGGCACAAGGCGAAACGCGCGCCTGGTGGAAAGGGCAACCCTAGCAAAGCCGCGTGACCACGCTCACCAGGCGGTCGATATCGCTCGGCACATTGAAAAAACCCGGGCTGGCCCGCACCGCGCCGGTTTCCAGCGTGTGAAGCCACCGGTGCGCCAGCGGGGCGCAATGCAGGCCGCCCCGCACGCCGATGTTGTAGCGGTTCAGCGCGTCCGCCACCTCCCCGGACCGCCTGCCCTCCACGTTGAACGAAACCACGCCGACACTGGGCCGCTCCGGCCCGTACAGCGTCACCCCGGCCATCCCGCCAAGCTGCTGCCGCAGCCTCGCCGCCAGCGAGGCCTCATGCGCGGCGATCTCCCCCTCGTGCGCGCGCACGAACCGCACGCCCTGCATCAGCCCCGCGATGCCGCACAGGTTTAGCGTGCCGCTCTCATAGCGGTCCGGCAATTCCTCCGGCTGGTACACGCTTTCCGACTGCGAACCCGTGCCGCCCTCCCGAAACGGCGCCAGTTCCACCCTCTCGCCAATCCACAGCGCGCCCGTGCCCGTCGGCCCAAAGAGCGCCTTGTGCCCGGGGAAAGCCACCAAATCCGCCTGCATCGCCTCGGGCCTGACCGGCAGTACCCCGATCGTCTGCGCGGCGTCCACGAGAAAAAGAACCCCCCGCGCGCGGCAGGCCGCGCCGATTTCCGCGACCGGCTGCACGTGGCCGGTCACGTTGGACGCATGGGTAACGGAAACCAGCCGGGTCTTCTCCGTCAATGCCCCCGTGACCTGCTGGGCGGAAACCGCGCCTGTCTCATCCGGCTCCAGCACCGTCAGGGAAATCACGCCCCGCTTTTCCATCCCAAAGAGCGGCCGAAGGGATGCGTTATGGTCCAGCGCCGTCGTGACCGCGTGATCGCCCTCCCGCAGAACGCCGTGAATCGCCAGGTTGAGGGCGTCGGTACAGTTAAAGCAAAAAATCACCCTCTCGGGCGAGGAAACATCCAAAAGGTCCGCGATGGCCTCACGGCAGTTCATCACGATGCGGCCCGCGGCCAGCGACATGCGGTGCCCGCTGCGGCCCGGGTTTGCGCCTGTTCTCGCCATCACGCCGGCCACGGCGCGAAGGACCGATTCCGGCTTTGGAAAGCTCGTGGCCGCGTTGTCCAGATAGATCATGAAACACATCCCTCCTGTCACCGCGCGCGCGGCGCGCAATAGACTGTATGAGTAGGGAGGATGATTTCATGCCGTATGGAATAGCTTCGTTCCGCTCACGCCAGCAGGTGTTTGCGTTTGAGTCCGTGCTAAAGCGTGCGGGGCTTCGCGCGCAGATCGTTTCCACGCCGCGCGAGGTGGCGCTCGGCTGCGGACTTTCCGTGCGCTTTGAGCTTCAGGACGCGGACCGGGCGTTTGACCTCTACCGACGCGCCCAGCCCTCAAACCTCATCGGCTTTTACCGCGTGGATGTCCGCCCCGGCGCGCGCCCGCAGCTTTCGCCGATGCACATGTAACGCCCCTGTCCGCGCCCTCGGCGCTTTGCCCATCTTTTGCCGCGGGCTTGGCCGGCGTCTGCGCGAAAGTCGCCGCCGTGTCCGGCGCCCGCGGCAAGCGGCGGAAAGGCATACGCGCGCCCAAAGGACAAGCCCCGGCAAAAGAAGCGACATTCAATATAAAAACATAAAAGGCCTGTCGATAAAAATTGACAAAGCCCTTGCGAAACCCCGCGTGCCTCTGTATAATAAGTAAGAATGGACATTTGAAGGAGGCGCTTGCGATGGGCCGGCTGCATATCCTCGACCATCCTCTGATCCAGCATAAACTTTCCCTCATGCGCGACATCCACACAGGTTCCAAGGAATTTCGCGAGCTGCTCGAAGAGATCGCGATGCTCATGGCCTATGAGGTGACGCGCGATTTTCCGCTGAAGGAAATCGAGGTGGAAACCCCTATCTGCAAGATGAAAACGCGGGTGCTTTCCGGCCGCAAGGTCGGGGTGATCCCGATCCTCCGCGCCGGGCTTGGCATGGTGGACGGCATTTTGAACCTCATCCCGGCGGCCCGGGTGGGCCATATCGGCCTGTACCGCGACCCCGAGACGCTCGAGCCGGTCGAATATTACT
>CAZUIA010000026.1:15928-20007 GCA_964620835.1 uncultured Oscillospiraceae bacterium
GCCGACGGACGCCAAGGAGCGCGATCTGATCGTCATTGACCCGATGCTCGCCACCGGCGGCTCAGCCAGCGCGGCGATCGGGTTTTTGAAAAAACGGGAGTGTTCGGGCATCAAGCTCGTCTGCCTCATCGCCGCGCCCGAGGGCATCAAGCGCATGGAGAAGGACCACCCGGATGTGGACATCTTTGTGGCCGCGGTGGACGACCGTCTGAACGACCACGGGTACATCGTGCCTGGCCTGGGCGACGCGGGCGACCGGCTGTTCGGCACCAAGTGACGCGATAGGGCGTGTCCCTAGCAGCAGAAAGCGGGGTTAGGTCATGTCGTGGGAGGTACTTAAGGAGGTTGAGCGGGCCGAGGCGAAGGCGGAAGACATTCGCCAAAGCGCGCAAAAAGAGGCCAGGGAGATCCTGAAGTCGGTGGAGGAAGCGTGCGCCATTGAGGAGCGAAACGCCGCGCTGGAGCACCGCGCGCTGTCTCTGCGCATCCTGGAGGACGCGAAGGCCACCGCGCGCCGCCGTATCGAAGCGCTGGAGGCCGAGGAGGGCAAAAAGTGCGCCGAAGAAATGGACAAGGCGCGCGCAAAGCTCCCCGAGGCCGCCGAAATCATCTACAAGAGGGTTGTCGCAGATGGCCATCGTTGAAATGAAGCGCGTCACGCTGCTGGCGATGACCGCTGACAAAGACAAGCTCCTTCGCGCGCTGCAGCGCGCGGGATGCGTCGAGGTGTCCGAGGTGCAGGACGAGGCCGCGCGGGCATACGCTTGGCGCGCCCGCGCGGACCTCGATAGCGCGGACGAAAAGCTGTCGCGCATTCGCTGGACGCTCTCGCAGCTCGGCCGCTTTGAACCCAAGGCCGGCATGCTGGCCGCGATGTCCCTCCCGGAGGCGAGCGCGGACGAGGCAAAGCGCGCGGCACAGGACGAGCCGGCGCTGATGGCCGTCGTCGAAAAGGCCGAGGCACTGGAGCGCAAAAGCGGGGACCTTCGCGGGGCGGAGGCGCGCATCCGCGCGCGCATCGATCAGCTGCTGCCCTGGCGAAGCCTTGACATTCCGGTGGAAAAAATCTCGCGCACGCGGGACACGGTGCAGTTCGTGGGCTCGGTGGAAGGCCGCGCGCTGGAAGAGCTTGCGGACGCCCTCGCCGGGCTGCCCGCGCGCCTTTCACGCGTCGGCGACGAGCGGGACGGCACGTCCGTCTGGGTGATCGCGCACAGGTCTGCCGAGGAAAAGGTGCACCGCGCGCTCAAGGAGGCGGGCTTCGCCGCCGCGCAGTTCCCGGGCGACACGGGCACCCCGGCCGAGCAGCTGGACGCGCTGCGCGTACAACTCGACGCCCTTTTGGCCGAGCGGGACCTGCTGGGCGAAGCGCTACGCGAAATGGCGGCGCAGGCCCCGCGCCTTCGCCTTCTGTATGAAATCGTGAGCGAGCGAAAAGAGCGCGAGTCGGCCGCGTCACGGTTTTTGTCCACCAAGAGCGCGTTTCTCATGCAGGGCTGGGCGCCGGCTCATGCGTGCGAAAAGCTGCAAAAGCGCCTGCGCGCCGCTTCGCCGTCGTGCGAGGTGGAAATTCGGGACGCGCTTTCAGACGAGCAGCCGCCCACGCTTTTTCACAACCATCGCTTTGTCGCGCCGTTTGAGTCGGTCGTGGCAAACTATTCGATGCCCGACCCGCGCGGCCTGGACCCCACGTTCATCATGGCTCCGTTCTTTGCCTGCTTCTTTGGCATGATGGTGTCCGACGCGGGATACGGCCTGATCATGGCGATCCTGATCCCCTTGGTCATCCACCTGGTCAAGCCCAAGACCGGGCTGAAAAAGATGATGTGGATTCTGACCATCGGCGGTATGATGACGGTGTTTTGGGGCGCCATGTTTGACACCTGGTTTGGCATGAGCGTCATGCCCATGCTGATCAACACGCTCGAGCAGCCGCTGGAGATGATGGGGCTGTGCCTGGGGCTGGGCGTTCTTCACCTGTTCGCGGGCCTCGGCGTGGCCGCGTACATGAACATCAAGCGCAAAAAGCCGCTGGACGCGCTGTTTGACCAGTTCTTCTGGTTTGCGCTCGTGTGCGGGCTTCCGATGCTGGCGCTGCCCGCCACGGCGGGCGTGGGCAAGGTGCTGGCCGTCGTCGGCGCGCTGGGCATCCTGCTGACGGCCGGGCGCACAAAGCCCACCCTGCTGAAAAAGCTGACCGGGGGCCTTGGCGCGCTGTACGGGGTCACATCGTGGCTTTCCGACATTTTGAGCTACATGCGCCTGTTCGGCATGGGTCTGGCGACCGGCGTCATCGGCATGGTCATCAACATGCTGGCCGGCATGATCCTCTCCAAGGGCATCTTCGGCATTGTCGCGGGCGTGGCGGTGCTGATCGTCGGGCATGTTTTCAACGCGGCCGTCAACATCCTGGGCGCGTACGTGCATGCCTGCCGCCTGCAGTACATCGAGTTTTTCGGCAAGTTCTACGAGGAGGGCGGCGTTCCGTTCAGGCCGCTTGCCACCAATCCCCGGTATATCGCCATCCGCCCCTCAGGCGCCGATGGCGTCGAGGAATAAACAAGCTCCATTCACATCACACAGGTAGGAGGAAGGACTCATGGAATTCTCTTTGGGACAGGTTTTGGCCTTGGCGGGGGCGGCGCTTTCCGCGCTGCTGGCGGGTATCGGCTCTGCAAAGGGCGTGGGCATCGCGGGCGAAACGAACGCGGGCATCGTCACCGAAAACCCCGAGGTCTTTTCCAAGGCGCTGGTGCTGCAGCTTCTGCCCGGCACGCAGGGCATCTACGGCTTTCTGATCGCGTTCATCGTGCTCATCAAGACGAACTTCCTGGGCGGCATGGTGGACCTCAATGTGACGCAGGGCCTGCTGATTTTCCTCGGATGCCTTCCGGTCGCGGTCGTCGGCTGGATCTCCGCCATCTATCAGGGCCGTGTGGCCGCCTCGGCGATCAACATGATCGGCGTGCGGCCGGACCAGAGCGGCAAGGGCATCACCATGGCCGTCGCCGTGGAAACGTACGCGGTGTTGGGCCTGCTGGCGTCGTTTTTGATGGTGTTCTTTGTGGCCCTATAAGGAGGGCTGGTGATGAATGCACAGTCCATCCTGGAAAGGATTGAACAGGACGCGAAAAACGCCGCCGCGCTGCTGTTGAAAGAGGCGCGGGAAAAGGCGGACGCGGCGCGCGCGGCTTCGGAGCAGCGCGTGGAGCGGGCGAGGAACGCGGCGATGGAGCAAGCCCGCCGGGATGCCGTGGAGCTGGACGACCGCATGCAGCGCATGGCGCGGCTGGACGCGCGGAAAAAGCAGCTCAAGGCAAAGCGCGAGGTGCTGGACGAGGCGTTTGCCAAAGCGCTTGCAAAGCTTCGCGCCATGCCGGAGGCGGAAGCGCGCGCGTTTGGCCTTGCCCTTTTGCTGCGCGCCGCCAAGGGGGATGAAACGATCGTCGCCGACGGCGCGTCCGCGTGGTGCGACCAAGCGTTTGTCGGCACGGCCAACGCCGCCCTCGTTAAGGCCGGCAGGCCCGGAAACCTGGCGCTTTCACCGGAAAAGCGGCCGCTTGGCGGCGGGTTTGTGCTGCTGTCCGGCGGCATGGAGGTCCAGTGCACCTTTGAGGCGGCGCTGGAAGCAAAGCGGATGGAACTGGAGGCCGAAATCGCCTCGCTGCTGTTTGAAGGATGATGCCAAGGAGGAGGGCCGAAAATGCCCCAAAATAGCGTTGCCTATGCGGTGGCGCGCGTCCATGTGGTGGGAAAGGACGCCCTGGATGCCGGCCGCCTGGAAAGGCTTTTCGGCGCGCCCACCTACGAGGAGGCGCTGCGCGCGCTGGCTGAAATCGGCTTTACCGGCGCGGAAGGCGCGACGTATGAGGAGATTGCCGAGGCGCACGTGCAAAAGGCCTGCGCGCTGGTGCGAAGCGTTTCCCCCTGCCCGGAGGCGACGGACTGCTTTTTACTGAGGTACGACGCGCTGAACCTGAAAACGCTTCTCAAAGCCCGGTGCCTGGGCCAAAGAGCGAAGCAACTGTCCGCCTGCGGGGTCTACCCGGTGGACCTGCTTTCGCACGCGGTGGCGGACC
>CAZUIA010000027.1:0-19357 GCA_964620835.1 uncultured Oscillospiraceae bacterium
GATACAGAAGTCCGTCTACGGCAAGACACAAGCCGAAGTCCGCAAGGCGCTTGCCAAGGTCACGGCCTCCATTGATGAGGGTGTCTATATGGAGCCGTCAAAGCTGACGGTGGGGCAATGGCTCGATATGTGGCACGCGGAATACCTTGGCAACGTCAAGCACTCGACGGCGGTCTCCTACGGGCAGCACATAACAAATCACTTAAAGCCTGCCTTGAATGCCGTCAAGCTATCAGCGTTGCGCGCGCCCGCCATACAAAAGCTCTACAATGACATACAGCGGAAGGGGCTTTCCCCGAAAACGGTGAAGAATGTTCACGGCGTGCTTCATAAGGCCTTGCAGAAGGCATTGACGCTTGGCTTTATTCGCTCCAATCCTTCCAGCGCCTGCACGCTCCCGCGCATTGAGAAAGCGGCAATAAAGCCCTTGGATGCTCCCGAAATTAAATCGTTCCTTGCCGCCTTGGATGAAAGCGATTACTCGACGCTCTTAAAGGTCGATCTGTTTACGGGCATGCGCGAGGGAGAAATCCTCGGCCTTGAATGGTCGTGCATAGACTTCGAGCGTGGGACGATTACCGTTAGCAAGCAGTTGAGCCGCCCGAGGCGCAAGGGCGACATATACCGCCTGACTTCGCTCAAGAATGATAAGCCCCGGACGATTAACCCCGCGCCATTCGTAATGGGCCTGTTGAAGGAGCATCGTCGCAAGCAGCTTGAGAAGCGCCTGCTTGCTGGGCCACTTTGGGAGGAAGGTGATTTTCCTGATCTCGTATTCACCAATGACTTCGGCAAGCATCTTTGCTATACTATCGTGCTTCGGCATTTCCGGAAAGCGCTTGCTTCGGCGGGAATCCCTTCCAAGCGGTTTCATGATCTGCGACATACCTATGCCGTTTCCTCGCTGCGCGCCGGGGACGATGTGAAGACCGTACAGGAGAACCTGGGACACCATACAGCGGCCTTCACGCTCGATCAATACGGGCATGTGACGGAGACCATGAAGGAGGCCTCGGCCCGGCGTATGGAGGCCTTCATAGACACGCTAAAATAGCACTTCAAAAGCTGTAAAGGGTAAATTAAAGGGTAAAACGCTAAAAAAGGGCATGAAAACCCCCCGAAAACTCAATGTTTCCGGGGGTTCCTGTTGGTGCGGTCGACGGGACTTGAACCCGTACGGTCTCCCACACGCCCCTCAAACGTGCGCGTATGCCTATTCCGCCACGACCGCAAACTGTGTATCGGCGGTATTTGCCGACGGCAGAAGTTAGTATACGCCTAGATCGCCTTTCTGTCAAGACTCTACGCGCGTTTTCTCAGCAAATTCAAAACAAATTCATACACATGGCCGCTCTTATGGAATTCAGGTGGCGTATACGGCGGACGCGCAGGATATATCGCATGTACATAGTTCACAAGCCCGCTGAGACAAAGCGGGCAGCCTGAAATTCCGCATAGGGACCAAAGAATATGGAAGGAGTGAAATCAGAATCCTGGCTAGGCAAAAAAACAACTGCGACCCGGCGTACAGAAGCCGGCGCGGATCAGCTCTTCGGCGCGGCGAAGGGCGCGCTGTCCTTGCCGGTGATCATCTGGCGGTACTGGGCGGAGGGCATGGCCATATGATGGCGGGGTCTGCGAATAAAGCCCGAGGCGTCGTTACCGCCCCAGTGCCAGTGGCTTCACATGGTAACTGATTCGCCGCCGTGCGCGCGGGCGATGATCTGGTCGGCGTTCAGCCTGTCGTTCTCCTTCAAGCGACGTGTCCACCAGGACCACGGCGAAGAACTGCTTGTCTGTCTCCATGCAAAGCTGTGCCGCCGTCCTTACCGCTTCCTCCCGGTCAGCGCAGCGCCCTTGACGAAATCCTTGATGGGCTTCACGTGCGGCTGGGAAAAACAGAGCGTGCGCGCCATGCAGGGGAGCTCAGAGCGAAGAGGAACAGGCCGAGTGCCAACCGGGAATGGGCGATGTCCTTCCAAAGCGCCTTTATGGGCAGGAGGGTGGCAGGGCATCTGGAAGGAATACCCCGCCGGGAACGCCGCCACGCTATTTTCGGCGGCGCAGGCCGAACGGATAAAGCCCGCCGTCCACTCCGGCGGGGTCAACGCATATGCCACCGACGGCCCATACCTGTTTCACCCGGCAAGTGGGAAGCTGCTGATGCTCTTTAGCAGCCTTTCGGAAACGAGCTATGCCATCGGGCTGTCCGTCAGCGACGCCGGCGGCGTGATGGGGCCGTGGCGCCATCCGGCGGCGCCCTTCTTTTCCGGGAACGGCGGCCACAGCATGCTGCTTTATGCTGGAAGGGGAACTGCGCCTTTTGATCCACGCGCCCAACCAGACGCCCCTGGAAAGGCCGCTGTTTTTGCCCGTGCGGGAAACGCAGGGCGATCTTACGGTGGGGTTGGAAGGGCCATCCCGTGGGCGGGAAGGGATCTCCCCTATAGAGGAATGATACTTTGTTGGCGGTAATGCTGGCGCGGAGACAGGCCGTGCCACTTTTGAAACGCACGGTAGAAATTGCAGTAGTCGCCAAACCCGGCCGTTTCCGAGGCCTCCGCAAACGAAGCCCCCTGCGAAATTGCCTCGTCCGCAACCTTCAGCCTGATCTGGGTCAAGAACTGATACGCGGGGATGCCGGCGCTTTTTTTAAACAGGTGCATAAAGTAATGCTCGCTGATGTACAGATACTCCGCAAGCATCTTCATCGTAATTTTCTCGCGCAAATGCTCCAGGACATACTGCTTTACAAGCTCCACCAGCTGGCTGTCCTTGGTTTCCTTGCTAAAGAAGTAAATATCCTTGTTGTGATTGTATTGATTAATTTCCACAAACAGCTCGGTGAGGTAGGCCCGGCTCAGCAGCTTCTGGGCGAAAACGTCTTCGTCGTAGATGGCGAACAGCTTACCGAGCAGGCGGCGGATATTGTTCAAAACCTCCTGGGGGTAATGATAGACGACGAAATTATCGCGGGTAAAGCACTCCGCCAAATCAACGCTGCTTTCCGCCGCGGAAAGCTCCGCCAGCGTTTTCGGGGAAATATGCAAAGCGATTCTTTCATAGGGGATGTCCGGATCGATGAGCACGGGGTTATGCAGCTGGCTTTTGTTGATAAACAGGATATCGCCCTGGCGGAGATAAAAATCAATGCCGCCTGTTTTGTATACCACCTTGCCGGAAACAAGCAAATAGAGCTCGAAAAAATCATGCATATGCGCATAGAGGTTTTTCGTATGGAGATCGGAATAGTAAAAAATACGGTAATCCTTATCGATCGTCTGGGAATGTGAAATGAACGGCTGAGGCCGCATAAACATAGCATCACATCCTTCGAAGCGGGTGAAAGGAGCGCCCCTTGCGATAAGCATACCAGACTATAGCAGCATTTGCAATGTATACAGCAAAATATACCATGGACATTTTGTGGCTTTCGTATAAACTATTTATGATAGTAATCAGCAGAATAAACAGCATGGATGCATGGGTTTGCTTGCTGTTCGGGGGGATTCCAATGAAGAAGATTCGTTTTGGCGTGCTTGGGTATGGTGCGATCGGCCGCGTACATGCCGGGATCATTCAAAACCTTCCCTGCGCCGAGCTGGTCGCCGTCTCGGATCCAAACGTACAAAACGCCTCTATGCTGGATTGCGAAGTCTACGACAGCTACCAGGCGTTGCTTTGCAATGCGAAAGTCGATGCCGTATCGGTCTGCCTGCCGTCCGGTCTGCACATGGAAGCTACCTGCGCGGCGGCGCGGCTGCAAAAGCACGTGATCTGCGAAAAGCCCATCGATATCGATCTGGCGCGGGCCCAGGAAATGGTGGCGGCGTGCAAGGCAAACGGCGTCAAATTCGGCGTCATCATGCAGCATCGCTTCGATCCGCCCATACTGCTGCTGCAAAAGGCCATTTCCGAGGGGAGGCTCGGGCGTATCCTGTGGGGTTCATCAAAGACCATCTGGTATCGCGACGACGCGTATTATGCAAATCCCGGCCGGGGCACATGGCACAAGGAAGGCGGCGGCGCGCTGATCAGCCAGTCCATCCATTACATCGACCTGCTGCTTTGCATCTTGGGGGACGTGAAGAGCGTCAGCGCCAAATGCCGGAAGCTCAGGCATCACGGGATCGAGGCGGAGGATGTCGGGGTGGCCAACATCGAGTTTGCAAATGGTACGATTGGCACCGTGGAAGGGACCACCGCGGCGTATCCCGGCTTGTTTGCGGAGCTTTCGATCTACGGCGAAAAGGGGTGCGCCGTCGTTCGAAACGACGAGCTGATGTTCTATCATCTCGCAGGCGGAAAGGACCCCGAATTCGAAGCCCTTCTGAACCCCGAAAAGGCGAACCGGCTGCATACCGGCCCCGCGATAGACCCGGCATCCCACGAAAAACAGTATCTTGATTTTATCGAGGCCATCGTGCGCGACAGGGAGCCGAGGGTGACGGGGGAAGCCACACTGAAGGGCTTGCAGCTGATCAAGGCCATCTACCGCGCCTCCGACGAAAAGCGGGAGATTTACCTGTAATGGTCCCGCATGGCTTTGTGAACCGCAAGTTTCGGGCGGTTGCTTGTTAACTAACCGCTACTATATTATATGAGGAGTGGAACACATGAGAAAACCGTTGGCGATCGTACTTTGCATTCTATGCACACTCTCCCTCCTGCTTGCGACGGCGCAGGCCAGTTCCACGGACTACCCCACCATGCCGGTCACGGCCCTTGTCTCCTGGGCGCCCGGCGGCGCATCGGACCTATTGACGCGCACCATTGCCAACCATTTCAATGAGTTTGCGGGACAGCCGATGATCGTCAACAACATCGACGGCGGCGCGAGCGTCGTGGGCGTGACGGAGTATATGGGCTACGAAAGCAATGCCTACAACGTGCTCTTCTGGGCCACCGCGCAGACCATCAAGACGCAGATGCAGGTGACCCCGTATGCCGCGACGGATTTTCAGGCCGTGGCCAGCTTCACCTTCGACAGCCCCTACATCCTGGTGAACAAGGATTCTCCTTTCCAAACCCTGCAGGATCTGGTCGAATACGCCAAAGCCAACCCCGGCAAGCTGACGATGGGCAACTCCGGCGCGGGCGGCGGCAACCATCTGGCGGCGCTGCAGTTCAGCATCGCGGCCGGCATTGAAATCAACCACATCCCCTACGGGGGCGGCGGCGCTTCCGCGCAGGGCGCGATGGCCGGCGAAGTGGATTGCTCGATGAACGTGCCGCCCGAGGGCATCGCGCAGATTGAATCCGGTGACCTGCGCGTGCTGGCCGTGCTTTCCGCCGAGCGTTCCCCCTTCTTCCCGGATGTGCCCACGGCCAAGGAAAGCGGCTATGACGCGGTGAACGAGCAGGCGCGCGGCTTTGTCGTGCACAAGGACACGGACCCGGCCATCGTCGCCAAGCTGGAGGAGATCTTCAGGAACATCTCTGAAAAGGAAGAGTTCCAGAAGGCCGTCGCCGATATGACCATGAACGCCAAGTTCATGAACGCGGAGGAATACGGCGCGGCGATCGCGGCCGAGGACGAACTGTACAAGGGCATCATCCAGGAGAACGGGTTGGGCGACCGCTACTGATCCTTGATCTAGATTTACAAAGCGTGAAGCGGTAAGGAAATGTTTCTTGAAAGCGTTTCCTTACCGCCGATTCTCAGGGAGAGAGGTGGCATATGAACAACAAAGTCGATTTTTTCACGGGCATCGCGGTGCTGATCCTGTCCGTTCTGGTTTTCATCAGCGCCTCGCAGATGGTTACCGTGGACAAGGGCCTTGGCGCCGGGGGCTTTCCCAAATTCGTTTCCGTCTGCCTGGGCGCGCTCGGTGCGGTGCTGTCGATCCGCGCGACGCTCCGCATCAAAAAGGGCCAGAAGGACACCCCCAAGCTCAAAAAGGATGAGCTGATCTCCGCGGGCCTGCTGGTTGTGGCGTTTTTCCTGTACACCCTGCTGATTCGGCCGCTCGGCTACCTGATCGCCACGCCCCTGTTTTTTTTCATCTTCATGTTGATTTACGGCGAACGGAAATGGGTTCGCATGATCATCGTCAGCATTGTTTTTTCGGTGGCCGTGTTCTTTTTGTTTGAAAAGGTCTTTTACATTCTGCTGCCGCACGGGCGAATTTTCTAGAGAGGAGGGAACTGCGTACATGAGTATTTGGGATGCTTTTCTGAACGTCTTTGAACCGACCACCTTCGTCATGATGCTGGTGGGCTGTATCGGCGGCATTCTCGTCGGCGCAATTCCCGGAATCACGGGCTCGACCGGTATCATCTTGCTTTTGCCGCTGGTGTATACGCTAGACATGCTGCCCGCCCTGGTTGTGATGGCGGGCATGTTTTGCGGCATCATGTACGGCGGGGCCATCCCCGCCGTGCTGATTCAAACGCCCGGCACGCCCTCCGCGGCCGCCACCTCCCTGGACGGCTATCCGCTGGCGCAAGCGGGCAAGGCTGGCAAGGCCATCACGATTTCGCTGGTTTCCTCCGTCATCGGCGGCCTGTTCAGCGGCGTGTGCCTGATGTTCGTTTCCCCGATCCTCGCCAAGTGGGCGCTGCAGTTTCAGGCGCCGGAGTACTTTGCGCTGGCGCTTTTCGGCTTGACGCTGATCGCAAGCTCCAGCAACGATCTGCTGAAGGGGCTGATCAGCGGGTTCATGGGCCTGTTCATCGGCTGCATCGGCGTCAACGCGATCACCGGCACGCAGCGGTTTACGTTCAACACCGTGTTCCTGATGAGCGGTGTCAGCATTCTGCCGCTGCTCGTGGGGCTTTTCGCGCTGACGCAGGCATTCATAGACGTCAAGGCAAGCCAGCACGTTTTGCCAAAGCAGGAGACCAAGCTGAAGGATTACTGGCTGACAAAGGAAGAATGGAAGCGCATCACGATGCCCATGGTGGTGGCCGCCATCGTGGGCATGGTCATCGGCGTTGCCCCGGGCGCCGGCGGGGCGATCGCCTGCTTCCTGGGATATGAAGCCGCCAAGAAGATCTCCAAGCGTCCGGAGGAGTTCGGCAAGGGGTCCATCGAGGGCCTGGCGGCCGCGGAATGCGCCAACAACGCCACCACCGGCGGCGATTTGATCCCATTGATCACCCTGGGTGTGCCCGGAGACTCCATTACGGCGGTCATGCTGGGCGCGTTCATGCTGGTGGGCATCCGTCCCGGCCCGCTGCTGTTCAAAAACTTTGCCAATGAGATGCAGGTATTCTTCGTCGCCTTTATGCTGATGCAGATCGTCATCCTCATTTTCGGCGCGCTGGGCACACCCCTTTGGATCAAGGTGCTCAAAATACCCAAGACCATCCTGATGCCGGCGGTCATGCTGCTGTGCTTCCTGGGCGCGTATTCCCTGTCCAACAGCGTGAACGACGCGTTTTTCGCCCTGATCTTCGGCGTGGTCGGATACTTCATGAAAAAGTACGGCTTCCCCGCGCCTCCCATGATTCTGGGGCTCGTGCTCGGGTCCATGGCGGAACAGAACCTGAACCGGACGCTGCTGATCCACGGCGGGGACTGGACCGTGCTGTTCCAGCGCCCCATTGCCGCCGTTCTTATGGTGATTTCCATCCTTACGGTCCTGGGAAGCGTTTGGCCGCTGATCAAGAGCAAGCTGAAAAAGGGGAAAACGTCCAATGCATGAGCAAACCGAGCTTCAAACCAAGCTGAAACGCCTCCGGGATCTGCTTAAAGCGGAAGATTTGGAGGGAATCTACCTCAAGCGGCAGGACAATTTCTCCTGGCTGACCTGCGGCGGGTTCAACTACCTTGGGGTCGGCGACATGGGCAACTGCGGCCTGCTTGTGACGGAAACGGAACGCTTCGCCATCACCAACCGCATCGAATCCCCCCGGATGATTGCCGAGGAGGGCCTGGAGGAGATGGGGTTTACGGTGCTCGCGGATTGCTGGCTGAACGAGACCTTTGAAAGCGACACCATCCGTAGAATATGCCCGAGCGGCAAGGTGGGCTATGACTTCGCGGCGCCAAACGGCATCCACCTGGCGGGCAGGATACAGGCGCTTCGCTACTCGCTCCTGCCGCAGGAGGTGGCGCGGTACAGGGAAGGCGGCGCCCTCTTTTCCCGCGCGATCGAGGAGGCTGCGGCCGTCATCCGCCCCGGCGATACGGAGCTTACGGCCGTCGGCAGGCTGCTGGCCGCAACCCGAAAAGACGGCCTGTGGGCGGTTTCCTCCTTCTGCACCTCCGATGAGCGGATTTACCGGTTCCGCCACGCCATTCCGACAGAAAAACCCATCCGGGAGCGGGTACAGTTCGGCGGCAATTTCCGCTACAAGGGACTGGTCCTTTGCTGCACACGGTATGTGAACTTCGTGCCGGTTACGGAGGCGCTGCACAAGCAATACCTTGACAATGTGCTGATCGACTGCACCTACATTCACAACAGCAAGGTCGGCGCTTCCTATCGAGCGCCTTTTGAGGCCGGGCGGAAGGCCTACGAAACGCTTGGCTATCCCGGGGAATTTGAGAAGCATCACCAGGGCGGGCCCATCGGGTATGCCGCGCGCGATTTCCTGATGAACAGCAGCCGCGAAGGGATCATTCCGGAAAACCAGGCGTTTTGCTGGAATCCTTCCATCACGGGCACAAAGAGCGAAGATACGGTGATTGCCACCGCGAGCGGCCCAGTATTTCTCACGCATCCGGTATTCTTCCCAAAGGTAAAAATCAGGGTGGAGGATACGGAATACGTGCGGCCCTATATCCTGGAAAAATAAAGCGCAAAAGAGGGCCGCCGTCCGGGGATCCCCGTACGGCGGCCCTCTTTTTCACCGTCCTAATTACCGCGCGCTCTTCACCGCCAGCCAGATGCGGTTATACAGCTGGATGTCCTGCGAAATGTCAAAGAAGAATTCGCAGCGGTCGATCGTCTCCTGCGTCGGGAAAATCGTCTCGTCGGCCTTGGTCTCCTCGTCGATCAGGTCGATGGCGCCCTGGTTGGGCGTGCAGTACCAGATCTCCTCAAAGTTCATCAGGGCGATGTCCGGACGGCTCATGAAGTCGATGAACTTTTCGGCGTTCGCCTTGTTCTTGGCGCCCTTGGGCACGCACATCGCGTCCACCCAGACATTGGAGCCTTCCTCAGGCACCACGTAGGCCAGGTCCTCGTTGTAGCCCATCGCGTAGGCCGCGTCGCCCGACCACATCAGGCCCATGGCCGCCTCGCCCGCGATCATCTTGTCCTTCGTCTCGTCCACCTGGTACGCCTTGACGATGCCGGCCTTCTTCTGCTCGATCAGCTTGTCCTTGACGGCCTCCAGCGCGTCCTTGTCGCGCGTGTTCATCGAATAGCCGAGCATCTTCAGGGTGATGCCCATGGTGTCCCGGATGGAATCCATCATGAACACGCTGTCCTTGTAGTCGGGGTCCCACATCGCCGTCCAGCTCGTGACTGGCTCCTTGACCATCTTGGTGTTGTACAGGATGCCCACCGTGCCCCACATGTACGGCACCGAGTGCTTCATGCCGGGGTCATAGGCCGCTTCCTTGAGCCAGTCAAGCGTCAGCGCCGCGTTCGGGATGTTTTGAAGGTCCAGCTCCTCCAGCATGTCCTCGGCGATCAGCCGCTCGATGACATAGTCGGAAGGAAAGATCACGTCGTAGTTCGTCGGGTCGGCGCGCACCTGCACGAGCATGTCCTCGTTGGTGGTGAAGCGCATGTAGTTCACCTTGATGCCGGTCTCCTGCTCAAAAAGCGCGATGGCTTCCTCGGAAATATAGTCTTCCCAGTTGAACACGTTGACCTCCTCGGCCGCCATCGCGGGCAGCGCGGCTAGGAGCATCCACAGGACCAGCAGGGCGGAAACAACCTTTTTCATGGGTGGGGTACCTCCTCTTTCACAGATTGGCCGTTTGGGCCGTCTATCCTAAATCCCGTCACGGCCGGGCTTCAGGCGCTTTTTTTGGTACGCGTCGCTGGAGCGGTAGTTGACGATCAACAAGAGGGCCAGCACGGTCAAAAACATGAGCGTTGACAGCGCGTTGATCGTCGGGGGCACCTTGCGGCGCGTCATGGAGTAGATCAGCATGGACAAATTCGCCGTACGCACCGAAGTAAAATAGCTGATTACAAAGTCGTCCAGCGACATCGTGAACGCAAGCAGCGCGCCCGTCACCACGCCGGGCATGATCTCAGGCAGAATCACCTTGTACAGCGCCGTTTTCGGGCGCGCGCCCAGGTCGATCGCCGCCTCGTAGAGCTTGGGGTTCATCCGCTTCAGGCGTGGGAGCACCGAGAAGATCACGTACGGCACGTCAAATGTGATGTGCGCCAGCAGCATGGTGCCGTATCCGCGCGGCAGCTTGACGAAGATGAACAGGATCATCAGCGAGATGCCGGTGACGATGTCGGGCATCAGCATGGGCAGGTTGGTCAGGTTCATGAACAGGTCGCGCGTCCAGTTCTTCATCGAGTGGATGCCGATGGCCGCGATGGTGCCGAGCACCGTGGAGACCACGGTCGCCAGCGCCGCGACGGACAGCGTCACGTACAGCGCGTCGAGGATGCTCCGGTCATGGAGCAGCGCCGCGTACCATTTGAGGGAAAACCCGCCCCAGACCGCGCGCGTTTCGCTGGCGTTGAACGAATAAAAGACCAGCACGGCGATGGGCGCGTATAAAAAAAGCAGCACCAGCCCCAGATAGATCCTACGAAACGTCTTCACCAGAGGCCGCCCCCTTCCGCCGCCTCGGCATTCGGGTCCACCCGGTTGAGGATGCCAAGGCTCACGAGGATCAGGGCCATCATGATCAGCGACAGCGCGGAGCCGAAGTTCCAGTCGCCGGTCGTCAAAAACTGGTTCTCGATCAGATCGCCGAACATCATGAACGTGCCGCCGCCCAAGAGGCGCGGAATCACGAACGTCGTCACCGCGGGCATGAACACCATCGTCACGCCGCTGACGATGCCCGGGATGCTCAGCGGGAACGTCACGCGCCAGAAGCTCCGCCAGGCGTTGGCGCCCAGGTCCTGGGCCGCTTCCAGCAGCTTCTCGTCGCTCTTTTTGAGCACCGAGTAGATCGGAAACACCATGAACGGCAGGAAGTTATACACCATGCCCATCAGCACCGCGTTTTGCGTGTACATCAGCTTGACGCGGCCGATGCCGAGCCATTCCAGCACGCGGTTGATGAGGCCCGTGTCCTCCAGAAGCGTCATCCAGGCGTAGGTGCGAAGCAGGAAGTTCATCCACATCGGGATGACGAACAGCACGACGATCATGCTGGAGCGCTTTAGGTCCTTGCTGGCCAGAAACAGCGCCGCCGGGTAGCCGATCAAAAGGCACAGCCCGGTGCACAAAAACGCCAGCCACAGAGAAAACGTCAGGATGCCGACGAATTCCGGCTCCAGGAAAAGCCGGAAATTTTCCAGCGTGAACCCGCCGCCCCACCCGGTAAAGGCATAGTAGAGGATCAGAAAGATCGGGACGATGGTGAACAGCAGCATCCACAGGCCATAGGGCGCGGCGAAGTACGACCGCTTCACGCTTCCTCTCCCTCCTCTTCCGCCGCGGGCCTTAGAGGCTCCGACTTTTTCATGATATGGATGCCGTCGGGCAGGATCGACAGGCCGATCTGCGCGCCCTCCTTTTGCATCATGGTCGAGTGCACCTTGAACGTGAACGCGCCGGTATCGACCATCATCTCGTAGTGGACGCCCTTGAAGAGCACCGAGCGGACGATGCCGCGCAGCATGCCGCCCTCGGGCAGCACCACGATGTCCTCGGGCCGAACGACCACGTCCACGGGCGCGTCGTTTCCAAAGCCGCCGTCCTCGCAGACGAACTCAAAACCGGCAAAGCGCACGCGCTTGTCATAGAGCATCATGCCGGGGAGAATGTTGCTCTCTCCGACGAAATCGGCGACAAAGGCGGTCTTGGGCTCGTCGTAGATCTTCTTGGGCGTGCCGATCTGCTGGATGCAGCCGTCCTTCATCACGACGATCGTGTCGCTCATCGTCAGCGCTTCCTCCTGGTCGTGCGTGACGTAGAGGAACGTGATCCCCAGCCGCTGCTGCATCTTTTTCAGCTCCAGCTGCATGTCCTTTCGAAGCCGCTGGTCCAGCGCGCCGAGCGGTTCGTCCAGGAGGAGCACCTCCGGCTCGTTGACCAGCGCGCGGGCGATGGCAACGCGCTGCTGCTGGCCGCCGGACAGTGCCTCGATGTTGCGCTTTTCATACCCGCGAAGCCCCACCAGGTCGAGCATCGCGTCCACGCGGCGCTTGATGTCGGGCTTTCCCACCTTCGCGATCTTCAGCCCGAACGCGATGTTTTCAAACACGTTCAGGTGCGGGAACAGGGCGTATTTCTGAAACACGGTGTTGACGTTGCGGCGGTAGGGCGGCACGTCGGTGATGTCCACGCCCTCAAAGAGGATGCGTCCACTCGTCGGCGTTTCAAAGCCGCCGATGAGGCGCAGCGTGGTCGTCTTTCCGCAGCCGGACGGCCCCAGGAGCGTCACAAACTCGCGTTTTCTTATGTACAGGTTGATTCGCTTGAGCGCTTCGAAGCCGTCGAATGTCTTCGTGCAGTTTTCCAGTTCAATCAGGTGCAGATCTTCAACCATGGCTCACGCGCTCCTCGCATGCAAAATGATCAGAAGCTGGGCGGTGTGGACACCCAAAGAAACCTGGCCGTCGTCCGTCCGGCGTTTGCGACATAGTGGACGGTCGACGGATGGAAGCAAAACGACTCGCCGGTCTTCACGCGCTGCTTTTTCGGGCCCGTGTGCAAAAACACGCTGCCCGAGAGCACGTAGCCGAACTCCTCGCCCTCGTGCGGGTCCTGCGGAAGCGTCGACTGCCCCTCCAGAAGGGACACCAGGATCGGCTCCATCGCGTTTTTCTGCGCGTTGGGCACCAGCCAGGTGATGCGGCCGTGCTGCTCGTCGACCTTTTCAAACATATCGCTTTGCGTGAACACGATCTTCCGTTCGCCGTCCTCGGAGAAAAACGCGCGCGGGCTGGTGCCCAGGCACTCGAGGATGTCGATCAGCGTCGCGATGGAAGGTGAGGTCACGTCGTTTTCAAGCTGCGAGATAAAGCCCTTGGAAAGCTCGCAGCGGTTGCCCAGCTCTTCCTGCGTCAGCCCAAGCTGCAGGCGAAGCCGCTTGATTTTCGCTCCGATTTCCACGCTTCCCCCTCCTTTCGCGAAACAAGCGTTACTAAACTCGGGGTTTAGCCCTGCTGAAAGTTTAGAAACGCTAAACATTTGGTCGGGCAATAGTAAACCACAGCTTTCGCGACTTGTCAACAGTTTTTTTAGGTTTTTCGATGAAAATTTCAGGGAACAACCGGCGCCCGCTTTGCGCGGGCGGCGGGGCGCGGGCGCCGTCGCTTTTGCACTTGATATTTGCATGCAAAAGCGACCTATGGTATAATAGGTTGCTTTTGCTATGCAAAGCCCTGACACACCCCAAGGAGGTACCCTTCAGCCTATGGCGAATTTTTTAAAAGCACTGCTCGGCGGCTCGAACGAGGCCGAGGTTCGCAAGCTACAAAAGCTCGCGGATAAAATCGATTCCTTTGAGGAGGCGCACCGCAGGCTTTCCGAAACAGAACTGCGCGGGATGACCGCCAAGTTCCGCGAGCGCCTGCAAAACGGCGAAACGCTCGACGATCTTTTGCCGGAGGCGTTTTCCGTCGTGCGGGAGGCCATGGGCCGCGTGCTGGACAAGCGGCACTTTCGCGTGCAGATGCTGGGTGGCATCGTGCTGCACCAGGGCCGCATCGCGGAGATGAAGACCGGCGAAGGCAAGACGTTCGTCGCCATGCTGCCCGCGTACCTAAACGCGCTCGCCGGAAGCGGCGTGCACGTCGTCACCGTCAACGATTATCTGGCCAAGTTCCAGGGCGAATGGGTCGGCAAGGTGTTCCGCTACCTCGGCATGAGCGTCGGCATCATCATCCACGACCTTGACAACGCCCAGCGAAGGGCCGCCTACGCCGCGGACATTACCTACGGCACCAACAACGAGTTGGGGTTTGACTACCTGCGCGACAACATGGTCATCTATAAAAAGGACATGGTGCAGCGCGGGCACGCCTTCGCGATCGTGGACGAGGCCGACTCGATCCTCATCGACGAGGCGAGGACGCCGCTCATCATCTCCGGCCAGGGCGACAAGTCCACGGACCTGTACCAAAAGGCGGACCGCTTCATCGCACGCCTTCGCGAGGGCACGGACTTTACCAAGGACGAAAAGGACAAGGCCGTCACCCTGACCGAGGAAGGCATTCAAAAGGCCGAGCAGTACTTCGGCCTTGAAAACCTGGCGGACATCGAAAACAACGACATCCAGCACCACATCGACATCGCGCTTCGCGCCAACGTGCTGATGCACCGGGACGACGACTATGTCGTGCAAAACGGCCAGGTCATCATCGTGGACGAGTTCACAGGCCGCCTGATGGTCGGCCGCCGCTACTCGGACGGCCTGCACCAGGCCATCGAGGCTAAGGAGCACGTGGCCGTCGAGCGCGAGAGCAAGACGCTGGCGACCATCACGTTCCAGAACTACTTTCGCATGTACAAAAAGCTCTCCGGCATGACCGGCACGGCCAAGACGGAAGAGGAAGAGTTCAAGGGCATCTACAAGCTGGACGTCGTGCAGATCCCGACGAACAAGCCCATGATCCGAAAGGATCTGAACGACGTGGTCTACAAAACCGTGCGCGGCAAGTTTAGCGCCGTGGTCGAAGAGATCATAAGGCGGCACGAGACGGGCCAGCCGATCCTCGTGGGCACGGTGTCGGTGGAAAAGAGCGAAGTGCTTTCGCGCATGCTTGAGCTTCGCGGCATCCCGCACGAGGTCCTGAACGCCAAGCACCACGAGAAGGAGGCCGAGATCGTCGCGCAGGCGGGGCACTTCGGCGCGGTCACCATCGCGACGAACATGGCCGGCCGCGGCACGGACATCCTGCTCGGCGGCAACCCCGAGTTTCTGGCCAGGCGCGCGCTCAAGCAGCAGGGCGTCGAGGAGGACGTCATCGAACAGGCGATGGGCCACGACGAGCAGGTGTCCGAGGAAATCCTTTCGGCGCGCGCGGAGCTTGAGCGCCTGATCCGGGAATTCTCCCTCAAGACCGATGCCGAGCATGACCGCGTGGTCTCCGTCGGCGGCCTGCACATCATCGGCACCGAGCGGCACGAGAGCCGCCGCATCGACAACCAGCTGCGCGGCCGCGCGGGCCGCCAGGGCGACCCCGGCGCTTCCCGGTTCTTCCTGAGCCTGGAAGACGACCTGATGCGCATTTTTGGCGGCGAGCGGGTGCAGAACCTGATGGACAGCCTGGGCCTGGAAGAGGATATGCCCATCGAGAACAAGCTCATCACCAACACCATCGAGAGCGCCCAGAAGAAGCTGGAAGCCTCCAACTTCGCCATCCGCAAACAGGTGCTGCAGTACGACGACGTGATGAACCAGCAGCGCGAGATCATCTACAAGCAGCGCCAGATGGTTCTGGATGGGGAGAGCATGCGCGAGCAGATTCGCGGCATGGCCAAGACGCTCATCGAGGACGCGGTGAAGCTGCATACCGCCCGGGGCGAGGACCCGTCGGACTGGGATCTCGAGGGGCTTTCTGGGTACCTTGAAAAATACTGCGTCGAAAAGGGTTGGTTTGAAGCGCACGCTTTGCGGCATACGTCCCGGGATACGCTGAGGGACGCCCTGATCGAGGCGTCGGAACGCTACTACCAGGCGCGCGAGGCCGAGCTTTCGGCCGCGGGCGTCGACATGCGCGAGTTTGAGCGCGTGGTGCTGCTCTCCAGCGTCGATCACCGCTGGATGGACCATATCGACGCCATGGACCGCCTGCGCGACGGCATCGGCCTTCGGGCCTACGGCCAAAAAGACCCGGTCGTCGAATACAAGTTCGAAGGCTACGAGATGTTCGACGAGATGGTGCGCCTAATCCGCGAGGACACGCTGCTCAGGCTGTACCACGCGCAGCTTCGCAGGCCCCCGGAGCGCGAAAAGGTCGCCCAGCCGACGCAGGCCCGGCTGTCGGGCGACGCGCCGCAAAAGCCCAAGACGGCGGATACGAAAATCGGCCGAAACGCGCCCTGCCCCTGCGGCAGCGGCAAAAAATACAAGCACTGCTGCGGAAAAGAAGCGTAACAAGAGCCCTGCGCGAAAATCCCGAACGGGGCGAAAGGATTGCCTGCCCCCTGGCGGGATTTTCTGCGGACGGCCCTTCATCCAGCCCAATCATCAGAAAGGAACGTTGACCCATGATCGAACTGGATCAGTCGCGCGCGGACATCAAGGCCCTGCGCGAGCGCATCAACGAGGCGGGTGACTCCCTTTAACCTGCCCCGTCTTGAGGAAGAAATCAAGGAACTGGAGCAGGACATGGCTGAGCCGGACTTCTGGAACGACCTGGAGCGCTCCACCCGGATCAACCGCTGCGCCAAGCAGATCGGCGACAAGCTGGCCCATTACAAGTCCCTGGTCGACCGCGCGAACGATCTGCACGCCATGGTCGAGCTGGTCGAGGAGGAAAACGACCCCTCGATGGTGGCCGAGATCGTCAAGGATATACAGGCGCTTGCCGAGGATGTCGAGGCGCTGCACCTGGAAACGCTGCTTCGCGGCGAATATGACGCGAACAACGCCATCCTCTCGCTGCATGCGGGCGCGGGCGGAACCGAAGCGCAGGACTGGACGCAGATGCTCTACCGCATGTACACCCGCTACTGCGAGCGCAAAGGGTTTGACGTCAAGGTGATCGACCTCCTGCTCGGCGACGAGGCGGGCATCAAGTCCGTCACGTGGGAGGTCAACGGCGAAAACGCCTACGGCTTTCTTCGGTCCGAAAAGGGCGTGCACCGCCTGGTGCGCATCTCCCCGTTTGACTCGTCGGCCCGTCGGCATACCTCGTTTGCCTCGCTGGACGTCTCCCCGGTCATCGAGGACAGCGCGTTCATGCTGAACATGGAGGAGGTGCGCATCGACACCTACCGCGCCTCCGGCGCCGGCGGCCAGCATGTCAACCGGACAGACTCGGCCGTGCGCATGACGCACGTTCCGACCGGCATTGTGGTGCAGTGCCAGAACGAGCGGTCCCAGGTGCAAAACCGCGAGGTCTGCATCCGCATGCTCAAAAGCCGCCTGATCGAGCTTCGCGAGCGTGAAAAAGAAGAAAGGATGGCCGACATCAAGGGCGAGATGAAGAAGATCGAATGGGGCAGCCAAATCCGCTCCTACGTCTTTCAGCCCTACACCATGGTCAAGGACCACCGGACCGGCTTTGAGTCGGGGAACCTTGACAGCGTGATGGACGGCGAACTCGACGGGTTCATCACCGCGTACCTGCAGATGCAGTAAGGAGGTTCCATGCGCTTTTCGATCCGCGCCTTGACGCCGGAGGATCAGCAAACCGTCGCGGGGTGGCGTTATGCCGCCCCGTACGACGTATACGACGATCTTGGCAAAGGCTTGTCCGAGGCATACCGCGCCCTGATCGCCCCGGACGGCGCGCTGTCCGGCGTGTTTTGCTGGGGCGAGGAAGCGCGCGTTTTAGCCGCGCAGGATGTGTATGCGGCGCAGCCGGGCGCGCTGGATTTCGGCATCGGCCTTTGTCCGGACCTTTGCGGCAAGGGGCTTGGCCTTTGGGCCTGCCAGTGCGCGCTTGACTGGCTTTCCGCAGCCTACGCTCCCCCCTCCTTCCGCCTGGCGGTGTATGAGTGGAACGAGCGCGCCGTGCGCGTCTACCGGCGGCTCGGCTTTTCGCCGCTGACCCGGCGCGGCGATTTCCTGATCATGGCGCGCGACGAGCGGCCCTTCCGGGACGCTACCCGTCCGCTGCAAAACGGCATGCCCGCCTATCCCGGCGACCCCGGATTTGACCGGCGGCTGTATTACACCAAAGAAGCAAACGGCTGGAACCTGTCCGTCTTTTCCATGAGCGCGCACACCGGCACGCACATCGACGCCCCGTCGCACGCGGGGCTTTTCGGCGGGGTGGAGACGATTTCGCCGGAGCGCCTGCAGGGCAGCGTCCAGCTGCTTGCCTGGCGTACGCCCGACTGGGATGCTCTGCGGTCGCCGCGCGTGCTCCTTCAAGCCGGCGGGCGCGGGTTCACGCTTCAGGAGGCGCAGCGCCTGGTGGACGCTGGCGTTACGCTGGTGGGCGTGGACGGGCTGTCCGTCGGTGCGGCCGAAGCCGAGCTTCCCGTGCACACGCTGCTGCTTCAAGCGGGCGTGGCGGTGCTGGAAAACGCGGCCATCGAGGGGTTTGCGCCCGGATGGTACGAGATGCGTTGCCTGCCGCTTTCAATGCCCGGCAGCGACGGCGCGCCCGTCCGGCTTTTGCTGCGGGAGGAAGCGCGATGAAGAAAGCGCTTGCGCCGCTACCCGCCGCGCTGGCGGGTTTCCTGCTGCTGGTCGCGCTTTTGTATTTGACGGTCGCCACGTTTGCGCTCCGGGCGGAAACCTACCCGCAAACGCCGCCGTTTGACGAAATGGCCCGCGCGCTGACGGACTATCTGTCCGAACGGGCGGGCGGCCTGCCAAGCGATCTGTTCACAGAGCAGGAACGCCTGCATATGGTCGATGTGCTGGGCCTGTTTCAGGGGGCCAGGCGCATTGCCTACGCCTGTTTCTTTGGCGCGCTCCCCCTCCTTTTTTTGTCGCGCCTGCTGGGCGGCAGGCGGAAAATGGGCGCGGGCCTGCTGATCGGCATCGCGCTGTTTGCAGGGGTTTCGCTGTTCCTCGGCGTATGGGCGCTGATCGATTTTGACGGCTGGTTCACCGCCATGCACGAAATGGCGTTCACAAACGACCTATGGCTGCTGGACCCGGCCGAATCCATGCTGATTCGGATGCTGCCGCTTGACTTTTTCATCCGCGCGGTGCGCACCGTCGCGATTCGGTTCGGTGTGGGAACGGCATGCCTTTCGGTTTTGGCCATGCTGTGCCAAAGGCCGCGCAGGCAAAGACCGGAATAGATTTTTATGCTTCCGTGAGACACGCAAAGGCGTAAAGCAATCATTTCTTCCCATTGGGCGCGGCCAAAGTCCGGACCGTCCACATGTCCCCGCGCACGGCGCGGCATAGCCCTACCGAAAAACGCCGCGCGCCGCGCATTCACGATTGAAACGGGTATACCCAAACAACACCGCGAATTCAACCGCGTATCCAAAGGAGACACCATGTCCTATCTATCCGACTGCGCCGCAAAGGTTGAGGCGCTTCGCTCCCTCGGCCGCGCGCGCATCCTGGCCATCGAAACCTCGTGCGACGAGACCGCCGCGGCGATCGTCGAGGACGGACGGCGCGTGCTGTCCAGCGTCATTGCCTCTCAGGTTGAAACCCACGCGCTCTACG
>CAZUIA010000028.1:0-19211 GCA_964620835.1 uncultured Oscillospiraceae bacterium
TGAAGCCGTGGCTGAACACGAGCGAGTTGCCGGGCTGAAGGTTCGGGGCGATGTGTTCCCTGTACAGGGCGGCCTGCTTTTCATCGTTGACGAGGATCATCACGATGTCGGCCTTCTTCGCCGCTTCGGCGGACGTGTACACCTCAAAGCCCGCGTCCTCGGCGATCTTCCAGGACTTCGACCCCTCGTACAGGCCGATGATGACGTGCTGGCCCGAATCCCTCAGGTTCAGCGCGTGCGCGTGGCCCTGGCTGCCGTAGCCGACGATGGCGATGGTCTTTCCCTTGAGTGCCTCCAGGTTACAGTCCTTCGCATAGTACATCTTTGCCATGGTGGGATCCTCCTTAGGTTTATTTCTCCGTTTCGGGTTGTATCTGGACGCCTCTTTCAAGGCCGGAGATACCGGACCGGACCGCCTGCAAAATGCCGAACGGCCGAACGATTTCGATGAACGCCTCGGTCTTGGTGCTGTCGCCGGTCAGCTCGATGATCATGTTGTCGGGCGACACGTCCACGATGTTGGCGCGGAAGATGTTCGTCAGGGAGATGATGGACATCCGGTGCTCCGCCGTGGCCGCCACCTTGATCAGCACATGCTCGCGCGTGACCGAATAGCCGCTGACCAGCTCCTTGACCTCGAGGACGTCGATCAGCTTTTCGAGCTGGTGCTTGATCTGCATCGCGGTGTTTTCGTCCGAGCGAAGCGCGATGGTCATGCGCGACACCTTCGGGTTTTCCGTCTCCGCCACGGTCAGGGAGTCGATGTTGTACCCGCGGCGGGTAAACAGGCCGGAAACCCGGCTCAGGACGCCCGGCCGGTTGTCCACCAGCGCGGAAAACACATAGCGCTTGGTCGTCATTTGGCCCCTCCTCCCAAATCGATCGCGGTGATCTGGTCGTTGTAGCTCTTGCCCGGCGTGACCATGGGCAGCACATTTTCGTCCTTGCTGATCTTCACCTCGATCACGACCGGCCGATGCATCGCCACGGCCTGCGGGATCTTTTCGGACAGCTCCTCGCGCCGCGTGATGCGCATGCCCTGAATGCCAAACGCCTCGGCGAGCTTTATGTAATCGGTCTTTCGGTGCGTGGTGGTCTGGCTGTAGCGCTGGTTGTAGAGCACCTTCTGCCACTGGCGGACCATGCCCAGCACGCCGTTGTTGAGGATCACCACCACGATCGGCAGGTCGTTGCCGGCGACCGTTACCAGCTCGTTGAAGTTCATGTGGAAGCTCCCGTCGCCGGTGAAGAGCACCACGCGCTTTTCAGGCTCGGCAAACTGCGCGCCGATGGCCGCGCCCAGGCCGTAGCCCATGGTGCCGAGGCCGCCGGAGGTGCAAAGGGTCCTGGGGTGCTTGAAGCGGTAGCGCTGCGCCACCCACATCTGGTGCTGCCCCACGTCCGTGGCGACGATCGCGTCGTCCGGCAGCGCGGCCTGCACCGCGTCGATCAGCGCCTGCGGCGTGAGCTTGCCGGGGACGGGCTTTGGCTCGTTCGTCTTCCATTCGGCGATCTGCGCCAGCCAATCGCCCCGGTGCTGTACGCTCACGCGCTCGCTCAGGGCGGCCAGGATGGGCTTGACGTCGCCGCAGACGCTCACGTGCGAGAGGATGTTCTTATTGATCTCCGCGTCGTCGATGTCCAGGTGCAGCACGCGAAGCTGCGGGGCGAACGTGCTGGCCTTCATGATCACGCGGTCGGAAAAGCGCGCGCCGCACACGATCAGCAGGTCCGCGTGGCTGACCGCCGTGGCGGAGGTCTTGCTGCCGTGCATGCCCAGCATGCCGATGTACTGCCGCTTGTTGGCCGGGTAGGCCCCAAGGCCCATCAGCGACAGGGACACCGGCGCGCCGGTCCTTGCGGCGAAGCGGTACAGTTCCGCCGAGGCGTTCGCGCGGATGACCCCGCCGCCCGCGAAGATGACCGGGCGCTTTGATTCGTCGATCATCTCGACCGCGCGCGCAAGGTCCTCCTCGCGGATCTTCTGGGTATGGGGCCGGATAGGCGCGGGCGCCTCGGGCTCAAAGTCGCACGGGGCCTGCTGCACGTCCTTCAGGACGTCCACCAGCACCGGCCCCGGGCGGCCCGACATGGCGATGTAAAACGCGCGGCGGATCGTCTGGGCCAGCTCCTCGACCTTCCTGACGATGAAGTTGTGCTTGGTGATCGGCATCGTGACGCCGAAGATGTCCACCTCCTGGAAGCTGTCCTTGCCAAGCAGCGGGCTTGACACGTTGCCGGTGATCGCGACCAGGGGCACCGAGTCCATGTACGCGGTCGCAAGGCCCGTCACCAGGTTCGTCGCGCCGGGACCCGAGGTGGCGATCACCACGCCAACCCTGCCGCTCACGCGTGCATAGCCGTCCGCCGCGTGGGCCGCGCCCTGCTCGTGCGCGGTCAGGACGTGACGGATCCTGTCCGCATACGTATACAGGGCGTCATAGGTGTCGATGATCTGGCCGCCCGGGTAGCCGAACACCGTGTCGACCCCTTGCTCCAGCAGGCATTCCACGATGATCTCCGCGCCGGTCCGCTTCATGGTTTCCCTCCTCACCTGGATATACAAAAACCTTCGCCCCCACTAAAGAGGCGAAGGGTTCTTCGCGGTACCACTCTTTTTGGCGTTTGCACGCCCACTTGTCGGCATCCATCAATGCCCATCCTGATAACGGAGGAATCCGTTCCGCCTACTTCAGGTTCAGCGGGAAGGCTCCAAGCGGAGTGGAACGCCCGTTTCCACCGCCTCGCACCACCCGGCGGCTCTCTTTAGGCAAACGCGGCATCCCGTGGTCTTGTCATCGCCGAAAATATGGATTGCGCTAAAATATACAGCAATCGCCGCCGGTTGTCAACCCATTTCCCCGAAAAAAACGAATTTTTGTCCCGCGGGCGGCTCGCCCGGCGGAAGGCACGCTACTCAAAAACCTCCGCGCATTCCTTCATCAGCGAAACGATCCCGATATGCTGCGGGCAGCGCTCCTCGCACACGCCGCAGGCGATGCAGTCCGACGCCTTGCCCTTTTCGTTGGTGACGAACCGGTAATGCCCCTTGTTCACATGCCCGTACACCTTGCGGTGGTTGTCCGTCTGGATGATCGAGGGAATCGGGATATTCTGCGGGCATTTTTCCACGCAATAGCGGCAGTCCGTGCACGGCGTGGTCGGGATCGCGGAAAGCACCGCCTTCACCTCGTCGATGGCCTTGCGGTCCGCCTCGGTCAGCGGCTCAAAGGCGCTCATGGTGCGGATGTTGTCCTCCATCTGCGCAAGGGTCGACATGCCGCTGAGTACCGTGATCACGCCCGGAAGCGACGCCGCAAAGCGCATCGCCCACGACGCGCTGGACATGCCGGGGCGCGCCCTTTCAAACGGCGCCCTGGCCGTTTCGTTGAGCATCGCCAGCGCGCCGCCCTTGACCGGCTCCATGATCAAGACGGATTTGCCGTGCGAAAGCGCCGTTTCATAGCAAAGGCGCGACTGCACGCCCTCATCGTCCCAGTCCGCGTAGTTGATCTGCAGCTGCACAAACTCCGTCTCCGGATGGCTTTTCAGGATGCCGTCCAGCACGTCGGCCGTGTCGTGAAACGAAAAGCCGACGTGGCGCACCAGGCCCCGCTCCTTCGCCTTTTGCAGGAAATCCCACGCGCCGAGGGAATCGAGCTGCTCAAGCCGCGCCTTTCCGATGCTGTGCAGCATATAAAAGTCAAAATAGGCGGCCCCGGTGCGCGCAAGCTGCGTTTGCAGCACGCGCTCCATGTCCTCCTTGGCCTTCAGCTCCCACGGGGGCAGCTTGGTCGCCAGCAAAAAGCGCTCGCGCTTATGGCGCTCCACCAGCGTCCGGCGCACCGTGTCCTCGCTGCGGCCGCCCATGTAGCCGTATGCGGTGTCAAAATACGTAAACCCGTTTTCCAGGAACAAATCGACCATCTTTTCGATCTGCGCGTAGTCGATCGCGCTGTCCGCGAGCGTCGGCAGCCGCATCGTGCCAAAGCCAAGCTTCGGTATCTCTTTGCCAAACCATGTGTTCATCAATCGCAGGTTTCCTTTCTTTGCGTACTTTTGTTATCTTATCACATGCGGGCCGCTTTGTTCAACCCGCCTTGCGCGGGGCGGGGTTCATTTCGCGGCCAGCAGCGCTTTACCGAGGTCGCTCAGCAGGTTGTCAAACGCCGCGTACGGCACGGTGAACGTATGCGGACCGCTCGCGTAGGGCGCAATGTCGTAGGGATTGAAGAACACCAGCAGCCCTTCGTCGGTAAACAGGCTCTGCGAAAGCGGCCAGGCGCGCACGGTGTCCTCATACCCTTCAAAATAGCCGTGCGTCTTTGCCAGGTTTTCTTTTTGGATCCGCGCGAGGATCACATCCGCCACCAGGGTATGAAACGCGTCCACGTCCCCCACCAGCTCGCCCACCGTCACGGGCGCGCCCGCCATGAGGTCGTACATGACCGCCGTCCGCCAGTTGTCCGGGTGCGCGCCGCCGGCGAAGTAGGAAAAGGAGAACAGCACGCTCAGCATCCGGGCGCTTGCCTTCTTCGCTTCCGCTTCCGCATACACGCTGTAGTAGTAATTGGAAAAATCGCGGCCGCCCGTCTCATAGTCGCTTTTCGCGATTTCCTTGAGCTCTTCGTAATGGCTCTCCAGCACGATATGGTCGCGAATCGAGCGGTTGACGCGGTCCATCGCCTGCGCGTCCGAAAGCCCGGCAAGCTGCGGGAAGGTCGCGACAAACTCCGCCAGTTTGACGCCGTCCTGTACAAACACGTCGGTTTCCTTGACCGTTTCCACCCGATAGCCCGCCGCGAGCGCGGCCTGTCCGAACAGGCAAAGCACCGCCAGCAAAGCGGCGAATCTTTTTTTCATCACACCGCTTCCCTCCCTTTTCTTGGTGCTTTTAGTATACGCCCTGAAAAGGCCCAAAAACAACAAAAAAAAAGCGCGCCGCGCTTTCCGAAAAAAGGGGGGCGCAGTGCGAATCACGCGCCCCGGACGCCGCGGACAACCCAGCGAACCAGCGCCACCGCGCCGATCACCGTCAGGATGAAAAACCCTCCGCCAAACAGCAGGCCGAAAACGGTCCCGACCAAGCCGAACAAAAGATGGAACAGCCCCGCCACCAGGTCAAACGCCAGGCCGATCAGCGACCCCAAAAGCCGAAACGGCCAAAGCAACAGATCAAACATGCGCGCACCTCCTTGTAGGACGAGTATAGCCGTTTGCGGCAAAATGTGCAAAGAGAATGGGATTAGAAATCCATAAAAAAATTCTAATCTATGGGAAACTTTTTGCGCCACCGGGCTGCGCAGGGCTTTGGCCGCGCCGCTTTCGTTTCGGTCCGGTTTGGCGTATACTACGGGCAGACGTTTTGGGATTGGGAGGGGATGGCGTGACGGCGCTTGAGCGGGCGCGGGCGTATTTTGCGAAGGATGCTTTCGCGACGGAGCTGATGGGGATTGAAATTGAGGCGGTCGAGGACGGGTACGCCCGGTGCGCGATGCCCGTGGACAGCCGACACCAAAACGCCGAAGGGCGCGTGATGGGCGGCGCGCTGTTCACGCTGGCCGACTTTACCTTTGCCGTCGCGGCAAACCTCGACCGGCCCGTCACGGTTTCCCTGTCGTGCCAAATTTCGTTTCTCAGCCCGCCGCGCGGCGATCGCTTGACCGCCGAGGCGAGGCGCGTCAAGCAGGGGCGCTTCACGTGCTATTACGCCGTGGAAGTGACGGACGGGACCGGCGCGGTCGTCGCGGCGGCGGGCGTAAGCGGGTTCACCAAGCACTAGAGCAAATCCCAAAAAACAAGAAGGCCGCCCGTCAGGCGAATGAACGCCCCGGAACAGCCCCCTTACAAAACCGGCTCGGTGGAAAAGCCCGTCACTGCATCTTGTTGAGCACGCTGTCAAATTCGCCGGTCAGGGGGGACAGCGCGCCCGCCTTGCTGATCTTTTCCGCCATCGCCCCGATCTGGGCCGTGAGCTCGGGATCGGTCGTGACGGCCACGCGCTCGACCACCGGGGCCGCGGACTGGATGCGCGAGGAGACCATGTCGCGGATGCGGTCGGTCATCGCGCCCTTGTACTGCGGATCAAAGGTGACGCCCGCAACGCAGGTGTCACCGATGATAGCCGTCACACAGGAATCGATCTCACTGATCTTGGCCGCCGCGTCGTTGGCCTTTTTGGAGAGCGTGGCGCTCTCCGGCCCGGTCATCGCGGAGGTCTGGGCAGCGTCGTCCGTCGCGCTCGGGTCGGGCAGGCCGTCCGTGGCCGTCGCGCCGGGCATCGGGGAAGTCGTGGGCAACACGGTCGCCATGGGGCTGGGGGTCGGGGTGGGTGTCGCGTTGGCCGCGCACGCGCTCAACGCCACAAGCAGCGCCACAGACATCAATACCAAACCAAGTCGTTTCATTTTTCGTTTCGCCTCCTTGCGGCCGTAGTGTGCGCAGGGATGCGAAAAACAATTCCTCAAAAGCCGTTTGAACGCGCGAATTGCCCCTATTGCGGCTTTAAATAGAAGGAACAGCCGCCGATGAATTCGCGCAAAATGGCCGTCGGCCCCAGCTCGCTTTCGATATCGGCCGCCTGGAAGTAGTTAAGGAACTTGACCAGCCGCCGCGCGGCGGTAAAATGCGGGCTTTTTTCATCGATGGCCGACAGAAGCGGGTAGGCGTATTTTTTCAAAACCGACAGCTCGTAGGCCAGGGCGGAGTTGAACATGATGTCGGCCTCCTCCTGGAAGGGGAAGATGAATTTTTCTTCGCCCCGCCGCACGGACGGCCACATGGCGAACGTCTCCTCAAAGGGCGCGTCGCGGAACTGGTGGTCGCGCACCAGCCGCCTTAAAAGGCGCACGTCGGTGGTGCGGATGCGGTTGTGGTCGTCCAGGTTCAGCGTCGTCAGCGCGCTGACGTAGATGCGGTAGCTCATCTCGCGCGGCACCTGCCTGCAAAGCGCGGGGTTCAGCCCGTGGATGCCCTCGATCAGGATGGGCTGGTCCTTTTCCACGTGCAGCGGCCGCCCCTCGGGCTTTCGCCTGTTCGTCTGAAAGCTGAAGCGCGGAATCTCCACCGTTTCGCCGCGAAACAGCGCCAGGAGCTGCTCGCCCAGCAGGTCCGTGTCCAGCGATTCAAGGCATTCAAGGTCCGGCTTCCCGTCCTCGTCCAGCGGCACGTCCGCAAGGTTTTTGTAGTAGTTGTCCAGCGACAGCATCACCGGGCGCAGGCCGTTGACGCGAAGAAGCACGGCCAGCCGGTTGGTAAACGTCGTTTTCCCCGACGACGAGGGGCCGGCAACGAACACCGCGCGCGCGCCGCGCTGGGCGATCCGGTCGGCGATGTCGGCGATGGATTTTTCCTGCAGCGCCTCGTTGACCCTTACAAACTCGCGAAGCTTGCCGTTTTCGATCATGTCGTTGAGGTCGGCGACGTTTTGGCAGCGGAGGATGTCGTACCAGCGGGCCGTCTCCGCAAAGGCGCGCATCATCTTGGGCCTTTCGACGAATGGGGCCACGGTTTCGGGGTCCTGCGGAGAGGGCATCTGCAGCACGATGCCCGGCGCGTGGTGCAGCAGCGAAAACGTGCGGATGTGCGCGGTCGAGGGCAGCATGTCGCCGTAGAAGTATTCGTACATGCCCCCGCAGCCGTACAGGTCAAAATGGGCGTAGGGGCGGTATTTCAGCAGCCGGACCTTGTCAAGCTGCCCCTCGCGCTCAAAGTGCTCGATCGCCTGCTGGCGCGTCCAGCGCTCTCGCGAAAACGGCAGCGCCGCGTCCCGAAGCGAGCGCATGCGCGCCTCGACGGCGGCCACGGCGGCATCCGTCAGGTCGGTCCGCAAAGCGATATAAAGCCCGTAGCCCACGCTGTGCTCGATGCGCACGCGCACGCCGGGCAGCACGTCCGAAACAGCGAGCAAAAACAAAAAGCGAAGCGACCTTTCGTAAATGCGCCGGCCCTCCTCGTGGGTATAATCGATCAATACAAGCGCGCAGTCGCCCTCCGGCGCCCAGTTGAGCGGCCGGACCCTTCCGTTCAGCGTCGCGCCCAGCGGGCGGGGTTTTCTGTTTGGATACAAGGCGTCGAAAATGGCGCCGGCGTCCGTGCCCGGTTCATAAAAGCGGGATACGCCGTCCACCGTCACCGTCGGCATGAAGCTCCCTCCTTCGGACGTGGATGAAGGTATTCTATTCGGAGAAAGTACCCGCAAACCCTGCAAAAACTGGAAAACAGGGCGCGCGGGCGTTACGCGGGCGCAAAACAGGAACGCACGCGTCCGGGGCGGCGATGCGTTCCTATTTGAGGTTCGCCTTACGGTTTTCCGGCCGCTTCCCCGTTTGGCGCCGCGCCGCCGATCAAAAACGGCGACAGCGGATCATGCCGCGCGCGGCTTGCCGCCACCCGCGCGCCGCTTTCGTTGGCATAACAATACGCGCACCCGGCCGGGCAGCAATGGTACGCGCCGATGTCCACGCTCTTGGCGCAGCCGCACGCGGGGCGCTGGTTTTCATCCTTTTTGGCGCGCAGCGCCTTTTCAGATATCCGTGCGAGCAGATCCGCGTCCACGCATTGAGCATGGCCTATGCCATGGCGCGACAGGTCCGCCTGCTCGGCGCAGGTGGAAAGCGCAAGGCCGTTTTGCGCGGCGGCCCGCGAAAAGCCCTCCGCCAGCATCTCCTTTTCCGCCTCCGACGGCGGGCGGATGCCCATCGCCTCCATGCGCCGGGCGATCTTGGCATACAGGTCCAGAAAGCTGATCGTCGCCCTTTCCGTGTGGCCGCAAAGCCGGGCCGCATAGCGCGCAAAGTCGTCCACATGGCGCGCCGCCGTATAGCCTGCCCCGATCAGGACGGGATCATAGCGCCAGATGACCCGGTGCGGCCCGATGCGGTCCGACAGCCGCCGAAACGTATCGACGATCTCTCCCTTTTCGGGCACGCCCGGCTCGATCTGCGGGCCGTAGGGCGTCAGCGTGAACTGGAAATAGTACGGATAGGCGGCGATCTCGGCAAGCCTTTCCAGCATGGGCGCGGGGTTTTTGCTCCAAAACACGAAGCCGTCCACCGCATCCGGTGAAAGCGCCACCCTTCGGACCTGGCGGCCATTCATGGGGTTTCGAACGAGCGCCATGCCCTGGCGGACGCGGTAAAAGAACCAATCCGCATAAAACCAGGGGATATCCGTTCGGCGGCTCACGCTCACGATCATCGCTTTGTCCTTCCCCTGCATAAAAAAACATCGCCGGGCAAAGCCCGCCGACGTCCTTGGCTAGCTCATCCTGCCGACCAGCCCCCGCGCCCAGCAGGTCATCCGGCCGTACAGGGTTTTTTGTCTTCGCATCTGCACCCCGGCGTTCAAGGCATTCTCGCGGTAGCGCGGGTTTTCCGGCTCCAGGCGGACCGCCGTGCGAAAGCTGGCGTGCGCCGCCTCGGCCTCGCCCTTTTTCAGCAAAATGCTGCCCTGCAGGTCAAACCATTCGGCATCCCGGTCCGCGGCCTTGTTCAGGATGCGCAGCGCGCTGTCCAAATGCCCTTGGTCAAGGAGCCTTCGCGCCACCTGCTTGGCGTCGGGCACGACGACGGCGTTTCTTTCCCGGTGCGACACGCGGCGCATCGCCTCGGCGTAGGCAAGGTTCAGCTCGATGAGCGCGGCCTGCGCCGCCTGCTGCGCCGTCTCGTCGCGCACGCAATCCGGGTGGCAGCGCTTTACGCGCGCGTGGTACGCGGCCCTGACCTGTTCCGCGTTCGCGTCGCGGCTGAGCCCTAGCGCGTCAAAGGGGTTTTGCATGTGTCCGCCTCCATCGGCTTGCGTGATAAAGCAGCGATCAGTATAGCATATTCCGGCCGGATGCGCAAGGCGGGCCAAGACAAAGCGCGGGACGTACACGGCCGGGCACGGCGCTTTTGCACGCCCGCTTCGCCGCCGCGCAGGAGCGCGCCTACTTGCCCTTTTCTTTTCGATAAAACGCGCGAAGTTCCTCCCGGACGTCCTGCGGAAGGGCCTTTTTTTGAACGCCCCGCACCGCGCCCTCCAGCGCGAGCAGCCGGTGCATGCACGCGGAGTCGTCCATCGAGAGGATGCGCCGCCACGCTTCCCTGGCCCCGATGGCCCGAAGGTCGTCCGGCGTATCCACGCCGGCGGCGTGAAGCTGGCGGGCGACCGCGCCGCCGATGTTTACCAGATCGGTGAAAGGGTCCCGCTCCTTTTTCATGCGCTTTCGCCTCCCGATACGTCCGCCTCAAAGATGCCCGAGGATTCGCCCCAGGGGTGATACCCCGTCCCGATGCGCGCAAAACCGTACTTTTCGTAATAGCCCACATGATCGCTGCACAGGTAAAGGCGCGAAAACCCCGCCGCCCGGGCGTCCGCCTTCGCGCGCTCGATGAGCAGCGCCCCGAGGGCCCGGCCGCGGTAAGCCGGCTCCACCACCAGCGCGCAAAGCCAGGGATACAGGTCGCTTCGGCTGATAAAATCGTTCGCGATCAGCCCCGCGCCGCCGATGGGCGCGCCTTCGTGAAGGAGCAGATACCACTTTGGCAGCGGGTGTTTGCTGTGGCGGATGCAGTCGTCGTAGACCATCCTGCTTTGCTCGCTCGCCCAGTGCTTTTGAAAAAACGAAATGGCCTCTTCCACAAGGTCCGGCCGCGTAAGGACGGATACGACGTTCATGCGCTCCGCTTCACTCCTTCCGGGCGCGGCCGAAGCGACCCGACCGCCGCGCCCAGCGCGATGGCGCCCACGGCGAAGATCGTCTGAAGCCCCAGGGCCAGCGCGCTTTCATATTGGGACAAGAGCAATTCGTGCATCGTCCGGTACAGGCCGAGGCCCGGCACCAGCGGGATGAGCGCGGCGCAGAGGAACACGGTGCTGATCATCCGCATGCGGCGGGCGAGCAGCTCGCAAAGCAGCGCCACCGCGGCCGACGCGGCAAACAGCGCCAGCGTGTCGTCCATGCCCGGCAGGCCTTGCAGGAGCAAAAACGCCCCGTACGCGGCCATGCCCAGCAGCGACGCAGGCACGACGGCCCGGCTTGGCACCTTGATCAGCGGGCAAAAGCACAGCGTGGCCGAGCCGGCGAGCAATACCGACAAATAAAAGGGCGGCTGCAAAGCCGCGGCGCTTTGCTCGCCGGGCAGATAGAACCTGAGCACCAGGCTGATGCCCACCGCCACCATGACCGCCACGAGCAGCGCCTCCACGCTGCGCGCAAGGCCGCTTATCAGGTCGCCCCTCAGCGTGTCGCGCATGGCGTTGGTCATCATCAGCCCCGAGATCAGCGGCATGATCGCGCCCGACAGCGTCGTTTCCACGCCCGCGGGGGTCAAGGGGAAAAGATGGTACGCGCCCATCGTCAAAAAGGAGCAGAGCAGCCCGCCGACAAGGCTGACGAGCACCAGGGAGATGTCAGCCCGGCGAAAGAGATGGCCCACCGTCTGCGCGCCCATGCCGCATACGAACGCGGCGGCAAACTCGTAAAACCCGCCCCCGAACATGAGCGCGAAGCTTCCGGCCGACCCCCCGGCCAAGAAGGCCATCGAGAGCGCGGACAGGGCCTCGCTCGTTTGAATGCGCCTGAGCTCGCGCAGCGTGTCCGCCGGCGAAACGCGGCCCTCCGCGGCCAGGCGGGACAGCTCGTTCACGGCGTTGACGCGCGAGAGGTTCAGGCTTCGCTTGGGCACGCGGCGGATGACCGTCGATAAGCCCTCCGGCCCGGCGATAGAGATCAGCACGCCGGTGGACAGCGCCAGCACGTTCCCCGTGTGGCCGTAGCTTGCGCACAGGCGCTGCACGGTGTCCTCCACGCGGTACGTTTCCGCGCCGTTTTCCAGAATGATCTGCGCGGCCAGCCCCGCGATTTCCAGCATGCCGGCCTGGTTTGCTTCGCTTCGCACGGTGTTTCCCTCACGCCTTGATCAGGTCCGCTTGAGCCGCGCCCGTATAGGCGATGAGCGCGGCCGGGGCAAGGCAGACCATAGCCCCGCGCGCCCCGGCGCTGACGGCGATCTGCTCGTAAAGCGCCGCCGTCTCGTCGATCAGCAGCGGGTATTTGCGCTTCATCCCGATGGGGGAGCAGGCGCCCCGCACATAGCCGGTGACGGGCAAAAGCTCCTTCATCGGCAGCATTTCGCAGTCCTTGTCCCCGGCGGCGCGCGCCGCCTTCTTCAGGTCGATTTCCTCATGGCAAGGAATGCAGCAGACGAACACGCCCGTGCGCGCCCCGCGAAGGGCCAGCGTTTTGAACAGCCTTTCCGGCGGCATGCCGATCTTTTTCGCCGTGCTTTCCCCCGACAGGTCCTTTTCGTCCACCGCGTATTCGCGTACGGCATACGGGATGCCCGCGGCGTCCAACAGCCGCATGACATTGGTCTTGTTCATTCGGCCTCCGAGACCCACGTGAACCGTTTCCCCGCGTAGCCGTCGCGCTCGATGTGCTCGTCCCACATGGACGCGGGGCGCACCCACACGTCCCCTTCGCCGTACAGCGCGCGGTAGACCGCCAGCACCTCCAGCGTCTCGCTGTGCCGGGCGGTGCACAGCAGGCGGTATAGGTTTCCCTTAAAGTGCCGATAGATGCCGGGGCGAAGCTCTTCCATAGCGGCCTCCTTGAAAAGGCAGAAGATGCCAAGCCCAGTATACCGACTCGGGGGCGGGTTGGCAAGAAAAACAGATCCTTTCAAGCGATCCCCGCAAAAAGCGCCCGCTTTTCGCCTCTTTCGCGACAGGATTTGTTCCTTGAGCTTTTTGTTTGCGCATGGTATCCTATGCGGGGACTCCGTATCTTCGTATGCTCAACCCATTCAAGCCGGAGGAGGATCGCCATGGGACTTTTGTGTCCGTCCGAAATCACCGAATCATATGCCATGGCGGGTAAGGTCAAGGCGGAGCGCCCCGCGCCGCAGACGCTGCTGCTTGCGATCTTCGCGGGCATCTTTGTCGCCGCGGGCGGCGCCGTTTCCAACACGGCGGCGCACGCCGTGGAAAACGCCTCCCTCGCCCGGCTGATTTCCGGCCTCATTTTCCCCTTCGGGCTTGGGATGATCATGCTCACCGGCACCGAGCTGTTCACCGGCAACTGCCTGCTCTCCATTTCGGTCTTAAGCCGCCGGACCACCGTGGCGCGCATGGCGAAAAACCTTTCGCTCGTGTACCTTGGCAACTGCCTGGGCGCCGCGGCGACGGCCGCCGCGGCCGTTTACATGGGCCAGCTTGACCTGTCGGGCGGCGCGCTGGCCGCGTACACCATCAAGGTGGCGGCCGCAAAGTGCGCACTGCCGTTCGGCCCCGCGCTCGTTTCGGCCGTTTTTTGCAATATTTTGGTCTGCTTTGCCGTTTTGTGCAGCCTATCCGCCAGGGACACCTCGGGGCGCATCCTGGGGGCGTATCTGGGCGTTTCGTTCTTCGTCATCGCCGGCTTTGAGCACTGCGTCGCCAACGCCTACTATGTGCCCGCGGGCCTTTTGGCGCTGACGGTGCCGCGCTACGCGGACCTGGCGGCCGCCTCGGGCATCGACATCGCGGCGCTGACGGCGGGCCGCTTTCTCCTTTCCAATATGGTGCCCGTAACCCTTGGAAATCTCCTGGGCGGGGTGCTCGTCGGCGCGGTCATGTGGGGTTGCTACGGGCAAAAGGGCGCGAAGGCCGCGCCCGAAAGCGGCAAGGCCGGCCGGGGCATATCCGTCGGCCCATAAGGGCAGGGTTTGGCGCGGCGGCTTTTAAGCGGTTGGCGAGCTGCGGTTTGTAGGCGAAGCGATGGAGGAAAGGTACGGTTGTCCGTGCGGGCGGAAAGGGTGCGGCGCGGGGGCACCGGGAGGATGCGTTTTTAGCGGCTTGAATGCGCGCGAAAGGGCCTCCGGACCCCTTCTTTAAATTAATGCGTCGAATATTCTAGCCAGCGGAAAAGAGCCGCCGCGCAAGCCAAACGCGGCGGCCCCGTTTTGCCTTTTCAGTCTGTCCCCGTCTCTTTTCGCATCTTTTCGCGGAACGAAAGCACCACGCAGGTCAGCCCTTCCACATCGTCCATGCCGTAGACAGGCACGCCGGGCACCTGAAGCGGCAGGTCCGTCGCCAGCGCCAGCAGCGTCCTTGGATCGCACCTGGGCGCAACGGAATTGCCCGCGCGGACCACCTCGATCTTGGGATAGTCCGTATCCCGCGCGCCCTCCAGCAGGACGATGTCCGCCTCGGGGAACGCTCCGAGCAGCCCTTCGATGGTCTGCGCCCCGTCCTTGACAAGCATGAACTTGTCCCGGTCAAAGACCGCCGAGCCGTACGCGCCCGCCGCGCGGTGGCGGTGGCTGTCCCTTCCGGGCACGTCCGGTTCAAACCCGTGCGCGTCGTGCTTGATCGTCGCCACGCGGTATCCCTTGGCCACCAGCGACCGAACCAGCTTTTCCACCAGCGTGGTCTTTCCCGAGTTTTTCACGCCGGCGACGGCGATGACCGGCTGTCTCATCCGGCGTCTCCTTTCACTCCGCCTTAAAGCGGGCGTTTTGCATCAGATCGTCAAACTGTGCCTGTGTCAGGTCGCAGTGGTAGAACAGGCTGTAGTACCTGGCGATCTCCTCGTACAGATCGTATTCGGTCTGATCCGGATAGAACAGGTCGCACAGCCACAGGATGCCGAGATACCGCTGCACCGACGGCGGGAAGCCCATCCAGTTGTACGGGCCAAACGGCGTTTCGACGTATTTGCCTTCCTTGACCGCCCGGATCTCCTGCCACGCCGGGTCATCCCCCACCTGGGCGTACGCGCTTTGCGGCGCAAAGACGATGTACTCCGGGTCCCACAGCAGCATCTGCTCCATATCCACGGCGTTGCCCGTGCCCTTGCTGGATACCTCGGCCACCACGGCCTGGTTGTCGGTCAAAAGGTCCATGATCTCCCCTTGGAAGCTGCCCTTGGCGATGACGTTCAGCCCATCGTCGCCGAGGCAGTAGATCGCCTTGACCTTGTTTTCTTCGCCCACCTTTTGAAGGATTTCCCCGGCGCGGGCGTAAATCTTTTCGCAGTACTGCGCCAACTCCTCCGCACGCGCCTCAAGGCCCAGCAGCTTTCCAAGCATGCGGTACGTTTCCGCGTAGGACTTGGTGCTCGCGGCAATGTGCACCGCCGGGATGCCGACCTGCGCAGAAAGCGCGTCCATGTCCTCCACGATGGTTTTTTTCGCCTCGCCGACGTCGATGATGATCTGCGGGTCGGCCGCGATGAGCTGTTCCAGGTTCATGTCGGCGTTGCTGCCGTAAAACTGGCCCAGCACCGGCAGCGCGTAGTAATCGCCCAGGTACGCTTCCGCCTCGGGCGACCATTCGCTGGCAAGCCCGACAAAGGACTCCGGCGCCAGGGCGAACAGCATGATCTGCGCCAGAGGCCCGGAGGGCGCAAAGCGCGCAATCGCCTTGGGAACCTCCACCTCCCGGCCCGCCGAATCGGTAAACAGGACGGTCTCCTCGGCCAGCGAGGCGATGGGCAGCGCGCCCAAAAGCAGCGCCATGGCAAGCAGACAGGCAAGCAATTTCCGGATCATGGGTGTGTCCTCCTTTTTGGATGGTAGTCAAATGCGCATCGTGGGAAACCCGGGCTATATGCTGTTTGGCACGCAGACGCGCACGCGGCCGCCGTCCAGGCTTTCCACCCGCGCGTCGATGCCGTACAGGTCTTGAATCAGCGCGCTTGTCAGAACCGCTTGCGGGGGGCCCTGCGCGATGATGCGGCCGACCTGCATCGCAAGGATCGTATGCGAAAACAGATACGCCTGCTCGGGGTTGTGGGTGGACTGCACGACAGTGTAGCCGTCCTCCGCCAGGGCGCGGATCTGCGAGAGCACGCGCATCTGATTGCCGTAGTCGAGGTTCGCGGTCGGCTCGTCCATGATCAGGATGCGCGACTGTTGCGCCAGCGCCCGCGCGATGAGCACCAGCTGCCTTTCGCCGCCGCTCAGGCGCATGTAGTCCCGGTGCGCGAAATCCGCGATGGAAAGCCTTTCAAGCGCCTGCCTCGCGGTTTCGGCCTCCTTGGGGCCGGGCTGGGCAAACGCGCCGACGTGCGCGGACGTGCCCATGAGCACCATGTCAAAGACCGAATAGTTAAACGCCGGGTAGTGCGACTGGGGAATGTAGGCGATCTTGCGCGACAGGGCGGCGGGCGTAAGGCCGCGGATGTCCCCGCCGTCGATGGACACCCGGCCGGTATAGCCCTTCAAAAGGCCTAGCATGCACCTAAACAGCGTGCTCTTGCCCACGCCATTGGGGCCGAGGATGCTGACCAGCTCGCCCGTCCTGGCGGTGAAGGAGATATTCTCCAGCACCCGCCGCTCGCCGTAGCGGAACGAAACGTCTTGGACGGTCACGCTCACGCTCCCTCGCCCCCCTTCATGATCAAGGACAGGAAGAACGGCGCGCCGATGAAGGCCGTGAGGATGCCGAGCGGAATTTCCGTGGCCAGGAGATTCCTGGACACGTTGTCCACCATCAGCAAAAACAGCGCGCCAAAGAGCATGCTCGCGGGCATCAGGTGGCGATAGTTGTTGCCCACCAGCCGGCGCGAAAGGTGCGGAATCACCAGCCCGACAAATCCGATCGTGCCGCTGACCGCGACCGACGCCGCCGTGATGAGCGTGGCCGACACGATGACCACCAGCCGCACCACGTGCGCGTTCACGCCCATGGTGCGCGCCTCGTCGTCGCCAAGCGTCAAAACGTTGATGCGCCATCTCAAAAGCAAAAGCGGGATGAGCCCCGCCGCCATGGGGATCAGCGCGAAGGTCACGTCCTTTTGCTTTGCCCCGGCGAGGCTGCCCATCAGCCAATAGGTGATGGCCGGAAGCTGGTTGGACGGGTCGGCCACCAGCTTGATGAACGACGTGCCCGCCGAAAAGAGCGAGCTGACCATGATGCCCGAAAGCACCAGGCCCAGCACGCGCTTGCCCTTTGCCCGCCTGCTGACCAGCCACACGAGCAAAACGGTGAGGAGGCTGAACAAAAACGCCAGCGCGGTGACCATGCGGCCGCCCAGGTTCAGCAAAATCGCCAGCGCCGCGCCAAACGCCGCGCCCGCCGACGCGCCCAGCACGTCCGGCGCGGCCATGGGGTTTTGGAAAATGCCCTGGTACGCGGCCCCAGCCGCCGACAGGCAGCAGCCGACCATGCACGCAAGCAGGATGCGCGGCATGCGCACGTTGAAGAGCACCGTCTCCATGCGCGCCGTCCAGAACGGCTCGATCGGAAACGCCTTGGAAAAGACGATGCCGAACAGCTCCCGCGCGGAGACGGGATAGCGCCCGATGGCGAACGAAACCACCAGCCCCGCGGCGAGCGCCGCCATAAGCCCCGCGACAATGAGGCCGTTCGTACGGTTTTTGCCGCTTCCGATTCTTTCCAAGCGTTATCCCTCCGGTGTTTCTACAAAGCGCGTGTTTGCGCCCCGCGGGATGACAAACACGCCGAAGCGCTTCAGGTTGGGTAGGTAATAGGGGAAACGCGCGTCCGAGGTTTGCTCGAGGCGCTCGCGCAGATACGCTTCCACCGCCGTGCCGGGCGGGTTTTTTGAATACGCGCAAACAAAAGCCGCCGCGTCCTCACGCGTTTCAAACGGCTGGCCGTATTCCAGGGCGTGTTCCGAAAGGGTGTAGGAAACCCCGAGGGCATGAAGCGCGTGGACGGCGCCCGACACGGTCAGGCACTTTTTCGGGTGGTAGGCCTCGGGGCCCAGGCGGCCCTGCGCATCCGCGTGCACCACCGCGATGAGCACGTCGCCGCATAGCTTGAGGTGCCGTGTGATCAGCGCCTCCACGTCGCCAAAGAACACCGCCAGGCACGTGTCCCAATAGCCGCGGATATCGCTGACATCGGACAGAACGGTTTCGATATTGGATACGCCGCGCGACGATCGGAGGCGATCGAGGGAGCGCAGGGCCTCGGCGCTCTTGTCCACGCACGTGATGCGCCGGATGAACGGCGAAAGCGCAAAATCGATCAGCCCCATCCCGCACCCCAGGTCGATCAGGGAATCGCGGCGGGGGATGTGGGCAAGCAGCTTGTCCGAAAGGCGCCGGTGAAAGCCGGTGTACGCGGACGCCGCTTCAAACCATTTGGCCGTTTGTTCGCTCCACTCAATACGAACGGAGGGTCACCTTCCCAACATTTGGCGTATGCCATGGAAAGATAGCCCCCCGAACGGGTGTATCCCGTATCCTCTCCTTTTCAAACGCGGAAGGCCCGGCCGTTTCCAGCCAAACCCTTGGCCCGCTTGCATCGGGCCGGCCAGCCGCCCTGGGCGAACGCGCCTGTAGGCTATCCTGGCTCGGAGGGCAATCTATGCAATTGTACTTGCGCGGCACCTTAGGGGATTGTACAATAGTTTTCGGGGGATGTCAATCTTTTAACGAGGAGAACGCCATGCACGTATTTGTGACCGGGAAGGTCGGCATCGGCAAGAGCACGGTGCTTGCCAAGGCGGCGGCGCGCCTGTGTGTGGCGGCGCGCGGGTTTCAGACGTATTTTGGCATGGACCGGAGCGCACCGGACAAGACGCTTTACATCGGCCCGGCGAGAGAGGAGCGGTTGTGCTGCGAGGAGCGGGCAGTGGTCCGCTTCGCGGCGGGGCGTCCCCACCCAATGCCCGAGCGGTTTGATTGCCTGGGCGTGCAGCTGCTGGAACAGGCGCAGGGCGCGCCGCTGCTTTGGATGGACGAATGCGGCCGCCTGGAAAGGGATGCAAGCCTGTTTCAGCGGAAGGTGCTGTCCGCGCTTGACGGCGAGACACCCGTGCTGGGGGTCGTGCGGCTTGACGCGGGAGGCTGGACGCAGCGCATCCTGTCGCATCCGAAGGTCGCGCTGTTGACGGTGACGCGCGAAAACAGGGACAGGATGCCCGAGATGGTCGCGGACCTGCTCGCCGGGCCGGTTCGGGCGGCCATGCGCAGGCGCGCAACGTAATCCGGCCGTATATTTCGCTGGATTTTACGAAATTGAGGGCTACCGCATACAAAGCGTGCGAAGGCCCCTTGGTCGCGGCAAGCATGTATCCCGCACGTTACTAAAGAAGGGGTCCGGGGATAAATCCCCGGCGGATTCCAAAGGCAGAGCCTTTGGCCGCCGGAGGCCCTTTCCCGCGCGGGGCAGGGCAAGCAGGGCGGGCGATTCCGGTCCCCCGCGCCGCACCCTTTGCCGGCCCGCAACACCCGTGCGGCGCGGGTTCCTCCCCGATGCTCGCGCGCACGCGA
>CAZUIA010000029.1:0-7241 GCA_964620835.1 uncultured Oscillospiraceae bacterium
GGAGCGATTTTGCGATTTCGCGGATGCGTTGAGGGCTGCCGTGCGAAAAGGCGTGGAAATCTCATGGGATTACGGGTAGGAAGCGCGGAGGGAGGAGCGCGCGCGGATTGATGCGGGCGTCATCGCGCGCGCGAGCGTCGGGGAGGAACGCCGCGCCGCCGGGGGTTGCGGGCCGGAAAAGGAGTGCGGCGCGGGGGGAACCGGGCCGTCTGCTCCTGGGCGGCTGGATGCCGCGCGAAAAAAGGCCTCCGGATTCCAAAGGCGCTGCCTTTGGAATCCGCCGGGGGCATCGCCTCCAAACCCCTTCTTAGGAGATCTGTGCGCGGACAAAAGAGGCTGCCGCACGGATCTTGGGCGGCAGCCCCTTGGGCCTGTTCCGGGAGGGAGGCCGGTCAGTTCGTGTACGTATACCGGGCGATCATCTTGGGGATCTCGTTGTACAGGCCGCTGACATCGGCGTATATCCGGTAGGTCTTGCCCAGTTCCCACTGGGTCTGCGTCTCGTTTTGCAGCAGCACCAGCTGCTCCTGCCCGTCCGCACCCGCATCCATGATCGCCAGCTGCGGCTTGTTGGACAGGATCTCCTTGATAACGCCCTTGCACACGTAGATCTGCGCGTCCTTCGTCCTTCGGCCGATGTTGGCGAGCAGCTCGGTGTAATCCTTGCGGGTAAAGGCCCACGCCTTTTTCGTGTAGATGTCCTCCGTGGGCAGGTAGTACACCAGGTGCTCCAGGACCGAGTCCTTCAGGCCCGGATAGCTTGACCGGATGCGGACGGTGTTGTACCCCACGCTGCCCATCTTCGCGGAGAACGAGAACGTCCCGTCCACGTCCAGCTTGGAATCGTTCAGGTTGAAATATGGGGACTCAATGTTGACCGTCGCACCCTTTTGGGTCGTGGCGTAGATGGTGAACTCCTCGCTGCGGGTGCTCATCGTGGTGTCCGCGGCCAGCTCCAGCGGGATCTCCTGCACCTCGCGGTAGAACGTCACGGTCTGGTTGTTTTCCCGGCAGTGCGGCGCCTTCACCGTGATGGTGATCACGTTGTCCCCGATGGCCTGCACGGGCGGGTTCGGGTACACCTTGCCCTCCTCGTTCACGCTGTCGGTATAGCTCTTTCCGTTGACCGTCACCTTGCTCCCCGGCTCCACCTCCAGCTCCATCCCGTAAATGGAGGTGGACACCGGCACGTAGGACGTCTCCGGCTTGATGATCCTAAGCGGCGACATCGGGATATCGATCGGGTAGGTGATCGGCGTAAGGCGCGTCTCATTTGCGCCGCGGATCATCGTGGGCGTGAGCGTGACGGTCATCTGGTCGATCTCCAGCGGCTCGATGGCGTCGTAGAAAAAGTAGTCCGCCACCTCGACCGTCGCCACGCCGTCCACGACGATGAAGGATTTGGTCAGTTCGCTCACATACACCTGCGTGCCGTCCTCGCCCGAGATCAGGATGCGGTGCCCGGTAAAGCCGTCGTCCATGGTGAACGCCTCGATGGAAACGTCCGCCTCCTGGGTGGGCGCGGGCGGGGCGGAGAGGCTCCTGGCCAGCAGCACGCCCTGCCAGCCGATAAACGCCACCGCGGCCACGACCAGCAGCCGCACGGCCCACAGCGCCACGGCCATCGGCCCGTACACGCGGCGCTTTTTGCGCCTTTTCAGCTTGGGGGCCAGCACCGGCGGCGCGTTGTACGCCGGAGGCAGGTCGTCGTCCCAGGCGGCGTCCTCCCCGGACAGGGCGACGAACGGCTCGTCCTCGGCCAAAAGGGCGTCCCTGTCAAGCGCCGCGCCGCCCTTTGGCCGGGGGGGAACGGCGCGCGTTTGTTCGCGGATCTCCGGCGGGGCGTAGACGGCCTCCTCGGGCTCGTCCGCCGCCTCGGTGAAAAAGCCGCCCGCGCGGCGGATGGAAACCCCCGTGCCCGAGGGCGCGATGCCCTTCTCGGCCGCGTTTTGCCGAAAGGCCTCCAGGTAGCGGGAGCCGCGCTCGCGCCGCTCCTTGAGCTTGTTCATCTCCAGCGCCAGCGATTCGTCCGGTTCCACCTTTTGCAGCGGCGCTTCTTCCGGCACGATATCCGCTTCGGGCGGCATCGCGTCGTCGTAGAGGACCTGTTGCTTCTTCGCCTGCGGTTTTTCAAACCTTTCCTGCCAGCCGGGCGTTTTTGCATCTTTTGCATGAAGCGGCTCGCCGCATTGGAAACAGCGCGGGAACGACGCCTGGTTCCAGTGGCCGCAGCGGGGACATTTCATGCGCATACTCCTCCATTTATTTGGTAGTCTTGTACATTTCGCCCGTCAGGTTGGTTTTCCTGCTTTTAAAACAACGGTTTTGGAGGCGATTTTGTTGCCACATGCGCGCGCGCATGGTATAATGACACAACTGGAATTGGGACGAGCGGGGGGCTTTTGAATTTGGACAACTATCGCGAGGAAATCGTCGTCAAAAAAAACAGGACGGCCAACGTGATTTTGCACGGGCTGCTGGTGGTGGTCATGGTCATCAGCGCGCTGATGGCGGCCATGTCGTTGGCCAGCCTGCAACTGAGCGAAAACCTGGTCGTGGCCATCCTCTGGACCGTGATATACGGCGGCATCGCCTTTTTGATCTGGTGGAAGAAGGACATCCTGCGCACGGAGTACGAGTACACCTTCACCAACGGCGAATTGGATTTCGCGTGCGTGCTGGGCAACAAAAAGCGGAGGAACCTCGGCTCCATGCGGGTGAAGAACGTCGAGGCGTGCGGCATGGTGCAAAGCGGCAGCTTTCAGCGCTATTTGAAGATGCCCGGCCTGAAAAAGCTGAACTGGTTCCTGAACCGGGACGCGGACCTGGTGTACTTCTATTTCGTCAAGGACGGAAACAAGCGCATGATCATCTGCGAGCCGAGCGCCGAAATGCTGCAAATGATCAAGATCTACCTGCCGCGCGGCGCGTTTCAAATCAATTAAATGATCTACCTGGACAACAGCGCCACGACGCGCCCCCTGGACGCGGCGGTTTTCGCCGCGCGTGAAATGCTGGAAGAAAACTGGTTCAACCCCTCCGCGCTGTACGGCCAGGCGGTGCGGGTGGAAAAGAAGATGGACGCGTGCCGCGCGTCCATCGCTTCCGCGCTGTCCGCAAAGCCGGACCAGGTGGTCTTTACCGGCTGCGGCACCGAGGCCGACTCGCTCGCCATCCTGGGCGCGGCGGAGCGGTTTCGCGGCAACAGGCGCGTGCTGCTGTTCGCGGGCGAGCACCCGGCGGTGCTGAACACGGCGGCCCAGCTCGCCGCGCTTTCGCAGGAGGTGGAGCTTGTCCCCGCGACGGACGAGGGCGTGATCGACCTGGACGCCCTTTCCGCGCTGCTGAACGAGCGGGTGGGCCTGGTGTCCTGTATGCACGTGAACAACGAGACCGGCGCCGTGCAGCCTGTTGCGCAGGTTTCCCGGCTCCTGCAAGAAAAAAGCCCCGGCGCGCTTTTGCATGTGGACGGCGTGCAAGGCTTTTTGCGCGTGCCGCTTGATCTTCGCGCGGCGGGCGTTCACCTGTACGCCGTGTCGGCGCACAAGGTGCACGGCCCCAAGGGCGTGGGCGCGCTCATCGTCTCAAAGGGCGTGCGGCTTTCGCCGCGCCTTGCGGGCGGCGGGCAGGAAGCGGGCCTTCGCTCCGGCACGGAAAACACGGCCGGAATCGCCGCGTTCGGCGAAGCGGTCAGGTGGGCAGCCGCGCAGGAGGGCGCGCCCGAGCGCCTTCGCCGGATGAAGCTCTTGCTGTTTGAGCGCCTGCGCGAAAGCATCGAAGGCCTTCGCGTCAACGGCCCCGCGCCCGAAAGCGGCGGGGCCGCGCCGCACATCCTGAACGTTTCCTTCCCGGGTGTGGGTGGCGAGGTGATGGTGCACGCGCTGGAGGCCGAGGGCGTGCTGTGCGGCACGGGCGCGGCCTGCTCGTCCAAAAAGCGCGGGATGAGCGCGGCCTTTTGCGCCATGCGCGCGCCCCGCTGGGCCGCCGAGAGCGCCGTCCGCTTCAGTTTTGGTTTTTTAAATACGCTAGAGGAAGCGGAGGAGGCGGCGGAAGCGGCCGTCCGGTGCTACCGGCGCTATCAAGGCTTCCAAAGGAGATAGTATGCGCGATATTTTGCTCGTCCGTTTCGGCGAGGTGCATTTAAAGGGCCTGAACCGCCCGCAGTTTTTGCGCGTCCTGGTGGAGAACGTCCGGCGCGCGGCGCGGCCCTTTTCGGGCCGCGTGTGGCTGACGGACAGCCGCATCTACGTCAGCGGCATGACCGACGCGGAAACCTGCGCCGAAAAGGTGGCGCGCGTGTTCGGCGTGCATTCGGTCAGCCGGGCCGTGGAGATGGACAAGGGCGACTTGGACGCCGTATTGGCGCAGGCGGCCCGGATGATGGCCGATCGGGCCGGCACGTTCAAGGTGAAGGCCAGGCGGTCGGACAAGCGCTATCCGTATGATTCCCCCGAACTCTGCAGGCTGGCCGGGGGGCGCATCCTTTCGGAAAATCCGCGCCTTTCCGTGGACCTGATATGCCCGGATTACGTGCTCGAAATCGAGATCCGCGACACCGCCACGCTGCACATCGGCCGCGTCGAGGGCGCGGGCGGCATGCCCATGGGCACGAACGGCAAGGCGTGCCTGCTTTTGTCCGGCGGCATCGACAGCCCGGTGGCCGGCTACATGGTCGCCCGGCGCGGCGTGCGCCTGATGGCCGTGCACTTTCACTCCTTCCCCTACACCAGCGAGCGCGCGCGGGACAAGGTGGTGGAGCTTGCGCGCATCCTGTCCGAGACCTGCGGCCGCATCGAGCTGTTCGTCGCGCCGTTCACAGACCTTCAGATGCGCATTCACGCAAACTGCCCTGACCAGTTCGGCACGCTGATCATGCGGCGGCAGATGATGCGCATCGCCGAGCGCATCGCCCGGCGCGAGGGCGCGCAGGCGCTGGTGACGGGCGAGAGCATCGGCCAGGTGGCCAGCCAGACCATCGAGGCGCTCGGCTGCACGGACGACGTGTGCGGCCTGCCGGTGTTTCGCCCCCTGATCGGGTTTGACAAGATCGACATCATCCAGAAGGCCGAGGCCATCGGCACGTTTGAAACCTCGTCGCTGCCCTACGAGGACTGCTGCACGGTCTTTACCCCGCGCCACCCTTCCACCCACCCGAAGCTGGAGCGCATCCGCGAGGCGGAGCGGCTGCTGGGGGAGGAGCTGGAGGGCCTGCTGAACGCCTCCGCGGAATCGGCCGAGAGGCTCGTGCTGAACGAGGGGCTGTTGGCCGAGGGATAAACGGGGCGGTGAGCGCATACACAAAGTCATGGGAAACCATGGCTTTTTTCTTTACCTTGCCAGGCCGGGAGGTGCGCATGCGCGGACGACTGTTGCTGCTGCTTGTCTTGAGCGTGCTCCTTTTGGCGCTTCGGGCGCTGCCCGAGGGCGCGGTGCCGGCCGCCGGGGCCGACGAGTATCTGATCTGGATCGACCTTCGGGCCATGAGCCTGACGCTGTATCAGAACGAAAAGCAGGTGGGCCGCTGGCCCGTGGCCGTGGGCAAGGGCGAAACGCCCACGCCCATCGGCGTGTACCGCATCAACCACCGGTTCACCACCGAGCCCTCGGGCTTTGGCACACGGTTTCTCGGCCTGAACGTTCCCTGGGGCCAGTACGGCATCCACGGCACCAACAGGCCCGGGTCCATCGGAAGCCGGGCGTCGCACGGGTGCATCCGCATGTTCACCAAGGACGCGGAGACCCTCTACCGCCTGGTGCCGAACTGGACGCGGGTGGTGATCGAGGATGGGCCGTACAGCGGGTTTGGCAGCGGCATGCAAAAGCTCCTGCCCGGCGCGCGCGGCTCGCAGGTGGTGGAGGCGCAAAAGCGTCTGCGTGCCCTGGGGTACTACGACGGCGGCCTGGACGGCATCTACGGCCGGGGCATGACGGCGGCGCTCAAGCAGTTCAAGGCCGATAAGGGGCTGCCCTGGGTGGACTGCGTGGACCAGGCCACGTGGGACGCGCTGGGCGCGATCCTGTTCGAATGACGGACTGGCGAGGCGCGGTCGGCGCGTACCTGACGCCGCCGGTTCGGGAGGCGTTGCTTCGCTTGAGCGCAAAGGAGGCGCAAGCGGTGTCGGAGCTTCGCCTGCGCGCCGGGCGGCCCGTGACCCTTTGCGGCGAAAGGCCTCTGCGCCTTGACCTTTCCCCCACGCAGGACGACCTGCGCGCCATGGCCGACGCCATGCTCGGCCACGCGGCCCACACGCGGCAGGAGGAGCTTCGCCAGGGCTTCGTGACGCTCCCGGGCGGGCACCGCGCGGGGCTTTGCGGGCGGGCGGCGGTGAAGGACGGAAGGCTCCTTGCCCTGCAGGACATCGCGTCCCTGTGCGTGCGCATCGCACGCGAGGTGCGGGGCGCGGCGGACGCGCTGATGCCCTGGCTGCTTTCAGGGGAGGAGCCCGTCAGCGCGCTGATCGTCTCCCCGCCTGGCTTTGGCAAGACCACGCTGCTGCGGGACGCGGCCCGCCAGCTTTCGGACGGCGGCCTTGCGGTGACCCTCGTGGACGAGCGGTCGGAGATCGCGGCGTGCGCGCGCGGCGTGCCGACGCTGAACGTGGGCGAAAACACCGACGTGCTGGACGGGTGCCCCAAGGCCGAGGGCATGCGCCTGGCGCTTCGGGCGATGAACCCGCGCGTGCTCGTGACAGACGAGCTGGGCGGGCCGGAGGACGCGGCGGCCGTGGCCGAGGCCGCGCGCTGCGGCGTGACGGTGCTGGCGTCCGCGCACGGGCGGTCCTACCGGGACCTTTCGCTTCGGCCGCCGCTTCAGTCGGCGCTTTCATCGGGGGTGTTTGAGCGCGTAGCCGTGCTCACGGGCGTCGGACGGATCGGCGCGGTGCTTGACGGGAAAGGAGAAACGCTTGCCTAGCTACGCGTACGCGGCCTTGGCCGCCGGGGGGTGCATGCTGCTGGGGGTTTCGTGGGCCGCGTCGCTTCGAAGGCGGGCCGCCGCGCTCAAGGGCTGGGCGCGCGCGGCGGTAAGGCTTGAGGCGGGGCTTTCCTACCGCGTCCAGTCGCTTCAGGACCTGCTGGACCTTGCCGCCTCGGGCGAGGAAAACCGCGACGTGCGCCTTTCGCTGGCCCGCGCGGCCCAAAGGATGCGGGAAAACCCGCTGACGGCGCTTGCCGAAGCGATGGGGGAGGAAAAGATGCCGGAGCTAACCGATGGGGACCGCGCCGCGCTCTCCCCCCTGTGG
>CAZUIA010000029.1:7251-19164 GCA_964620835.1 uncultured Oscillospiraceae bacterium
GGAGGCCTTCGATCCCGCCGCCGCGGAGGCGTTCGCGCGCGGCCTGCCCTCGCCGCTCGGTGAAAAATGCCAGGACGACGGGGACCGCGCCGCGCTTTCCCCCCTGTGGACAGCGCTCGGATCGGGGGATGAGGAATCGCAGCGCGCGCTGGTGCGGTCGGTCCGGTCCGCGCTCAAAGCCCAGATCGACGAGGCGGAGGACAGGGAGCGGCGCGACCGGCGGCTTTGCTTTTCGCTGGGCGTGATCGGCGGGTTTGCGGTCTTTTTGTTTCTGATGTAAAGGGCGGGAAAGACAAAGCAAGGGGGCGAGGCCGTGAACGTCGATCTGATTTTTCGCATTGCGGGCATCGGGATTCTGGTGTCGGTGCTGGGGCAGGTGCTCTCGCGCACCGGGCGGGAGGACATGGCGATGCTGACGACGCTGGCGGGGCTGGTGGTCGTGCTCCTGATGGTGGTGAACCTGATCTCGCAGCTTTTCCAGAGCGTGCGGGGGATCTTCAACCTGTAATGAGCGCGGTGCAGTTGGTGGGCTTTGGCATCGCTTCGGCGCTTCTGGCGCTGACGCTTCGGCAGTCGCGGCCCGAGATGTCGCTCATCGTCTCGCTCGCGGCCGGGCTGTGCCTGTTCATGGGCGTGGTCGGGAAGCTGGGCGAGGTGGTCGCGGCCATGTCCAGCCTGGCCGAAAGGGCGCTGCTTTCCGACGAGGTGATGCCGCTTCTGCTTCGCATCATCGGCGTGGCGGCGCTGTGCGAGCTGGGCGCGCAGCTTTGCCGGGACGCGGGCGAGGGCGGCATCGCCGCGAAGGTGGAGATGGGCGGAAAGCTGATGGTGCTGGTGATGGCCATGCCGGTGGCCATGGCCCTGGTGGAGCTGGTGCTGGGGATCCTGCCGTGAAAAGAGCGCTTTGCGCGTGCCTGCTTTTCGCCGCGCTGCTGCTTTCTCTCCCCGCCCTGGCCGAAGCGCCGCAGGAGACGGGGCCGACGGTGTGGTCCGTGGCCGAAGGCCTGGCCCTGGAGGACTTCCAGCGGGTCATCGACGGCCTGTCGGGCGGGGAAAAGGTGAACGTGCGCGCGCTGCTGGAGCGTATGCTCAGCGGCGAAGCGCCGCTGAGCGCGGACGATCTGCTCAAGGCGCTGCTTTCGGCGCTGAAGGAGCAGCTCCTGAACCGGCGGGGGCTACTGCTCCGCCTGCTGGCCCCGGCGCTGCTGTGCGGGCTTCTGTCCCGGCTTCGCGAGGCGTTTCACGCGCAATCCGTGGCCGAGGTGAGCCACTGGGCATGCTATCTGTTCGTGGCCGGGGTGGTCGTTCGGGAGTGCGCGGCGCAGGCCAGCCTGTCCATGCGGGCGGTCGACGGCATGGCCGCGGGGATGCAGGCACTGTTCCCGCTGCTCTTAACGCTGCTGGTGGCGGTCGGCGGCACGTCGTCGGCGGCGTATTTCCAGCCGGCGGTCGTCGCGGCCAGCGGCACGATGACGGCCCTGGTGCGAAACGTGAGCTTCGTGCTGGCGATCGCGTACACGGTGCTCGCGGTGCTTGACAACATCTCCGAGAACTTTTCGCTCTCCAAGCTCTCGGGGCTTGTCAAAACGGTGTCGGGCTGGACGCTGGGCGTGTGCTTCACGGTGTTCATCGGCGTCATGGCGGTGCAGGGCTTCGGGGCCGCGGCCATGGACGGCGTGTCCATCCGCACGGCCAAGTACGCCATCGACAACTTCGTGCCCATCGTCGGCGGCATGTTCGCCGACACGGTCGACACGCTGGTGGGCTGCTCCCTGCTGGTCAAAAACGCGCTGGGCGTGACGGGCGTTTTGCTGCTGGTGTTGTACCTGGTGGCGCCGCTTTTGCAGGTTCTGTCAAGCGTGCTGGCGCTGCGCCTGGCCGCGGCGGTGCTCGAGCCGGTGGCGGACGGCCGCATCGTCCGCCTGATGGACAACGCCTCCGGCGCGCTGGTGATGCTCGCGACGACGCAGCTCTCGGTCGCCGCGATGTTCTTCCTGCTGATCACGCAGCTGCTGGTGGTCGGCAACATGACGGTGATGTTGAGGTAGAGGATCGATGATGGACGCGCTGTTTTCGCTGCTTTCCAAGCTCGCGGCGCTGGTGATGCTGATCGCCGTCTGCGATTTGCTCTTGCCCGACGGGGCGATGCGGCGCTACGCGCGCCTGGCGGGCGGCCTGATGACGATGTGGATGCTTCTGTCCCCGCTGCTTTCCTGGCTGTCGGAGGTGGGCCGATGAGCTTTTTCACCGGCCTTCGCGAGAAGGTAAAGCGCGTCAAGGGCGCGGAATGGGCGGTGCTGCTCATCGCGCTGGGGCTGGCGGGCAGCCTGCTGCTTTCGCCCGGCACGCTTTTGTTCGGCGGGACGGCCGCGCCGGCCGCGGAAACCGAAAGCGGCGCGCAGGGTGCGCTGGAAAAAAGGCTGTCGCGCGTTTTGTCCAGCATCGAGGGCGCGGGCAAGGTGGAGGTGGTGATCTATTGCGCAAAGCCCGTCGCGGCGGCGGCGGACAGCTGGCTTTCGCCCGCCACGTCCGCGCAGGAGGAGGGCGAGCCGGCCGGCGCGGTGGTCGTGGCCGAGGGCGCGGGCGATCTCAAGGTGCGCCTTCAGCTGGCGCAGGCCGTGCAAACGCTTCTTCGGCTCGACGCGGACGCGGTGGAAATTTTCAAAATGGGCGGCGTGGAAAAGGAGGAATAATCCATGCACAAAAAGCCGACGCTACGCACAAATCAATGGATGAGCTGGCGTTCCCTGGCGGTGGTCGCGCTGGTGGCGCTGATGCTGGCGGTCAGCTACTTTGGCACGCTCGGCGCAAGAACCGCGTCGGTCACCCTGCCCATGGAGCGGGTGCCCCTCACGGCGACAGCCGCCCCGGGCGAAGCGGAACACTCTGCGGGCGCGCCGGAAGCAACCGGCGCGCCCGCGCCCGCCGCCCCGGAGGCCACGGCGGCGGGGACAAGCTTTGACGCCTACCGCGAAACGCTCGCCCAATCGCGCGAAACGGCCGGCATGCTGCTCAATGAGGTCATCGCTGACGCCTCGGCCGGCGCGGACACCGTGCAGGCGGCCATCCGCCAGAAGGCCGAGCTGGCGCGCACCCTTGAGGCCGAGGCGGCGATCGAGACGCTGTTGAAAGCGCGGGGCTTTGGCGAGGTGCTGTGCACCGTGCGGCAGGGTTCGGTCAACGTCGTCGTGAAAACGGGCGGCCTGACCCAGCAGCAGGCCGCCCAGATCATGGACATCGCCATGAGCGAATCGGGCGAGCCGGCGGCGAACGTGCGCATCATCCCGGCGCAGTAAGGCCGGGCGCTTTGGCGTACAACGGATGATTGAATTCTTGGTAAATTGTTGATATAATGAAATGCGGACTCTTGGAAAGAGCGCATCCCCAAACGAGAGGTGTTACGATATGAACGAAAATCTTCCCATCAATGTGGACGCGGCGCGCGAGGTAGGCAGCATTACGTACGCCAACGAGGTCATCGCGATCATCGCCGGCATGGCGACGGCCGAGGTGGACGGCGTGGCGAGCATGACGAACACCAGCTCCATCGCCGACCTGTTCGCCCGCACCAAGCCCGTGACCAAGGGGGTCAAGGTCGAGGTCGGGGTCGAGGAGGCCTCGGTGGACCTGGCACTGACGGTGGAATACGGCAAACCCATCCAGAAGGTCTGCACCGAGGTGCAGGAGAGCGTGCGCAAGGCCATTGAGACGATGACGGGCCTGCATGTGGTCAAGGTGGACGTGCATGTCACCGGCGTGAGCTTTGAGCGCGAGACCCAGGAAATGGCCCAGGGCTATGTGAAAGCCACGTCCGCCGGGAACGTCCTGGAGGAATCCGCCAGGAAAAAGGGCGCCGAGCGCCCGGCCCCCAAGGTGGAAAAGGCGCGGGAAATGGACGACGAGATCGATACCGACATCCCGGACGAGGCGGCCGACGAGGACGGGAGAACATGGGAAACGGAAGCGGCTGTACCCCCGGAGGAGACAAAAGAGGGGTGATCCGATGAAGCTGCGATGGTATGATCGCATTTTGGTGTCCGTAAGCGGGCTGATCCTAGTCGCGCTGGGCGTGTTGGTGATGCTCGCGGCGGGCGGCGTCCTTTCGCTGCCGGAGCCCTTTGCGCTCAACGCCTGGCTCGGCGACGGCTGGCAGTGGATGCCGCTCATCTTCCTGGCCGGGCTTTTGCTGATCGCCTGGGGCGGCCGGCTGTTTCTGCGCCCGCTGATCCGGCGCGGCGAGGCGGGAGGCAAATACTACACCGTTTCGGGCGGCGAGACGGGCGTTGTGATCTCCGTCCAGGCGATCGACCACCTGGTGCGAAAATGCCTGGAGACCTGGCCCGAGATCCTGTCCGCGCAGGTCAAGATCGGCGGGCAGGAGGAGGCGATGCACCTGACGCTGCGCGTCACGCTCCGCTCGAACGTGCGCATCCCCGAGCTGCTGCGCGACGTGCGCGCCGAAATCAAGGACTATATCGAGGAGTGCTCCGGCGTCACGGTGCAAAGCGTGCGCGTGATCGTCGAGGCCACCAAGGACGCGCGCGAGGCGCAAAAGCAGGAGCTGAAGCTGCTGCCGCAAAAGCGGGAGGAATCCTCGCCCGCCCCCGCACCGGCGGACTTTCACAACACCGAGGAGCTGCCGGCCGTGAGCGAAGCCCCGGCGGCGGAATCGGCCCCGGAGGGGGTCCCGGACGGGCCGGAAGCGGCGCCCGAGCCGGACTACCGGCCGGTGCTGAGCGCGCAGGAATCCATGCCCGCCGATGCTTTGGAGGCAGCCCCGGCGGAGCCGGAGATCGACTTTGGCCCCATTGAGCCGCTGCCCGTGACGCTTTCGCCGGGGGCGTTCCCGTTCCCCGCGCAGGAGGAAACGCCTCAGGCCGAAGCTCCGGCGGAGCAGGCCGACCCGGCCGAGGAAGCCGCCCCGTCGGAAAAAAACGTCAAGGCGGGGGAGGAAAAGCTGGATGCGTGACGAAAAAGGCTTTTTCGCCCGGGTCTTTACGCCCGGCACGCCGGAGTGCGCCATCGTCTGCGCGCTGCTCGGCGTGTTGACGGCCCTGCTGCTTCTGTGGGCCGGGTTTTGGAAAACGCTGCTGGTGGCCGGGCTTGTCGCCCTGGGCGCGTTTTTGGGCGGCGTGAAGGACAAAGCGGCGTGGTTTCGCAGGCTGATCGGCAGGCTGGACCGCGACTAACAGGTTTTTACGGACGGAAACGGAGCGTGATGCCCATGGCGCGCGGTGAGGCCCGTGCGGCGGCGATGCAATTGATCTACGAGGACATGCTGGGCGGGGAAGGCGGCGAGCACACGCTGGCGAACCTGCTCGGCTTTTCGCCGTCCGGCGACGACAAGGCCTACATCGGCGATGTCGTCGCCGGGGTAAAGAAAAAGCGGGACGAGCTGGACGCGCGCATCGAAAGGCACCTGTTCAACTGGTCCCTGGCGCGGCTGTCGCGCGTGGACCTCGCTATTTTGCGCTTGGCGGCGTACGAGATCCTCTACCGCGAGGACATCCCCGGCTCGGTGGCGGTCAACGAAGCGGTGGAGCTGTCGCACACCTTCAGCACCGACGAGGCCGGGGGCTTCATCAACGGCGTGCTCGGCAACCTCATCCGCTCGGAGGGCGATGGATCGTGAAGGCCTGCCTGGGGTTTGACACGAGCTGTTACACGACTTCTGTAGCCCTCTGCTGCATAGGCGATCGTGCGGCGGACGGCCTTTTTTTTCAGGAAAGACGGCTGCTTTTTGTGCCGGACGGCGCGCGCGGGCTTCGGCAGAGCGAAATGGTGTTTCAGCACGTGTCGCGCCTGCCGGAATTGACGGAAGCGCTCCTGCGCGCCCGCCCGGAGGCAAGGATCGCCGCGGTCGCGGCCAGCGTGCGCCCACGATCGGCCGAAACGTCGTATATGCCCGCCTTTCGCGCCGGGGAATCGGCCGCAAGGACGCTGGCCGCGGCGCTGCGCGTGCCGTTTTACGAAACGACGCACCAGGAGGGCCATTTGCGAGCGGCCCGCGTGGGCACGGCGCTTGACGCGGACAAGCCGTTTCTGGCGCTGCACCTGTCCGGGGGCACGACCGAGGTGCTGCGCGCGGACGGCGGGCGCGCCGAGCTGCTCGGCGGCGCGCTGGATTTGCACGCAGGCCAGCTCATCGACCGCGTGGGCGTGGCCATGGGGCTTTCGTTCCCGGCCGGGCCGCAGTTGGAAAGGCTGGCCCTTTCGGGAAAAGCGAAGGGCGCGGTCACCGCGTCCGTAAGGGGGCTTTCCTGCCACTTTTCCGGCGCGGAGGCGCAGGCCCTTCGCCTGCTTGAGGCGGGGGAAACGTCCAAAGAGGACATCGCCGCGGACGTGTTCGCCTGCGTGGCGCGCACCGTGGCGCGGCTGGTGGTGGAGGGGTGCGAACAGACGGGGCTGTTAGACGCGCTGCTCGGCGGCGGCGTGGCGTCCTCGTCGCTGATCAGGGCGCAGGTGACGGAGCGGGTGTTGAAGCGCAGCCGAAACCTTCGCCTGCATTTTGCAAGGCCGGACCTGTCGGGGGACAACGCCGTGGGTGTCGCCCTGATCGGCGCGGCCCGTCTCACGAACGAAAAGGAGGAAGGCGCATGGCGGCTCAGTTGATTGACGGCAAGGCGGTTGCCGCGCAGATTCGGGAGGAAGTCAAGGAGCGCTGCGAGGCGCTTTCGGCGCGGGGCGTCGTGCCCACGCTGGCGGTGGTGCTGGTGGGCGAGGACCCGGCCAGCCAGATCTACGTGCGAAACAAGGAGCGCGCCTGCCGGCAGGCGGGCATCCGCTCCGTCGCCGTCCGCCTGCCGGCGGATACGCCCCAGGCTGTGCTGGACGAGAAAATTCTCTCGCTCAACCAAGACGGGGAGGTCGACGGCATTCTCGTGCAGCTTCCGCTGCCAAAGGGCCTTGACGAGGGCCGCGTGCTCGCGCTGATCGACCCGAAAAAGGATGTGGACGGCTTTCACGTGGAAAGCATGGGCGCGCTGGTGACGGGCGGCGAAGGGTTCGTGCCGTGCACGCCCAAGGGGTGCCTGGAATTGATCCGTCGCACGGGCATTGACCTAAGCGGCAAGGAAGCGGTCGTGGTCGGGCGGTCGAACATCGTCGGCAAGCCCATGGCGCTGCTGCTGCTTTCGGAAAACGCGACCGTGACGGTCTGCCACTCGCGCACGAAGGACCTTTGCGCCCACACGCGCAGGGCCGACGTGCTCGTCGCGGCGGTCGGCCGGCCGAACATGATCACCGGCGACATGATCAAGCCCGGCGCGGTGGTCATCGACGTGGGCATCAACCGGCTTTCGGACGGCAAGGTGGTCGGCGACGTGGACTTTGAATCCGCGCTCAGAGTGGCGGGCTATTTGACGCCCGTGCCCGGCGGCGTGGGGCCGATGACCATCGCCATGCTTTTGCAAAACACGCTCAGGTCCGCGCAGGCGAGGGCGTAGCGTGGAGCGCGTGCTGACGGTCTCCCAACTGAACGAATACGTGCGCAGGACGCTGGCGGCCGACCCGATGCTTCGAAGCGTGAAGCTCGGCGGCGAGATCAGCAATTTCAAGCGGCACAGCGCGGGGCACCTGTACTTTTCGCTCAAGGACGAAACCTCGCGCATCGCGTGCGTGATGTTTCGCTCGGCGGCGGACGGGCTGAAGATCCGCCCGCGCGACGGCCTGCGCGTGGTGGCCACGGGCTCGGCCGCGCTGTACACGGCGGCCGGCCAGTACCAGTTTTACGTCGATTCCCTGCGCGAGGACGGCGTGGGCGAACTATATCTGGAGTTTGAGCGCTTAAAGGCGCGGCTTGCGGCCGAGGGGCTGTTTGATCCCTCGCTCAAAAAGCCGCTGCCGCTCCTGCCGGCGGGCATCGGCATCGTCACGTCCGCCACCGGGGCGGTGGTGCACGACATCCAGCAGGTGGCCGCGCGGCGAAACCCGGGCGTGCAGCTGTACCTGTGCCCGGCCCGGGTGCAGGGCGACGGCGCGGCGGAGGACATCGCCCGCGCGCTCAAGGCGCTCGACGCGCGGTCGGACATCGACGTGATCATCGTCGGGCGCGGCGGCGGCTCGCTCGAGGAGCTGTGGGCGTTCAACGAGGAGATCGTCGCGCGCGCGATTTTCGCGTGCCAAAAGCCGGTCGTCAGCGCCGTGGGGCACGAGACGGATTTCACCATCGCCGACTTTGTCGCGGACGTGCGCGCCGCCACCCCCTCGCAGGCGGCCGAGCTGGCCGTGCAAAGGCGCGGCGATTTGATCGACCTGGTGAATGGGCTGAAGGCCCGCGCAAGCCGCGCGCAGGCGCAGCGCCTCGCGCTCCTGTCGCACAGGGTTTCGGGGCTGTTGGCCAGGCTTTTGGGCCTTTCGCCCGGCCGCCGCATCGAAGAGAGGCGCGCGCGCCTTGCTGCGCTGGCCGCGCTCCTTCGGGAGAAGGCGCGCGCGCGCCTCACCGGCGAAAGGCTTCGCGTTTCGGCCCTTCTAGGCAAACTAACGGCGCTGTCCCCCGAGCGGGTGCTGGAGCGCGGCTACGCGCTGGTGACCGGGGAGGGCGGCGAACTGATGACGAGCGCCGGCCGGGCGCGCGCGGGCGACACCATCCGTGTCCGCCTAAGGAGCGGCGCGCTTTCGGCCCGGGTGATGGAGGTATACCATGGCGGTGAAGAAAAGCAAGGCGGTTGATTTTGAAAAGGGGCTTCAGGACCTGGAAGCCCTGGTAACCCGCATGGAGGGCGAAATGCCGCTGGAGGAGTCCATGCAGGCATACGAGGAGGGCATGAAGCTGTACGCGGCGCTGGCGGCGCAGCTTTCCGAAAGCGAAAAGCGCCTGAAGATCCTTTCGGGCACGGAGGCGGACGCATGATACAGGACGCGCGGTATGCCGCGTACAGGGAAGCGGTCGAGGGGGCGCTCGCCGCGGCGCTGGACGGCCCCGGCGCGCCCGAGCCGCTGCTTGGCGCGATGCGCTACAGCCTGCTTTCCGGGGGCAAGCGCCTTCGCCCCGTGCTGCTACTGGCCGCCTCGGACATGGCGGGCGGAGACGCAAAGGGCGCGCTGCCCTATGCCGCGGCGCTGGAGATGATCCATACCTATTCGCTCATCCACGACGACCTGCCCGCCATGGACGACGACGACCTTCGGCGCGGCCGTCCCACGAACCACAAGGTGTTCGGCGAGGGCATGGCGGTGCTGGCGGGGGACGGGCTTTTGTCCCTGGCGTTTGAAACCATGCTGAACGCGGCCCAAACGCCCGCGCACATCGCGGCCTGCCGGGCCATCGCCCGCGCGGCCGGCGCGTCGGGCATGGTGGCGGGCCAGTGCGTGGACATAACGTGCGAAACAAACGCCATGGGCGGCGAAAACGAGCTGTATTACATCCACCTGCACAAGACCGCCGACCTGTTCGTCGGCGCGGTGGAGGCGGGGCTGCTTCTCGCGGGCGCGGACGAGGCGCTTCTTTCCGCGGGCCGCCGGTTTGCCGAAATGCTCGGCATGGCGTTTCAGATCCGGGACGACCTGCTGGACATTGCGGGCGAAGCGTCGCTGCTTGGCAAGGCCACGGGCATGGACAAGGCGCGCGGCAAGCTGACCTGGCCGGGCCTTTTCGGCATCAAGGCCGCGCAAAGCGCGGTGCGGGAAAAGACCGACGCGGCGCTTTCGGCGCTCGAACCGTTTGGCGATAAGGCGGCGTTCCTTTTGGAAACGGCGCGCCGGCTTCTGAAGAGGGATCACTGATGCGCGAAGTGACCGAACTGTTTCAAAATAGGGTGCTGGGCACGGCCCTGCTTGCCTGGATCCTGGCGCAGGTGCTCAAGGTGCTCATCGCCAGCGCCGTCACGCGCACGATCGCCGTCTCCAGGGTGTTTGGGTCCGGCGGCATGCCCAGCTCCCACGCGGCGTTCGTCATGTCGCTTTCGCTGTCCATCGGGTTTGAGACGGGCTTTGACTCGGCGGTGTTCGCGCTGTCCGCGGTGTTTGCGATGGTGGTCATGTACGACGCGGCGGGCGTGCGGCGCGCGGCGGGCAAGCAGGCGAAGCTTTTGAACAGCATCGTCATGCACTGGATCGGCGAGGGCAAACCGCCGGATTATGAGCAGCTCAAGGAGCTGCTCGGCCACACGCCGGTAGAGGTGTTCGCCGGCGCGGTGCTCGGCGCGATGATCGCCGCCTGGAGACTATAACCGAAGGAGGACCTATGGCGCTGTTTGTGGATACCGCGCGCATCACGGTGAAGGCCGGCAACGGCGGAAACGGGTGCGTGTCGTTTCATCGGGAAAAGTTTGTGCAAAACGGCGGGCCGGACGGCGGCGACGGGGGCCGGGGCGGGGACGTGGTGCTGGTGGTGGACGAAAGCATGCACACGCTCATGGATTTTCGAAACCGCCGCCGGTTCGAGGCCGCCCCGGGCGAGGACGGCACCAGCCGCTTCTGCTCCGGCAAGGCGGGCGAGCCGCTGGTCATCGGCGTGCCCGCGGGCACGGTCGTGCGCGACCGGGAGACCGGCCGCGTGCTGGCGGACATGCGCGAAAAGGGCGAAAGGCGCGTGCTCTTTCATGGCGGGCGCGGCGGCTGGGGCAACGCGCACTTTGCCACCCCGACGCGCCAGGCGCCGAACTTTGCCAAGCCCGGCGAAAAAAAGGAGATACGCGAACTGGAGCTGGAGCTCAAATCCATCGCGGACGTGGGGCTGATCGGGTACCCGAACGTGGGCAAGTCGACGATCCTGTCGGTGGTCACGGCCGCGAGGCCCAAGATCGCCAACTACCATTTCACGACGCTTTCCCCAAACCTAGGCATCGTGCGCGAGTTTGGGCAGGACTACGTCGTCGCGGACATCCCCGGCCTGGTCGAGGGAGCGCACGCGGGCGTGGGCCTTGGCCACGCGTTTTTGCGCCATGTGGAGCGCACGCGCCTGCTGGTGCACGTGGTGGACATTGCCGGCAGCGAGGGCCGCGACCCCGTCGAGGATTTTGACCGCATCAACGAGGAGCTTCGCCAGTACGGCCAGCTTGCCCAAAGGCGGCAGATCGTCGCGGCGAACAAGATAGACCTGCCGGAGGCGGAGGAGAACCTTCCGCGCCTGCAGGCGCACCTGCAGGGCAGAGACATTCCCGTTTTCCCTGTTTCGGCCGCCACGCGCCAGGGCTTTGCGCCGCTGCTCAAAGAAATCGCGCGCATTTTGCCCACGCTGCCCGAGCCGGAAATCGTGGACGATGAGCCGGACGAGCTGCCGGAAATCGCCGATCCCAACGCCTTCACCGTCACGAAGGAAAAGGACGCGTACGTGGTCGAAGGGCCGGGCGTGCGCCGCCTGATCGATTCGGTCAACTTCGGCGACGAGGAAAGCCTGAACTGGTTCCACCGCACGCTCCGAAGGCTCGGCGTGATCGACCGCCTGCGCGAGGCGGGCGCGGGCGAGGGGGACACGGTCAAAATGGACGACATGGAATTTGATTTTGTGGAGTGAACGGTATGACGAGCAAGGAGCGCGCGTACCTGCGCGCGTTAGCGAACACCATGGACCCCATCCTGCACATCGGCAAGGAGGGCGTTACCCAGAACGTGGCCCAGCAGGCGTGGGACGCGCTGGAGGCCCGGGAGCTGATCAAGGTGACGGTGCAAAAGGGCGCGCCGTACGAGACGGCGCGCGAGGCGTGCCAGGCGCTGTGCGAAAAGACGCACGCCGAGCCGGTGCAGTGCATCGGGGCGAAGTTCGTGTTGTATAGGCGTGCGAGAAAACCGCCGCACCTGCTGGATCGGATGGAATAGGGCCGGGGCGGGGACGAGCGAGCTGCCGCATGAAAAAGGGAGCAGTCGATGGGGCAAGCTGATGGCGGCGAAGGGATGATGCGTCCAAAGCGGCTTGAAAGCGCGCGCGAAAGGGCCTCCGGCGGCCAAAGGCTCCGCCTTTGGAAACCGCCGGGG
>CAZUIA010000030.1:0-18886 GCA_964620835.1 uncultured Oscillospiraceae bacterium
ATCGGATTTGGACAAAAATGCCTGGTGCCCCCGGAAAGGCAAGTCCAGGGAGCGGCCGGGCGGGAAGCCCCGAAGATCCGGCCGACCGCAAAGCCTCCCGCAGCCAAGCCAAAGGAAAAGGCTGTGCGCGCACGGCCGCCGCGCAAGGAAACCGAAGGGCGGCTGGGAACGAAATCGCCGCGGGCTGCGCTTGCAAAGGCGAAAAAGAAATAGGGCTGCGGCCAAGCGCAAGGCCGCCCGCGCAGGAGCGCAGGGCGGCCTTCGCATGGCAAAGCGGCCAAAGGATGGGCTTGCACCGCCCACAGCCTCAAAGCGCCAAAACCCCCGTTACGTGCCCGGGAGGAAAAACACCCCGCCAAGCCCTCTTGGCGGGGTGAAAGGAGGAACCAGAATGCGCTTATTCCATCTTGTTGAGCTCTTCGATGTTGGACTCGACGATCTCCGCGGCCTCCACCTTGGTGCCGTTGTCCATGGTGATCTCCTGGCCGTCCTCGCGGACGTAGGTGAAGCTTGAGCTGGTCGGGATCACCTGGATGAACGTCTTGCCCGGCAGCAGGGTGATCTCCTCGCCGTTCATGTCCTGAAAGACCGTGCGGTCGTTCATGCCCTTGCGGGTCCAGGTGCCGCGGATGTGGCGGCCGTCGATGAAGGCGTCCATCACGCCGCCGCCCAGCATTTCGATGATCGGGCGGGAAGCCGCGTTCTGGTAGTAGTTGGTGTTGCAGAACTGCACGATCACGTTGGACGCCACGATGCGCTTGTTGGTTTTCCCGTCATACTGCTCCTCGCCGCAATACCAGCGCTCGTACACGCGCTCTTCCTTGTTGAAGGTATAGGACGGGAAGTATTCCTTCTCGTCGTAAACGATGTAGATTTCCTGCGCTGAGTCGCCGCCCGCCGTCGGCGTGGTGCTGAACTTGAACGCATGGGACTTGGGCGTATAGGGGTTGCCCTTGTCGTCCTTGGGCCAGGCGGTTTCAACGGCCATCGCCAGGTTGGCGATCGCGTTGTGCGGCGAGACGCGCGTGCTGTCGCGGCCCAGGGCCTTGGACGCGGCGTTGTTGCGCGTGCCGTCGAACAGGAAGCCCTTGTCCACCTTGTTCACCTTAAAGAAGTCATAGATGCTCGATCCTTCCGCCTGCTGGCCGCCCCAGAAGACCAAGGGGCAGTCCCATTCCTGGCGGATCTCGCAGTGGTTGACGCGCGCGGACCGGACGGAACCGACCAGGTCCGGGTGGTTGTCGCTGAACACCGCCGTGTAGCGCGTATGCGCGGGCCCCCACACGATGGACTCATATACGATGTCCGCCTCGGAAAAATTCCAGTGCGGCCGGGCTTCCTTGGCGTTTGAAACCTGCACGAGCACCGGGCGGTACTCCCCTTCCCAGTCAAGGCCCGTGGTCGGCGATTTGCCGGGCATGACCTCGTTGGAGCCGAACGAGCCCGTGGAATAGGACTGCGGCATGGTGGTGGTGTTGGAGGTCATCGGCGCGGCATAGGCGCCGGAAGCCAGTACCGTCAGAATCACCAGGCAAAACGACACAATACGTAATTTTTTCGTAATCAAAGTTTTACACCTCCGTCGTAATGGACAAGATAGCCAGACCGAGTCATAGCGTGGCTAATTCGCTACCATTGCCAAAACTCCTCCTCTTCCGCGCAGATTTTCATGGTTTTCGCAGCAGGCGGTTTATTTCTGGGTCCGCATATATGTTGCGTAAAAACGAAATTTGCAGGATCCATAAAATAAAACTTCAATTCAGAAAACCATCGGAAGGATTTTACGGGTGAAACGTAGTATACTATGTGCCGTGCTGCAGATCAACAGTACGCCCCCGAAGGCGCATCCATAGATCCGGCACATGAAGGAGGAATACCATGCCGCTCACCCTTTCCCGCCGCGTGACGGGCATCACGCCGTCCGCCACGCTCGCCATCGACGCGCGCGCAAAGGCCCTCAAAGCACAAGGCCAACGCATCATCGGGTTTGCTGCCGGCGAACCGGACTTTCCCACTCCGCAATACATTTGCGATGCCGCGCGCGAAGCGATTTCCCTGGGCCTGACGCGCTATACGCCTTCCAGCGGTACGCCTGAACTCAAGCAGGCGATCGTCCATAAGCTTTCGCGCGACAACGGCCTTTGCTATACAACGGACCAGATCATCGTTTCCAACGGCGCCAAGCAAGCGCTGCTCAATGCGTTTCTTGCGCTGCTCGACCCAGGCGACGAAGTTCTTCTGCCCGCCCCCTGCTGGGTCAGCTATCCGGAAATGATCCGCATGGCCGGCGGCGTGCCCGTCTTTATATACACGGATGAAGCCGCCGGTTTCATGCCTGCGATCGACCAATTGGCAGGAAAACTTTCCCCTCGCACCAAAGCCATCGTCGTCAATTCGCCGTCAAACCCCACGGGCTGCGTATATCCGGAAAAGCTGCTTCAGGAAATCGCCGCGTTTGCAGTGGAACACGGGCTGTACGTCGTTTCCGACGAGATTTACGAGCAGCTGACCTATGACGGCAGCGGGCATGTGTCCATCGCGGCGCTCGGCGACGCGATCAAGGCGCAGACGATCGTCGTCAACGGGGTTTCCAAGACGTACGCGATGACCGGCTGGCGCATCGGCTATGCCGCCGGGCCCAAGGACGTGATCCGGGCGATGGACGCCTACCAGAGCCATGCCACCTCCAACCCCAACTCCATCGCCCAGTATGCCTCCACCGAGGCGCTGAAAAACGGCGAAACGTATATCCGCGCCATGCGCGAGGAGTTTGACGAGAGGCGAAAGCTGATGGTGGACCTGATCAACCGGACCGAGGGCCTGTCGTGCGTCGCTCCGCAGGGCGCGTTTTATGTGATGCTCAACGTCAAGAGGATCCTCGGCCGCACGTTTCAGGGCAGGGAAATTTTAGATTCGATGGCGCTGAGCGCGCTGCTGCTGGAGGAGGCCAAGGTGGCCGTCGTGCCCGGCGACCCGTTTGAGGCGCCCGGGTATTGCCGCCTTTCCTATGCGGTCAGCCGCGAGGACATCGAGCAGGGCCTGTCCTCCATCGCCGCCTTCCTGGAAAGGCTGGATGAAGCGGAGGACGCGGCGCAGGCGGTCTGACGCCGCTAAACAACGGCTAGGCATTGAAAAGGTTGCCGCGCGGAGTGCGCGGCAACCTTTTGTTTTTTCCGTTTTTTTCCATTCTTTCCTTTATATGTGTATGGAGCTTATACAATTCGAAGCGTCATGCCCTCGTCCAACAGCCGCTGCTCCAGCGTCGGGTCCAGGCCGCCGTTGGTGATCGTCAAATCGATGCTGGAGAGCGGACAGATGGATATGAACGCGTTGTTTTGAAATTTGGATTGATCGCACAGCATCACGCTTTTGCGCGAATTGGCAATCATCAGCCGCTTGATGCCGACCTCGTCGGTGTTGTAATCCATGAACCCGGCCTGCGGCTTGATCGAATCGGCGGACATAAACGCAACCTCGACGAACAAATCGCGCAGGATGTTTTCCGTGAAGCTGCCGATGAGCGTGGCCGTGGACTTCTTCAGCACGCCCCCCGCGAGGATCAGATCATTCGATGTGTGCTGGGAAATTTCATACGCCACCCCGATGTCGTTTGTCAAAACGGTCAGGTGGGAAAACGCATCCAGCCGGGAGGCCAGCTCGCGCGTGGTGGTGCCCGCGCCCACATAGATGGTGATGCCGTCGCGGATCATCTCCAGCGCGGCCTGAGCGATTTGTTCCTTCTCGGCTTTGAACATTCTGTGCCGCATGGTGATCGGCACATCCTCGATGGCGGGCTTGACCAGCGAAACCGCGCCGCCGTGCGTGCGCTTGAGCAGCTTGCTCTCGTCCAGATAAATCAGATCGCGGCGAACCGTCGCTTTGGAAACGCCAAGCCGGCTGCAAAAGTCGTCAATGGAAACCACGTGCAGCTCATTGACCAGGTCGATGATTTTTTCATATCGCTTTTGCTTAATCAACGCATGTTCCTCCAGTTATCTGAAGTGGTTTACGCAGCGTGTGTATCGTTTTTTCGCCGTTTTCCGCAAAACAGCATACTATCTCTTTCAAATATTGTCAAGTTTTTTGTTAAAAAATCTGAAATCTGCGCAAAATTGCGCTAAAAACCCTTCAATTTTCGTCAATTTTTCCAGATATCGTTGCGCGCTGATCGTATGCTGCCGCCAGTTTCGAATATGAAGGAATCCGCTCAATACAAGTCAAGAAGCTCCATGCAGGAAGCGCCTGATTCTTCCACCGCCGGCAGGCTGCCAAAAACGGCAGCACAGCCCGCTTCCGGGAACTTTCGCCGCCTTTTCCTCCGGGAAAAGGACGTAAAAAGGGGCGCCGTGCGTACCATGTTTCGCGTGGCAGCCCTTTGCGTCGTATGAAACACGTGCGGATAGCCGGGGCCTAGCAGCCCCTCACCTGGGCCGCTTTAACGTCTTGCCCGCCTGGTATAGCCCCATCAAAATGCCGCAAAGAATGAGCATCACAACCAGGCCGCCCAGCATGCCGTACAGCATCACGGGCAGCGTGGAAAGAAACCCTTCGAAATTGAGATGAAACCGCATGATGTCTCCCCCTTCCCGCTTTATAGCATGCCTTCAATCATCTTGATCACCAATCCGCCGGCGATCACCGAGGCGATCTGGCCGGCCACGTTGGCCCCTGCCGCGTGCATCAGCAGGAAATTGCCCGGATCCTCTTGCAGGCCCATCTTGTGAATGACGCGCGACGACATCGGAAACGCGGAAATGCCCGCCGCGCCGATCATCGGATTGATCTTATTCTTAGAAAACACGTTGAGGATTTTGGCAAACAGCACACCGCCGGCCGTGTCCATCACAAAGGCCACCAGGCCGAGCGCCAGGATCAGCAATGTTTCCGGCGCGAGGAACTTGTCGGCCACCATGCCGTTTGCCACGATGATACCCAGCAGGATGGTGATGATGTTTGCCAGGGCGTTTTGCGCCGTCTCCGAAAGGGATTTGAGCACCCCGCACTCGCGGATAAGGTTGCCGAACATCAAAAAGCCGACCAGCGCCACCGAGCGGGGCGCGACCAGACCCGCCACCACCGTCACGATGATGGGGAACAGGATGCGCACATACTTGGGAATGTCGCGCTGGTTGTATTCCATGCGAATGCGGCGCTCCTCCTTGGTCGTCAGCGCGCGAATGACCGGCGGCTGCACGATGGGCACCAGCGCCATGTACGAGTACGCGGCCACGATGATCGCGCCGACATATTGGCTCTTAAAATACTCCGCGACAAAAATGGACGTGGGGCCGTCCGCGGAGCCGATGATGGAAATCGCCGCGGCGTCTCGAAGGTCAAACCCGACCAGCGACGCCAGGGACAGGGTGAAATAGATGCCAAACTGCGCGGCCGCGCCAAAGAACAGGAGCTTTGGGTTGGTGAGCAGCGGGCCAAAATCGATCATGGCGCCGATGCCGATGAACAGCAAAAGCGGCAGCAGCTCGTTGGAAATGGTCGCCTTATAGAGGATCGAAACGATGCCGTGCTCGGTCACCCCGTGGATCACCTGATCGATCGCGCCCGACATCGGCAGATTGACAAGAATCGCGCCAAATCCCATCGGAAGCAGCAGGGCGGGCTCCATTTCCTTGGCGATCGCCAGGTAAATCAGAATCCCGCCGATTCCCCACATGACCACCTGCTGCCAGGTCACCTGTACGATATTCCCGAAAAGCACATCCATGCGCACGCCTCCCTGCGGGCCATTTTTGCATTTTCATGCAATCGCTTGACATCTTACCATATGTCTATACGGTTTGCAATCGCAGATTCGCCCTTTTTCGCGCATAGCCGCGCGCGGCGACGATGTCAAAATCCCTCCGGCGACGCCGGAGGGTATCTGAAAACGGTGATTCTCTTGTGGTTTTCCTGGCTCATAGCGGTTTTACGGCTCTGCTTTCCTCAACGCATCCCCCCTTTTCGCATCGCGCCACTTGCCCAAGCGGTTCGTCCATCGCGCTCACTTCCTTCCTTCGTTTGCTCAAGCCAAGGATACCAGCGGAATGTGACCCCACGATGGCGCGAATGGTAGAATTTAGCAAACACGGCGTCTCCCCGGAGGCGAGGAAAGTCCGTTTCCACGCGCGAAAACAGAGGCAGCGGAAAGCCCGCTGCCCTGCCCGTCAATTCAAACCGGCTCAAGGATCTATCTGAAAAGGGAAAGATGTGCGGGTTGCCGCGCATTTTCCGTCAAATCAAGGCGCTGAAGGAAGCGGCGCTGCGTTGAGCGCGGAGCGGCGCCAAATCGCCGGAAAAGGCGCGCAAGGGGCATCGTTTCGGCTTTTGAGGCCGCCCTCAGTCCACGGGGTCGATGCAGCCCTCCGGAAACTCTGCGGAGCAAACCGTCTCCCCGAACAGATACCCTTCATAGTCCGCCCGCCACAGGCCGTGCAGGTTGCAGTAGGCAAAGATGGAAAGTGGGACATCCTCCTTGGCGCGGAACACGGCCTCCGGCTTGTCGCCGGGATGGAGGAAGCGGATCTGCTCCTCGTCGCCCGCGCGGACGGCAATCCACTCGATAAAGTGCTCCTCGGTCATCGGGTGCGCCGCGCTGCCCACCTTGACCAGCAGCTCATCGCCGCTGAACGCAAAAACGGGCACATGCTTTTCGCCGGAGGCTTCGACGGTGTTTGGCACAAGCTTTCGCATGTTCTGCTCGCAGCAAACGAGCTGGCCTCCCCCGTCATTGAGGACGCGCACAAGATTCCCGCACCGGTCGCACCGAAAAAACTGAATGTCACACTTCATGGCAAGCCCTCCTTGTTCGATCATCGTATGCGCCGCGTTCCCCGGTCACGCCGTATACTCGGGGAACGGGGGCGTAAAGACCCGCGTGCCCAGCTCCTTATCTAGCATAATCAAAAGGGCCGGGGTATCCTTGATCAGCCGCAGGCGGCGGAGAATCTCGGTGGCGCTCGCCTCTTCCTCCACCTGCTCCTTGGCATACATCTGGATGAACTGGTAAAACGCGTGATCGTGCTCCTCCATCGCCAGGGTAGCCAGCCGGTTGATCATGCCGGTGATTTTCTTTTCATGCTCCAGCGCGTCTTCGAACATCTCCAGCGGACTTGTCCAGACCTGCTTGGGCGTTTCAACCTGCTCCAAGAGGGAATGCTCGCCCATCATGAGCAGTTGGTCGTGCAGGGTCAGCGCGTGAACCTGCTCTTCCTGCGCTTGCACGCGCATCCAGTTTGCCATGCCGCTAAAGCCCTCATACTCGGCCCAAGACGACATCGATAGATATAGGTAGGCGCTAAAAAGCTCGGCATTTACCTGCTTTTGGGCGGCTTTCAGCAGATTTCCCGTCATATTCGTTTCCTCCTCACGATTCGCTGTGTACCATGCGCGTTTGGCAAAGTTTCTTGTGTTCTATGCATACCCCGCCCAAACGCCGGGTAAACCACCCGCGCCGCAATTCATTTTTGTTTTTCAAGGGAAAAGGCATGCGCGAGCCTGCCGCACCGCACGGGAAAGCCGGCCCTGCACAGCGCCTGTTGCGCCGCGCGCCTGCCCGAACGGGTTGTCCTTCCGCTACAGGCATTCGTTCGGGCGGCCGTCAGCCCGTCCGCTCCGCCCACCCGTCGATCAGCCTTCGCACCTCGCGCAGCGCCTGCAGCGCCGCGTCCCTTCCCCGCTGCACGCATTCAAGCCCCCGCCCGCCGATGCGCGCGGGGTTGAAGTCCAGGACGTTCGGCGTGATCATCAGGTCCGCCTCGCTCACGTGCTGCTTGGCCACCTGCCATTCGAAGATATCGATCGTGTGGATCAGAATTTCGATGATCCCACCCGTCTCCATGTGCTGGCCGCGGTAGCCGACGTCCACGCCGATGACGAGGTCCGCCCCCATCTCATGGCACACGTCCGAGGGCACGCGGCCGACAAGCCCGCCGTCCACGAGCGTTCGGCCGTCCCGCTCCACCGGCACGAACACGCCCGGGATGGAGGTGCTCGCGCGCACCGCCTCGTGCATCGGCCCTTCGCGCAGCACCACGCGCTCCCCGGTCGCAAAGTCGCACGCCACGGCCGCAAACGGCAGCCGCGCCTGCTCAAACGTCTTTGCGCCCGTCATCTCCTCCACCAGCGCCTGCGCCCGCCTGCCGGACAAAAGCCCTCTGCGCGGGATCGTGACGTCATACAGGTACATCTCGTTGAGGGACTCAAGCCGCGCCTCCATCTCCTTGGGCGTGACCCCGGCGGCATAGATCGCGCCCACCAGCGCGCCCATCGACGTGCCGGCGATCATGTCGACGGGGATGCCCTCCCTTTCAAACGTGTCCAGCACGCCGATGTGCGCCAGCCCGCGGAACGCCCCCGAGCCAAGCGCCAGCGCGATTGTCGGCCTTCGCATGGTGATGATTCCTCCCGCATAGCTTGTTTTGATGAAAAACGTCTGGTGGGGCCGCCTTCGCGCGGCCTGGCTCGGCGCGGCGCTCGCGCTTTTCGCCCTCTACCCCGAGGACGCCATGGAAGCGGCCCGGGCAGCCTGCCGCCTGTGGGCCGGCCACGTCATGCCCGCGCTGTTTCCCTACATGGTCTTCAGCCAGCTTCTGGCCTCGAGCGTCCGCTCTCCCCTGTTGACGGTGCCGCTGGCGATGCTCGGCGGCTCACCGTCCGGCGCGCGCCTGATCGCGCTCCTCGGCGCTTCCCCCGAAAAAGCGCAGAGGCTGGCCGCGCTTTGCGCGACGGCCAGCCCGCTGTTTATCCTGGGGACGCTCAAGGGAGGCGCGCCGATGCTCGTATCGCACTGGCTCGGCGCGCTCGCCGCCTGGGGCTTCGTCCGGCTTTGGGGCGGCCGGACCGCCCTGGCGGAAACCCTGTCCGTCCCGCAGCCCGCCGCCCGCCTGACCCTGATCGAGGCGGTGCGCGACGCGGCGCTGGCGATGCTGTCCGTGTGCGGCTTCATGGTGCTGTTTTCGGTGCTAGGCGCGCTGGCGGCGCGCTTGATGCCGCTTTCGCCCCCGCTTCGGGCGCTGCTTTCGTGCGTGCTGGAGATGGCGGGCGGCTGCGCTTCCGTCGCGTCGCTTTCGCTTCCCGCGGCGGAACGGGCCGCGCTGCAGTGCGCGGCCGTATCCTTCGGCGGGCTGTCCGTATTCATGCAAAACGCGCTGTTCCTGAGATCGGCGGGCGTAAACCTGCGCACCCAGCTGTGCGCGCGCATCGTGCACGCCGCGGCCGCGTATGGGCTGATGCGCCTCGCTTCCTATCTTTCCTGATCCAACTGCATGCGCGCGTTGCGAAGCTGGTTGGCCACGTCGATCGCCACGTCCTCGGCGTGCTTGAACAGCTCCTCGCAGTGGTCCAGGGACATCCGGCGGTCGCGCTGCGCCTCGGCGCGGGCGTTGGTGAGGATGTCGTTGGCCTGCTGCTGCGCACGGATGACGATGGCCGTCTGGTCCACCAGCTCCTGCGCCTTGCGCTCGGCGTTTTCCAGCATCTCGGCCGACTGCCGCTCGGCGTCGGAGAGAAGCAGCTCGGCCTTTTCCTCGGAGGTCGTGGTGAGCAGCTGCGCGCGCTGTTCGCTTTCATGCCTAAGGTTTTTCGCCTTCGCGTCCGCCTCGGCGACCAGGTTGTCGTAGTGCTTCTTCGCGTCCTGCAGGATGCGGCTTTCGTTCTTGAGCACGCGGTTGGCTTCCTTGATGGCCTCGGGCAGGTTGTCCCGGATCGTCTGCACCAGCCCCATCACCGCTTCCTTGTCGATGACGTACTGGTTTGTAAACGGCACCTTTTTACCGCTTTCAATCTGCGCCTCCAAATCGGCGATCATGGCGAATACGTCGTACTCCATCTCCATGCGGCTTTCCCCCCTTTATCTCCTCTGCGTGAGCGCGTCTATGATTTGCTGCCGTACCGTCTCGGGCACCAGCCCCCGTACATTGCCGCCCAGCCTGGCGATCTCGCGCACCATGCCGGCGCTGATGTGCGAAACTTCGGGCGCGGCGGCCAGAAAGACCGTTTCCACCCCGCCGATCTTCAGGTTGAGCCGCGCCATCTGCAATTCGATCTCCACGTCCGAAAAGCCCCGGATCCCGCGCACCACCACGTCCGCGCCGCACGCGCGGGCCGCGTCCACCAGCAGCCCGGAAAACGCGCGCGCCTCCACGTTCGAAAGCCCGTTGGCCGCCTCCGAAAGCAGGGCCAGCCGCTCGTCCACGGAAAACGCGCCGGACGGCTTTTTCGGGTTGTGCAGCACCCCGACGATCACGCGGTCAAACATCCGGCTCGCGCGCGTGAGGATGTCCAAATGCCCCGCCGTCACCGGGTCGAAGCTGCCGGGATAAAGCGCCGTGCGCATGCGGTCCTCCTTCTTCACGCCGGGGTCAAAAACGTGATGGCCGTGTCCCCGTACACCCTTTGATCGCCTCGCCGCCAGCCGGTTTCGTCCGGGGCGTCCGTCCGCGCGTGCTCATACACCACGAGCGCGTCCCCGGTCAGCACGCCCGAGGCGCGAAGCGTTTCCAGCATCCCCTTCGCGTCCGCCATGCGGTAGGGCGGGTCCAGAAACACGAGGTCAAAGCGCGCGCCCTCTTTGGAAAGCCTGGAAAGCGCGGCGCGGTAATCGCACCGAAGGAGCGTCCCGCGGCCTGAAAACCCCAAGGCCGCAAGGTTCTTCGCCACCGCCTGCTGCGCGGCCCTGGCCTGGTCCACGAACACCGCGCGCGCGGCGCCCCGGCTGATGGCCTCCAGCCCCAGCGCGCCGGAGCCCGCGAACAGGTCCAGCACGCTCGCCCCTTCCAGGCGCCCCATCAGGATGCTGAACAGCGACTCCCGGACGCGGTCCAGCGTCGGCCGCGTGTCCATGCCCTTGGGCGCCGCGAGGGGACGCCCCTTGGCTTCTCCCGCGATGATGCGCAACCCTTTTTCACCCCTTATCGTGCCCACAGTATAACAGATTCGCCGGGGTTGCACAATCGCCTTTTCCCATGTACAATGGGGAAGGTTCTCGCGCAATGTGACAGAAAAGGGAGCTATGCCATGCCATTTTGCTTTTGTCCCCTGCGCAGCGGTTCCAGCGGGAACGCGCTGTTTGTGCAAGCGGGCGTCACCCGCGTGCTGGTGGACGCGGGGCTTTCCGGCCGGGCGGTGGAGCGCGCGCTCAAGGACATCGGCGTCGCGCCGGACACCCTGTCGGCCATCCTGCTCACCCATGAGCACAGCGACCACATCCAGGGCGTCGGCGTGCTTTCGCGCCGGTTTGACCTGCCGGTCTACGCCACCGAGGGTACCTGGGGCGCCCTGGAGGGCAAGCCCGGCATGGAGGGCGTCGCGCCGAAGAACCGCATCGCCTTTGCCGCCGGGGAGGGCTTTTACGTGCGCGATCTGGCTGTGTCGCCGTTTTCCATCCCGCACGACGCGGCCGACCCGGTGGGCTTTTCGCTGATGTACGGCAACCAAAAGCTGTCCATCGCGACGGACATCGGCCACATCTCGCCCGGCTGGATGAACGCCCTCCATGGCGCGGACCTGGCGCTGCTGGAGTCAAACCACGACCCGTCGATGCTCCGCATGTCCGCGCGCTACCCCGCGCGGCTGAAGGCGCGCATCCTCGGCAAGCGCGGCCACCTGTCAAACCCCGACTGCGGCAAGGCGCTTTGCCAGCTGGTGAAGCTCGGCCTTCGCCATGTGATCCTCGGCCACCTGAGCGCCGAGACCAACACGCCCGCCCTCGCGCTGGACACCGTGTGCGCCGTGCTGGAAGAAGAAGGCATCCGGCCGCAGGACGACGTGTCGGTGGACCTGGCCTACCGCGACCGCACGGGCCGCTTTTATGAAATAGGAGGCTGACCGCGCCCATGACCGACCGCCCCTCCCCTGCCGCCGCGCTTTTTTCGTTCCTGACCGCCCTGATCGGGCTGGAGGTGTTTTCCGCTCTATCGGCCCTGCTCGCCGCCCGGGGCGTTCGCCTGGGCGGTTTTGCGTACGCCTACAGCATCGGGTTTCAGGGGCTTGTCTTTGCGCTTCCAACGCTCTTTTACTACCTTAGGCGGCCGGCCCTTCGGCCCGCGCTGCGCCGGCACCTCCCGGACCCGCTGTGCGCTTTGCTCCTCGCGGCGGCGGCCCTGGCCGGGATGGTCGCGCTCAACTGGATCTCCCTTTACTGGATGCACTTTCTCAAATCCTTCGGCCTAATTGCCAGAAGCGGCAACGAGGCCGTTCCGCGCACCGCGGCGCAGCTTTGGTGGATGCTCGCCGCTTCGGCCGTCGCGCCGGCGGTGTTTGAGGAACTTTTGTTTCGGGGCTTCCTGCTGCCGTCCCTGGAGCCGCTTGGTACATCCCGGGCGGCTTTGCTCAGCGGCGCGATGTTTGCGCTGCTGCACGGCCGCATCGAGGCGCTGCCCGCGCACCTCCTGCTGGGCCTGCTGCTTGCGTTTTTGGTGCTTGAGACGGACAGCCTGCCCGCCGCCATGCTCTACCATGCCGTGCACAACGCCGCCATCACCGTGGCGGCCTATGGGGCGTATGCGGCCGATCCCTCGTCGCTGGATGCGTTCCCCGCGCTTTCGGAAAGCCTTCAGGCTTTGCCCGCCGCGGTCTTTTGGGTGGGCGTATGGATTTTCCTCGTGACCTTGGCACTTTTACGGGGAAGCAAAACAAAAAAGCGGCCGCTGCCGCCCGCGCCGAGGCGCCCGCTGCCCGGCCTGGCCCGCGCGCTGCTCGCCGGCTGCGCCCTGCTGCTCGCCCTGGTCGAGCTGCGCGCGCTCGTTCACATGCTGCCGGGAAGCGCGCCATGACCCTTGCGATTCTCTGCGTGGGCAAGCTGCGCGAAGCATACTTTCAGCAGGCCGCGGCCGAGTACGCAAAGCGCCTTGGCCGCTTTGGCGGCGTGGAAACCGTCGAATGCCCGGACCTGCCCGAGCCGAAGAACGCCTCCGCGGCGGACCTCGCGCGGCTGACCGACGCGGAGGGCGCGGCCTTGCTTTCGCGCCTGAAGCCGCGCGACCATGTCGTGGCGCTGTGCATCGAGGGAAAGCGGCTCACCTCTTTAGATCTGGCCCGGCGCCTCAAGGGCCTGGAGGAGGGCGGCGTCCCGCGCGCCGTGTTCGTCATCGGCGGGTCGAACGGCCTGTCCGGCGCCGTCGTGCGCCGCGCCAACGAAACCCTGTCGTTTTCGCCCATGACGTTCCCCCACCAGCTTGCCCGCGTCATGCTGCTGGAGCAGCTGTACCGCGCGCGCAAGATCCTGGCGAACGAAACGTATCACAAGTAACGCGCTTCACGCTCTTCCCCGACCCAAAACGCGCACAGCGCACAGACAGCGGCAAACGCGTCCGACACCGCCAGCCCCGAAAGCAGCGAGGTCTTGTCCACGATGAACCCGATCAGCGGCGCGCAGAGGATCGCGGACAAAGCCGTGGTCAGGAGCACCGCGGTGATGCCGAGCATCGACTGCGCGGGGTTTCGCCGCGTGATTTCGGAAAGCGCCATGGGGATGAACGCCCCGCCGATAAGGCCTACCAGCGCGGCCGCCGCGCACACGACGCCCGCGCCGCCGATCAGCACGCCCAGCAGCAGCACCGCCGACGTCAGCACCATGCCAAAGCGAAGGTACGGCAGGGTCTTGAGCCCGGTAAGCGGCGTCAAAAGGCGGGACAGCACCGTGCCCACCCAAAACAGCGACAGCGCCGCCGCGCCGAGGGGAACGTTTCCATACCCCACGCCGATGATGCGGCTAATCCACAGGTAGATGCTCACCTGGTGCGCGCAGTAAAAGGCGGTGCTGAGCACCAGCGCCAGGTTCCCGCGCTGCCCAAAAAAGGAAAGAAGTTCCTTCCGCGAAAGCTTTTGGGGCGGCGCGGACGCAGCCGGCAGCGCCGTGCGCGCCTTGGAAAAGATCAGCGCGCTCAGCACGACCGCCCCGCCCACCACGCCCGAAAGCGTAAAGAGCACGGCGCGCCAGCCCGCGCCGGCCGAAAGCGCCGCGGTCATCAGGATAGGGGCGAGAATCCCGCCGGTGCCGTAGACCGCGTGCAATACGCCCATCCAAAGCGACGCGCGCCTGCCCTGGTGCAGGTCCGCCACAATGGCCGACGCGCACGTGTCCACACATCCAAAGCCAAAGCCCATGGCCAGGTACGCGAGCATCAGCCCCGCCGCCGACGCCGCCGCGCCCGCCAGCGCGAGCGTTACGGCCATCAGCGTTAGCCCGCCCGCAAACAGCGCGGGCTTGCCCGTTCGCGCGGCCATCGGCACGGCCAGCAGCATCGCGGCCAGCACGCCGACGTTCGCGGCGGCGTTCGGCAGCCCCTGCGCCCCGGACGAAAGGGAAAACGCGTCGATGAAGCTGGTCAGCAGCACGCCTTGCCCGTTGTTGGCCATCGCAAACAGCATATGCCCCAGGCACACCGCGCCCGTTACCCAAAAAAGCGCTTTTTTCACCCTGATCCTCTCCCGCCGCAAATTGGCTCCATGATACCGCGTTTCCTCCAAACGCGCAACGGCGGCTTGGACGTTTTCAAAAAATTTCGCTCGGATGGTTGCTTTTTTACCCTGTATGCTATATAATATGTTTCGCTGCCGCCCCACAAGGGTGCGAAAGAGGCAAAAGACGATGCTCTTATAGCTCAGTCGGCAGAGCGCGTCCTTGGTAAGGACGAGGTCACCAGTTCGAATCTGGTTAAGAGCTCCATTCACGAAAACCCCGTAAATCCCTGTATGAGACGGATTTACGGGGTTTTTCTTGTGCAACGAAAACACCCCCAGACCGGCATTGCCGCATCCGGGGGGTGAAAACCACAAACCGTATAAGGCCGATCCGCCCTCACGCCCGCGGCGGCTCCTGCCAGCGGTAGACATTCGAAAGCGCGTCCAGGTACCGGCGGCTGGCCTCATATCCGCCGGCGGAGAAGGAGGAGCCCTGCGGATGCAAAAGGTCCTCGTCCGATACGCCGGCGTGCACGCGATAGTGCGTTTCCACGGACACATAGCCGTCGTAGTCGCGCTTGAGCGCGTCGAGAATGCCCCGGTAATCGACGGACCCTTCGCCCAGCATCGCGGGCACAAAGGCGCCGGGCGCGCGGAGGATGTCCTTGACGTGCACGTGGCGCAGGTAGGGCTTGATCAAGCGGTAGCCGTCCGGGTAGGGGGGCGGGGCGTCCGGGTCGACGATCTCGTTGCCGGCGTCAAAGAGCGCCCGCACCACCGGGGTGTCGAGCCTTTTGAGGAAGGACACCAGATCCCGGATGTTCGCGGTGTACACGCTGGGCTCGGACTCGATGACGATCGTAACGCCCGCGTCCTCGGCGGCGCGGATCACGGGCTGGAACCTTTCGGCCGCCTCGGGCATGCGCGCACCCTGGTCGTGCACGTTCAGGAACGGAAAGCCCCGGATCAGCGAAACGTTCCACAGGGCCATGGTGTCCAGCATGCGCCGGAAGGATTCCACGTGCGCCCGGTAGGTCGGCAGATCGTCGATGAAGCACTTGAACAGCGGGGAGGCCACGCAGCAGACCGGCAGCGCCTCCGCGTCGGAGATGCGCTTGATTTCGCGGATGTCCTCCTTCGTCATCTGAAAGGGATTTCGCTCGTTGACGGAGCGGATCTCCATCGCGTCCAGGCGGTATTGCCGCATGAGCGTGACGGCCTCCGGCAGGCTTTGTGAGATTTCGTCCGTGATGATGGCTGTTTTGTACATGGCTTCCTCCCGTCTCCGCTACTTCATGAGGCGGACCGCCTTGCCGGTGCGGGATGATTCGTAGATACCCAGGATGATTTCAAGCGGCAGACGGCCGGTGGCCGCGCCGGCAAGGATCGGCTCCCCGTACAGGAGGGCGCGGACAAAGTTTCGGATCTGCAGCTCGTGCCCCGCGCCGCTGATGGCCATGGGGTCGGCCGAGCCCACGTTCTTCGCCCCCTCGCCCACGGGCAGGCTGGTCGGGATGGGCAGGTCCCAGGAAAGGAGGGTGTCCTCCTCCAGCACGACGCTGCCCGCTTCACCGCAGATTTCGATGCGCCTGGGATAGCCGGGGTAGCAGGTGGTCGACCCCTCGATGGTGCCGACCGCGCCGCTTTCGAACTCGCAGATCGCCACGGCCGAATCCTCCACCTCAATGCGGCGCGTCAGGGTGCGCGTGTACGCGGTCAGTTCGCGGACAGGGCCCATCAGGAAGCGGAACACGTCGATGCCGTGGATGCCCTGGTTCATCAGCGCGCCGCCCCCGTCCATCGACCAGGTGCCGCGCCAGGCGCCGGAGGCGTAGTATTCGTGCGAGCGGAAGTATTTCATCTGCAGGCTGGCGGAAACCAACTTGCCGAACGCGCCCGCGTCAAGCGCCCGCTTGATTTCCTGCACCGCCGGCGCGAAGCGGAACTGGGAGATGATGCAAACGATCCTGCCCGTCCGCCGCTCGGTTTCAATCAGCAAGTCGGCTTGGGCAAGGCTCAGGCTCATGGGCTTTTCGCACACCACGTGTTTGCCCGCCTGCAGGGCGAGGACGGCCTGGGTGGTGTGCAGCCCGCTGGGCGTGCAGATGCATACGGCGTCCAGCGCGTCGGAATCCAGCATGTCCTCCAGCAGCGTATACACCTTGCCGCCGTATTTGGCGGCAAACGCGTGCGCGCAGGGCTCGTACGCGTCAAAGCAGCCGACCAGCTGCGCCCCCTCCACCCTTTGGATGGCGCTGGCGTGCATGGTTGAAATCGCACCGCAACCGATGATGCCAAAGCGGACCGTTTCCACCTTTTTGTTCCTCCTTATTTTGCGCTGATGGCCGGCGCGTCCTTTTTGCGGAATACCTTCTTCATCAGCCGGGTAAACGCGGGAATCTGCGGCAGCACGAGCGCGAGAATGAAGACGATGAAGAAGATGCTGATCGGCCTTGTGAAGAACGGCAGAATGCTTCCGTCGTGCAGCACAAGCGCCCGCCGCAGGTTCTCGTCGGCCATGTTGCCCAGGATGACGCCCAGCAGGAAGGGCGCGGAGGGATACTTCATGTAGCTGAGAAAAACCCCGAGCACGCCGAACACCAGCATCAGCTTGATGTCAAAGAGCCGGTTGTTGACCACGAACGCGCCGATCACGCAGCAGATGAAGATGATCGGCATGAGCGTGCGCGGGTCCACCTTCAGCACGTTCACCGTCAGGCGGGACATGTTGGAGGCGATCAGCCACATGAGGATCGCCGCGATGCCCATGAACACGATCACATAGTACAAAAACTGCGGCGTATCGGTCATCAGCAGCGGGCCGGGCCGGTAGCCGTGCATCCAGAAGGCCGCCAGCAGGACGGCCGCGGGCGCGCTGCCCGGAATCGCCAGCGACAGAACCGGGATGATCGCGCCGCCGATGGCCGCGTTGTTGCCCGTCTCGGACGACACCACGCCGTCGATGCAGCCCTTGCCGAACTTCTCCGGCGTCTTGGACGATTTCTTTTCCGCCCAGTACGAAAGCCACCCGCCGGTATCCTCGCCAACGCCCGGAATCGCGCCCATGGCCGCGCCGAGCACGCTGGAACGGAGCACGTTCAGCCAATTTCGACGCATGATCCCAAAACCCTCTTTTGCGCTGTACTTGGTCGAGGAAACCTTGGCCCGCTTGGCCGCGCTGAGCGCGGTGACGATCTCCGGGAAGCCGAACAGGCCGATCATGACCGGCAGGAGCGAGATGCCGCTCGTCAGGTTCATCGTGCCAAAGCAAAAGCGCGGGAAGGAGCCGATGGTGTCGCGCCCGATCTGCGACACGAGCAGGCCGATGAAGCCGGAGATCCAGCCCTTGATGGGCCGGCCGCCGCTGGTCAGGTTGCCGCAGATGACGATGCCGAACACGGCCAGGAGGAACATCTCATGGGAGTTGAACTTGAGGGCCACGCTCGTCAGCAGGGGCGTGAACAGCGCGACATAGACGATGCCGAGCACCGTGCCCGAAAAGGACGACGCGTTGGCGACGAAGATCGCCAGGCCGCCCTTCCCTTGCTTGGCCAGCGGATAGCCGTCCACGGCCGTGGCGGCCGAGGCCGGCGTGCCCGGGATGTTGATCAGAATGGCCGACTGGCAGCCGCCCGAGATCGCGCCGATGTACACGCCGATGAGCACCATCACGGCCATGGGGCCGGAGAAGGAATACGTAAGGCCGGTCAGCAGCGCGACGGCCATCGTGGCGGTCAGGCCCGGCAGCATGCCGAAGATCAGCCCGAGCAGCACGGAGATCACCATGGCGCTGAACCCAAACGGCGAAAAAAAGACCGAAAAGGCCTCGCCGATATATTGCATCACCATCTTTTTTCTGTCCCTCCTTACGGCATCGGTACGGAAAACGCGTATTGGAACAGCCCGACGATGACGGCCGTCGCCACGGCGGCGATGACGGTCATCTTGAGGACGGTCTTTGGCTGCCTGTCAAAATGCGCGTAATTGAGGATGGCGAAAAGGGCGAGAAAGGACGCGAGCCAAAAGGGCGCGCGGCCCAGGAGGCCGTAAATGTACACGGCAAAAAGACAGATGCCGCCGATCCCCTTTCGCACCTGCTTGCTGCGAACGGATTTTTGCAGGGAAACCCACAGCGCGTTCAGGCGGTCCTTGATCGTGCCCGTTTTGAGCGCTTCAACGAGCAGGCGAAGCGCCAAGACGAGCAGGACGAACGCGATGATGACGGGCATGAAGCCGGCCGACTCGTAAAACACGAGCCGCTGCTTGATCGCATAGCCGATGCTGGTGATGATGGTCGCGACGGAAACACCGATGAGCACGAGCGCCGCCAGAAAATCCAGATGCGGCATTTCGTTTTTCATGTCCACCGCGGAAGCGCCGAGCGCGGAGGTCGTCTCCCCCTTCTCTTCCGCTTCCGCGGCCGCCTTCTTTTCCTGATCCGACATCGATCAGATCCCCTCCCTATCCGAATGTGGGCACGAAAAGAGGG
>CAZUIA010000031.1:0-18603 GCA_964620835.1 uncultured Oscillospiraceae bacterium
ATGCTTCTGCCAACGCCGACATGCATGTTCATAGCGCTTGATGGACACCGGATCGACCGGTGGGGCCATCCTCTCCTTTCCCAGGTCGTCGCTTCCTGCGCCGGCCGGGCGTCTTCCCTGGCGGGCGGGGCAGCGGGGGATTTATTTACAATTTACGTAGTTAAATAAGCATGCTTTTCCCCTTGCGCGCACCGCGGGCATCGTCAATACCGGGCACGCAAGTACGTTTCGAATCCCTTCTCAAACAGCGCCAGGGTGGAGCCCACCGCACAGCCAGCATATCCGTTGCGGATGGGAATCAGCGGAATTTTGGCCTGCACATCGTCAATCAGGCGGCCCAGGGCAAAGGAATGCTGCAGCTTTTTTACCAGGGCCTCGTTCTCTGCAAACGGGCTGAGCAGCAGTACCTTGTCCGGGTACAGGATGGCGCAAAGGTTCCGAAGCGCCAGGCCCACATGGTCAATGGCCATTTGCAGGTTCGGGATATCCTGAAGGCTGTCCCCGGCCACCAGTTCGGCGATCTCCCGCTCGTCCAGCTTTGCGGTAGGGTATTTATAGCGTATCGCGTGGATGAGGTTGCGCAGGGACGTATGCCGCTCAATGTTGTTGTCGCTCATGTGGTCGACGCTATAGGGGTTGAACTGCGTATAGCCGATCGTTCCAAAGCGGCCGTGGTTTGACCGCACGATCTGTCCCCGGTACGCAAAGGAGATGCCAAGGCCGATGCCCCAGTGCAGCAGCACCACCAATTCGTCCCGAAGCGAAGGCATGGCCGACAGCTCGCCGAGCATTGCGGCGTCAAGGTCTCTGTGGAGCATAACCGGAAAGCCGATGCGCTCCTGAAACGCGGCGTAATCTATCTCCCGGATATGCCGCCAGCGCTGGCTTTCCCTCCATATCAACCGCTGCGCATCCACGCTGCCGGGAACACTGATGCCAACGCCCAATATTTCCGTGCCCGTACGCACGTTGGCCTTGAGCTCCTCCAGGAGGTCCGCCTGGGTGTCCAGAATCTCCTCTGCGCTCGCATCGCTCCCAACAGGCCTGTGACACGTATGCAGGGCATTTCCTTCCAGGTCGATCAAGGCCGCCCTGACCGTCCATGAGTCGACATACAGCGCAAAACAGCACAGCCTTTGTGGATTGACGCGGAAAAAAACCTTGGGCCTTCCCCTGCCCTGTTCCTCCAGCGCGCTGTCCCTGACGATCATCCGGTCCGCCAGCAGCTCCTTGATGGCGCCCGAAAGGTCCGCCGGGCGGATCTTGTACACGTCAAGAATTTCCTTCTGGCTTATGGATTTTCCTTTTTGGATGAGGCGAAAAACATTCTCCTTTTCCAGGTCCTTCACCCGGTGGCTGGAGGGGAGGAATACGTTTTCCATCTCATGCGTGTTTTGTGCCTGCATATCGCTTCTACGCAATGGTGTCTCTCCACTTTCTTATAGGGTAGGCGCGGGATCATTCCTTCAGGTGCAGCGTTACCAGTATTTTTCCCGCTTTCTCCCCTGAATTGCCTTTCAGCCGCAGCCAGTTCCCAAAGTGCTTCACCTTGACAAAGGCAGCCTGGCCCTGCGCAAGCAGCGTAACGGTCGAACCCTCATCGCACCAGTGCATGCCGTCCGCGGAGATTTGCACGCGCAACATCGTGTCCGCCAAAGAACCCTCCAGGACATTGACAAAGAAAATGGCCTCCGTGGCCCAGCCGCATTCGTAGGGCTCGCTTTCAAACGAATGACGGACCTCCACATTGCGTTCGACAACCGCCGTATAAGATGATCTCATCCCTACGCCTCCCCTGAAAGCACAACCGAGTCCAGATACCCGAAAACCCGCTTGTCCGCGTCCGCTTCCACAAAAAAGGCGAGGTTGAGCATGCACCAGAGGTTGGGCATGGCGGGAATGCGGATGCAGTCCAGGGAGGACACGTCAAGCACCCGGTCGTTGCACTGAAAGCCCAGAATGTTCATGGCGTGCAGGTCAAAATCCAGGCGCAGATAGTGCCAATTGTGCTTGGTCGCAATCTCGTTATAGCATAGCGGCTGAACGCCCCCGGGAATATCCTCCCACCCCTTGGGGCTGAGGTGGTAATGAGAAACGACATTGTCTTCCGAACCGATCCTGTGGAAGGGCTCCGTGCGCTTTTTGAACTGCCACTTCCGCTGCGGCTCCCCATCCAGCGCGTTCAAATAGCGGATATGGGGCATCACCCGCTGCGTATGGTTCTGCAGGTCAAACAGAAAACCAAAAGACCGCGGCGCCAGATCGCCGAGCTTGCATTCGTCGGCCTCCGGCTTGAAGCAAAAATACGCCTCCAGCCTGATCTTGGTTGCCTTTCGATAGGTAATGCGCTTGATGGCCACCGCCTGGTGTCCTCTTTGGGGCCTGGTGGCGATCTTGAGCGCGTACATCCCCTCCATGGAGCCCGCGGACCCCGTATCCCACATGGATAAGGTGGAAAGCTGCGGAGGCCGGTGGTCCCTGTAGGGCGGCAGCACGGTGTCAAGCGAACCCTCATAGTTTCCGATCAACTCGGACCAGCCGTTCATGCCTCGGTCAAAATCGTCATAGAATAGAATCCTGTCCATCGGGTCAAATTTCGACAGACTGTATTCCGTCCATTTGCTGTGCATGTACCGTCCTTTCCCAGACAGTGTACTGTCGCAACGAGAATAAGTTTACCATCATTTTCCAGGGGCTGTCAACGTGCGCTGCGTGCCCGTTCACAGCCCCTGCGCCCGCGCGGGGAGGCGGTCAGCGGTCCAAAATGCGCTGAATCTGGCTTTGCGCGTTCTTGGCCGCTTGTTCCGGGGTAATGGCGCCGGAGATGGCGGAGAACACCTCCTGGTTGAACGCATCCTGAATCTGCTCCCAATCCGGATGCGCCGGGATGAATAGGGAGGCCGCGGTGGCTTCCAGCCAGGATTCCGCCAGCGGGTAGAGCGTCAGGTATTCTTCGCTCTGGTACACGGAGGCGCGGACCGGGCCGTTGGCGTAGGAAAGGGCCATTTCCAGCTGGTTCTCTTTGTTCGTCAGGGCTTTGACCAGCTCCCACGCGTTTTCCTTGTTCTTGCTGTTTTTGTCAATGCCCACGCTCCAGCCGTCGTTCAGCGAACGGCCGGCCGGCACGCCCTCGTTCGTAGGGACGAGCGCCCAGCCAAAGGAATCGGCCGTGTAGCCTTCGGCAATGCCCGTGGGATCGACGATGCGGCCCCAATAGGGGGAGTAGTATACGCCCATCGCCGCGCGCCCCTGCTGAAGGGCGGTGATCTGCGGGTCACGGTCCCAGGCAAGCGATTCCTTGGAGATGTAGCCCTTATCCAGGATGGTCTTGACGAATTCGATCATCTGAACGGTTTCGGGCGTGTCCACCGTGGCCTTCGTCATATCCCCGCTGAGAACCGTGCCGCCCATGGCGTACAGAATGCGGATAAAGTCCTTGTTTTCCGGGTAGAACGTCTGTGCAAGGCCCTTCAGCTCTTCCGTGGAAAGCTGCTCGCACGCCCGCATCACCTCATCCCAGTTCGTTGGCACCTCAAGCCCCGCCTTGGCAAGGATATCCTTGTTGTAGTAGAGCATGGCCGTGCCGACGCGCATCGGAATGACCATCTGCCGGCCCTGGCTGTCGCGTCCCTGCTCCATCAGGGATTCGATCAGGTCCGCCTGGTCATAGGCCTCATCGTTTTCCGCCAGACAGCTGTCCAGCGGTTCCAGGTATTGGTACAGGTCGTCGTTGAGCCAGCCAGACAGCAGAAGGATCACATCAAACCGGCCGGACTGCGCGATGAATTCCATGAGCGCCTTGTCCCGCAGGTCCTGTGTGGGCGCGCTGACCAGGGTGACCTCAATGCCGGTTTCTTCCTGAAACCGCTTGATGATGCCGTTGTCCCCACCCGTCGCGTCATACAGCGTAGGGTGGATCAGCAGGGAAACCGTCTTCTTCTCCTCCGCCAAAGAGGAAAAGGAAACACAGGTAAGCGCCAACGCCAGGAGTAGAACGACCGACAAAGACCTTCTTTTCATGCGGACCTCCTTAGCAATATTTTTCTACGTTCTATGTAGTTAAATATAATTTAGCACAGAACCGCTCCCTTGTCAATCCCCAAACTGCGGTATTTCCGCATAAAACTTTGCCGAAATCTGTTTGCATATTGGTTCTTCATGAAGATTCTTCCCGTAGAATCTCCCCTTGACAAACGGGCAGGCGCGCTATATGCTTATTTAAATACGTTTAATGTCTTTAAATAACCGGATGGAGGCATTCCATGAAAATCACACAAGTCACCGCATATCCCCTGTCGCTTACCCTCCCCTCCCCGCAGGTTACCTCCCAGCAGGCCTATCGAAAGGTTTCCATTTGCCTGGTCCGCGTTGACACGGATGAAGGGATCTATGGCGTGGGCGAGGCGTTGGCGCGTTTTGGCCCGCAGGGATATGCCAAAGTGATTGAAACCCTGCTCGCGCCCGTGCTCATTGGACAGGACCCGCACCAGGTCAAGCGCCATTGGGATGCCATGCGCAATACCCTGAACGGCCGCTCCGGCGGCATGCTGTTCGAGGCCATCGCGGCGGTGGACATTGCCCTGTGGGATCTGCGGGGCAAGGCCCTCGGCCTTCCGCTTTTTGCGCTGCTGGGCGGCCGCGTCATGGACAAGGTGCCCGCGTACGCCTCCTCCATCATGGTGGGCAAGGATGTGCGCGAGGAGGCGGACAGGATCATGGCCCTCGGCTTTCGGGGGATGAAGCTGAAAACAGGGGCCGATGTCAACGCGGAGATCCGGCGGACAAAAACCCTGCGCGCGCACGTGGGCCCGGATATTGCCATCATGGTGGACGCGAACTATATCTTTGACGAGTATGAGGCGCTGTATTTTGCCAATGCGGTTGGGGATTTGGGCATCCAATGGTTTGAAGAGCCCATTCAGCCGGAAAACCGAAACGGGTACCTGCGGCTTGCCCAGCGCTCCCCCGTGGCGCTGGCGGCGGGTGAATCTGAGTTTACCGCCCACGACCTTACAGACCTGCTAGCTGCCGGAGCGATTCAGTATGCGCAGCCGGATGTCACGCGCTGCGGCGGCATTTCCGAATCTCTCCGGGTGGCGCTGGTGGCGGACGCTTTCCATGTGAAATACGCGCCCCATGTGGGGTTCTCGGGGGCGATCTGCGTGGCCGCTAGCCTGCACCTTTCCGCCGTATCCCCCAACCTTAGCTGCATGGAATGCATGGTGACGCCAAGCGCGTTCCGCGAGGAACTGGTCCGCACGCCGGTGGGGCTGTATACCCAGGTCAAGGACGGATGCCTGGCAATTCCCGAAGGGCCGGGGCTTGGTATTGAGGTGGACTGGAAGCGGGTAGATCGGTATCTTGACCGGTGAGCAGCGCATACAAAAACGTATATGGATATGATACTATACTATTTTCTTCTCGAAATGGCGGACAACGAAAGCTTGGGAAACGAATGACGGATTTAGAGAGACAAGAAACTTGAACGATTATGCCGAAGTATTGTCAAAAAAGAGATTTCCCGAATGCAACGGGGCAACCGCAGCGGAGGGAGCGTGGCTAAGGGTCGGGAAATGGCGCGGGTGTAACGATTCGCATTGGGTGCGGCTGAAAAGATTTCAGCAACAGCGTCATATGGAGCGACCTTTCAGCCCGTACTCCGACCAAATCCTGCCGTTGAAAGCGTAAGGCATAAGGCGAAGCGCCGCCGCAAAAAACCTGCGGCGGCGCTTGGTTTTATTCCCGCTTATCCGTTGGAAACGTCCTCCGGGCCGTATGTCTCAAGCACTTCGCCCGTCTTGGCCGAGACCACCGCGCTGTAGGCGTTCACCGGATTGTCAACGTCGTCATAGAAACTGACGAACCAGAACGGCGGCTCGAATTCCTCGTCCTTGACATAGAAGTAAAGGCAGGGCGTATACAGGGAAAGCTCGTCCTGGGAGATGCCGTACGCCTTGATCACCGCTTCGCCCGCGATGCGGATCGCATCCTCCTGCGGAAGATCGCCTTCGCCCGGCAGGCCGTACGCATCGCCCAGATATTCGGCCTTGTCCTCCAGAGACCAGGTCCATTCGGGGCCTTTTTCCTCCACCAGCTTTTCCATCAGCGCCTCATATTCCTCGATGGAAACGCCGGAATCATTCGGCGGCGCCGCGGACTCGGCCATGGCCGCCCCCATCCCAAGCATCAGACAAAGCCCCAGGCAAACGATTGCGCGGACTGCCGGCCGCTTCCGTAGGTTCCATACTGCGCGTTTTTTCATTACTTCATCCTCCTTCCAGGATCGCCTTCGGGACGGTCTTTGGCCGGCCGGAAAGCCTATGGGAGGGATGGGCAAGCGCACCCGCCCAGGTTCCTTCCCTGTACAATGAAACGTATGAGCCCCGGACAATCATCCCAGGTTGTGCTAATTCGTGCAAAAGTTGGACGGGTGAAAGCCGACGGTCCGTTCGCAGGCGCGGGGGCTTTGAAGATCATCGGGCGCGGTTCGCGCTCCGCCGCGCGGGGGCGCGGTCCGTCCGCTTTGCCCGAAAAAACCGTCCTTTCCCGCCTTCCGCCCAGCCCGCAAATTCGCCCTTTTTGCCGGTACGTTCATGGGCCAGACGGAAAAAGCCGCCGCACGGCCCATGCCCGCACGGCGGCCCATCCCGTCTTCATTCCCTGGCGGCAGGCGCCCTCACCTCAAACGTCAGCTTGCCGCCCTTTTCGTCCACCCGTACCTCTCCGCCGTCGGGCACCTGGCCGCGCAGCAGCATGCGCGCGATTTCGGTCTCCACCTCGCGCTGCACGAACCGCTTCACCGGCCGCGCGCCGTAGGCGGGCGTGTATGCCTCGTCCGCGACAAACCGCTTCGCGGCGTCCGATACGGACAGCCTGTAGCCCTCGCCCTGCATTCGGGTCCCAGTCTTTTCCACGATCATGCCCACGATCCGCATGATCTCCTCGCGGCTGAGGGGCTTGAACAGCACGACCTCGTCCATCCGGTTGAGGAATTCAGGCTTGAAGCTCCTGCGCAGCAGCGCCATCGTCTGCGCCTTCGCCTCCTCGGACAGCTCGCCGTCCTGGTTGATGCCGCTGAGCAGGTATTCGCTGCCCAGGTTCGACGTCATGATCACGACCGTGTTTTTGAAGTTGACCGTGCGGCCCTGGCTGTCGGTCAGGCGACCGTCGTCCAGCATCTGCAGCAGCAGGTGAAAGACGTCAGGGTGCCCCTTCTCGATCTCGTCGAAGAGCACGATCGAGTAGGGCTTTCTTCGCACCGCCTCGGTCAGCTGCCCGCCCTCCTCGTGGCCGACATAGCCCGGGGGCGCGCCGATGAGGCGCGAAATGGTGTGCTTTTCCTGGTACTCGCTCATGTCGATACGCACCATGTTCGCCTCGCTGGCGAACATCGCCTCGGCCAGGGCCTTGGCAAGCTCCGTCTTGCCCACGCCGGTGGGGCCCAGGAACAGGAACGAGCCGATGGGCCGGTTCGGGTCCGAAAGGCCGGACCTGGCGCGCAAAATCGCGTCCGCGACCGCGTCCACGGCCTCGTCCTGGCCGACGACGCGCGCGTGCAGGGTTTCGGGCAGGGAAAGTAGCCTTTCGCGCTCCCCCTCCACCAGCTTAGCCACCGGGATGCCCGTCCACTGCGAGACGATCCGGGCGATCTCCTCCTCCGTGACCACCTCCCGGATAAGCGACCCGCCGCCCTGGCGCGCCTGCTCGGCCGCGGCCTTCACGCGCTCCATCTCCTGCGTCAGGCGGGGGATCTCGCCGTACTTCAGTTCGGCCATGCGGTTTAGGTCATAGGCGCGCTCGGCCCTTTCCAGCTCCAGCTTGGCCCTGTCGATCTGCTCGCCCAGCGCGTGCATGCGCTCGATGTCCCTTTTTTCCTTTTGCCACTGCGCGGTCAGCTCGTCCGCCACTTCCCTGCGCTCGGCGATTTCTCGCTCAATGGCGGCCAGCCGCTCGCGGCTGTGCTCGTCCTCCTCCTTTTTCAAGGCCTCGCGCTCGATTTGAAGCTGCAAAATGCGCCGATCGATCTTGTCAAGCTCCGAGGGCTTTGAGTTGATCTCCGTGCGCAGGATGGACGCCGCCTCGTCCATCAGGTCGATGGCCTTGTCCGGCAGAAAGCGGTCGGTGATGTAGCGGGCCGACAGCGTGGCGCACGCGATCAGCGCCGCGTCGGTGATGCGCACCGAGTGGTGGATTTCGTACTTTTCCTTCAGGCCGCGAAGAATCGAGATCGTCTCCTCCACCGTCGGCTCGCCGACCAGCACCGGCTGGAACCGCCGGGCCAGCGCCGCGTCCTTTTCGATGTGCTGGCGAAACTCGTTGAGCGTCGTGGCGCCGATGCAGTGCAGCTCGCCCCGGGCCAGCATGGGCTTCAGGAGGTTGCCCGCATCCATCGCACCCTCGGCCTTGCCCGCGCCCACAATGGTGTGCAGTTCGTCGATGAACAGAATGATTTGGCCGTCGGACTGCTGAATCTCCTTGAGCACCGCCTTCAGGCGCTCCTCAAACTCGCCCCGGTACTTCGCGCCCGCGACGAGGCTGCCCATGTCCAGCGAAAAGATGGTCTTGTCGCGCAGGTTGTCGGGCACGTCGCCCTTGACGATGCGCTGCGCAAGCCCCTCGGCCACGGCCGTCTTGCCCACGCCCGGCTCGCCGATCAGGACCGGGTTGTTCTTGGTCTTTCGGCAAAGGATGTTCATCACGCGGCGAATCTCCGCGTCCCGGCCGATGATCGGGTCGAGCTTGCCGCTGCGCGCCAGCTCCACCAGGTCCGAACCAAAGCGCTTGAGCGCCTCGTAGGTTTCCTCCGGGGTTTCGCTCGTCACGCGCTGGCCGCCCCGTATCTGGCTCAAGGCGGAGAGAAATCTTTCCTTTGTAATGCCGTATTTGGCAAACAGCCGCGTCGACGGCGTGGCGCGCTCGCCGATCAGCGAAAGGAACAGATGCTCCACGCCCGCGTATTCGTCGCCAAACTGCTGCGTTGCCGCCTGCGCGCCGGACAAAAGCTCGCCCAAACGGCGCGAGGCGTACAGCTGGCTTCCGCCCTGCACGCTGGGCAGCTTGGCAAGCTCTGCCCGAAGGTCCTCGATATACGCGCCCACGTCGACGTTCATCAGCGACAAAAGCCTTGGAATCACGCCGTCCTTTTGCGAGGCGAGCGCCAGGTGCAGGTGCTCGCCCTCCAGCTGCTGATGCCGGTGGCGAAGGGCAAGCTCCTGCGAATCCGCGATGGCCTGCCGGGCCTTTTCGGTAAATTTGTTCAGATCCATACGCATCCGCTCCTTCCGTTACCCAATCTCCGATAGTTTTTCATAGAGCCGTTTCATTTCGGGCGTCAGGGCCTTGGGGTTTTGAATGGTCAATTCAATCACCAGATCGCCCGTGTTTCCCTTGCCGTCGGCCAGGCCCTGGCCGCGAAGCCGCAGCTTCTGCCCGCTCTGGGAGCCCGGCGGGATCTTCACCGACAGGGTTTTGTCCGACACGCGCACCTCGATGCGGCCGCCCAGCGCGGCCATCCAAGGGGTGACGTCGCACTGCGCCTGCACGTCCAGCCTCTGCTTTGTCTGCACGCGCCCGCCGAACAGGTCGCCCAGGATATCGTCCATGTCAAGGCCCTGGTATTCGTAGCGCGTGCCGCCGCCAAACCCGGAAAACGGGGCGCCTCCAAAGGTACCCGCACCCCCGAACGGGCTTTCCGTATACGTATACCTCCCCGCGCGCCCGGCAAACGGATTGTCGCGCTGCGCGTCGTATTCTTTGCGCTTTTTCGGATCGCTGAGCGTATCATACGCCTCGTTGATCTCGATGAACTTTTTTTCCGCGGACTTGTCGCCCCCGGTGGAGTCCGGGTGATATTTCTTGGCAAGCCTGCGATAGGCTCTTTTTATCTCCTCCGCGCCGGCGTCCTTTTGCACACCGAGCACGCGATAATAATCGGACATCGCTCTCACGACCTTCCTTTGACCATCTTTGACATTAAAATTCTATCATAATTCCGCCCGCAATGCAAGGCCTTTTGCCGGCGGCGCGACGATTTATTTCACTTTCTCCCGGATTTTGTTGCGCTATTCTCCTTTGCAGGTGATACATTGTATGATATAATCAAACTGAACTGGAAAAACAATCCATACTACCGCCCTTTTGGGCTAGGAGTGATTCGCATGAGGAAAAAACGCTGCATCGCCATGCTGCTGGCCGGCGGGCAGGGCAGCCGGCTCGGCATCCTGACGAAAACCCTGGCAAAACCCGCGCTGCCCTATGGGGGCAAGTATCGGATCATTGATTTTCCTCTGTCCAACTGTGCCAACTCCGGCATCGACGTGGTCGGCGTGCTGACGCAGTATCAGCCCCTGGAGCTGAACACGTACATCGGTTCCGGCGCGCCGGGGGATCTGGACCTCTCGCGCGGCGGGGTTTTTGTGCTGCCCCCCTATGTAAAGGGAAAAAGCGGCGAATGGTATCGCGGCACGGCCAACGCGATCTATCAGAACATGGGCTTTATCGAGCAGTACGATCCCGATTATGTGCTCATCCTCTCGGGCGACCACATCTACCGGATGGATTATAACGCCATGCTTTTTTACCATACTGAAAAACAGGCCGACGCCACCATCGCCGAGCTTGCGGTTCCCTGGGAGGAGACGCACCGCTTCGGCATCCTCAACACGGACGAGGACGGCCGCATCGTCGAGTTTGACGAAAAGCCGAAAAAGGCCAAATCCAACAAGGCGTCCATGGGCGTGTACATCTTCACGTGGAGCAAGCTTCGCGAGTATCTGATCGCCGACGAGGCGGACAAGTCCTCCGTAAACGACTTTGGCAAGAACATCATGCCGAAGATGCTTGCAGATGGGCAGCGGCTGTTCGCGTATCCGTTCGAGGGCTACTGGAAGGACGTCGGCACGATCGAGAGCCTGCTGGAAGCGAACATGGACCTGCTGAAAGCCCCCATGCCGATCGACCTGTACGACAAGAGCTGGCGCATCTACAGCCGAAACCCCGGCCTTCCCCCGCACTACACCGCGCCGGGTGCGTCCGTTTCCAACGCCTTCGTCACCGAGGGGTGCGAGGTGCACGGGCACGTCAAGCACAGTGTCCTGTCCGCCGGCGTCACGGTCGAGCAGGGCGCCACCGTCGTCGACTCGGTCATCATGCCGCACGTCGCCATCGGCCGCGGGGCGCAGGTGACCCGGGCCATCATCGCCGAAAACACGGTCATCGGCCCCGGCTGCGTGATCGGGGGGACAGAGGGCGGCATCGCGGTCGTGGGTCAGGGGGCGCGCCTTTTGGCCGGGGAAACCGTTTTGCCCGGCGGCCAGTTCGAGCAAAAGGCGTGACGAAAGGAGGGCAAGCACATGAAAGATATGATGGGGCTCATCTATACCGGTGAGAACGACGCCCGCCTTCGCGAGCTGACCTTGAGCCGCGCCGTCGCGGCGCTGCCGGTCGTCGGCCGGTACCGCATCATCGATTTCCAAATGTCCAGCCTGGTCAACTCCGGCATTCGAAACGTCGGCGTCATCACGCAGCGAAACTATCACTCGCTGATGGATCACCTTGGCAGCGGCAAAGAATGGGACCTGCACGGCAAGCACGACGGCCTGTTCATCCTGCCTCCGTTTTTGACGCGCGACAACGTGGGCGTGTACGAGGGCATGCTGGACGCGCTTCGCTCCAACATCGGGTACCTGCGGCGCTCCCGCCAGGAATACGTGGTGCTGATGGACAGCCACGTCATCTACAACCTGGACTTTACCGAGATGCTCCGCCACCACCTGGAAAAAAGCGCGGACATCACCCTTTTATATCATCCCGCGCAGCCCAAGAGGGCCGGCGTGCACGAATACCGCGAATACTTTGACATGGAGGCGGACGGGGCGCTCACCCAGCTTGAGATCGATCCGGTGCAGCCGCACTACCCGTGCGAATCGCTCTCGGTGATGATGATCAGGCGGGAGCTGCTTGTGAGCATCGTATCGCAGACCGCGGCGCACGGGCATCACAGCTTTACGCGCGACGTGCTGCAGCGCAGCATCAACGAGCGGAGCCTGCGCGTCGTGGGGTATCGCTCGCCCGTGCGCGGCTGGCACATCGATTCGGTGCAGTCGTACTACCAGTTCAACATGGACGCGCTCAAGGCGGATGTCCGGGCCGAGCTGTTCGACAGCCGCCGCCCGGTCTATACCAAGGTGCGCGACGACATGGCGGCCCGGTATGGCGAAAACGCCCGCGTGATCAACAGCCTGATCGCCGACGGCGGCCGGGTGGACGGCACGGTCGAAAACAGCGTCATCTTCCGCGGCGTCACCGTCGCCGAAACCGCGGTGGTGAAGAACAGCATCGTGATGCAGGACGCGCAGATCCACGAAAACGTGGAGATCGACCACTGCGTTCTGGATAAGCAGGCGGTCATCAAGCGCGGCGGCCGGCTGATCGGCCCGGCCACGTATCCGATCGTGATCAGCAAAAACGTGACGATCTAGGCGCCAGGGGGAACCTCGGTTCCCCCCAGACTGTTGACAAGGCCCCGGGAGAGCTCGAGAGGGTTCGCGAACCCTCTTGAATCAAATCCAGCGGCATGTACGGTGGATTTGCGCAGATTCCGTAGGCGTAGCCGGAGGAATCTGTCCTTTCTGCCTTCGGCCGCCCGGAAATCCCGCAGGATTTCAGGCCGAATCCTCTCCTCCCGTTGACAAACCTCAGTTTGTCAACGGCCTGAGGGGGAACCGAGGTTCCCCCTCAGGCTATCCCGGGGTCGGCAAGGGCGTCTGGTTTGATTCGCCGACGCCCCGGCCCCTCACAAAGAAGAAGATTGCCGGTTAAGGACCGCTGCGCTCTCTTTCTTACGGCGTTTTTGCCGCCTTCGTCTTTCGCGACCATCTCCAAAGGAGGTTCCTCAGGATGAAAGTGCTTTTTGTCGCTTCCGAGTGCGTGCCGTTTGCCAAGACCGGCGGGCTGGCCGACGTGGTCGGCGCGCTGCCGCCGGTGCTCAAGGCGCGCGGGACGGATATCCGCGTCATTTTGCCGCTGTACGGCGAAATATCACAGCAATACAAAAGCCGCTTGCGGCACGTGGCGGATTTTGAGGTGGAGCTAGGCTGGCGCAGGCAGTATTGCGGCATTGAGGCGCTCGACTATGCGGGCCTTACCTGGTATTTTGTCGACAACCGGTATTATTTCGACCGCCCCTACATCTACGGGCTGGGCGGGGACGAATATGAGCGCTTCAGCTTTTTCTGCCGCGCCGTATTGAACGCGCTGCCGCTCATCGGCTTTCAGCCGGACATCCTCCACTGCCACGACTGGCAAAGCGGCGTCATTCCCGCGCTTGTCAAAATTCAATACGCGCACCTGCCCTTTTACAGCGCCATGCGCAGCGTCATGACCGTGCACAACCTCCAATATCAGGGCATCTTCGGCATCAAGGAAGTGCAGGACTGCCTAGGCCTTGGCGACAGCCTGTTTACGCCCGACAAGCTCGAGGCGTACGGCATGGCGAACTTTCTCAAGGCGGGCCTGGTGTACGCCGACGAGATCACGACCGTCAGCCCCAGCTACGCGGAGGAGATCACCACCGCCTTTTACGGCGAAAGGCTGGACGGCCTGCTTCGGGCCCGGCACGGCCATCTCACGGGCATCCTCAACGGCATAGACATACAGGAATACGATCCCTCGAGCGACCCGATGATCGCGGCGACGTATACCGCGGACGATCTTTCGGGCAAGGCGGCGTGCAAGGCGGCGCTCCAGCGCGAGATGGGCCTTTTGGAAGCGCCCGACGTGCCGCTGGTGGGCATGGTCACCCGCCTGTCCGGCCAAAAGGGGCTTGACCTGATTGACCACGTGATCACCCAGCTGATGGACGAGAACATCCAGCTGGCCGTGCTTGGAAAGGGCGACGCGCGCTATACCGACCTGTTCGCCTGGGCCGAGGGGCAATACCCCGGCCGCCTGGCCGCCCGCTTTGAAATGAACTTCGGCCTGGCCCACCGCATCTACGCGGGCGCGGACCTGTTCCTCATGCCGTCGCTGTTTGAGCCCTGCGGCCTGTCGCAGATGATCTCGCTGCGCTACGGCACGCTGCCGATCGTGCGGGAAACGGGCGGGCTTCGCGACACGGTGCTTTCCTACAACGATTTCACCGGCGAGGGCAACGGGTTTAGCTTCTTCAACTATAACGCGCACGACATGCTCAACACCCTTCGCCGGGCGGTAGGCTTGTACACGGACAAGCCGGACATCTGGCGCCTGATGATACGGCGCGGCATGGAGGGCGACTACAGCTGGAACAAGTCGGCGGGCGAATACCTCGCGCTGTATGAAAAGCTGCTGGCTTTGCCCGGGACGACCCAGGCTGAAGCGAACAAGCCGGAAACGCCAAAGCGCGCGGGCGCAAAGCAAGACACGCCCCAGGCCGCCAGCGCAGCACCGGAAGCCGAAAAAAAGACCCGCGCGAAAAAGGCCGCGCGAAAGGCGAATTCGAAAGTGGAAGCTGTTCAAGAACTCGCCCCAAAGGCCAAGGAAGCCGCAAGGCCCAACCGCACGCGCGCCAAGGCCGAGCCGAAGGCTGAAGCCGCGAAAACGCCAAAGCTGGAGGCCGCTGCAGGCCCTACGCCCAGGCGCGCGCGCGCCAAGGCCGAGCCGCGGGCATAGGCTGTGGCCGAGCAAGAACATACGGGCCACCGCAGCCGAATGCGCGCCCGCTATCTCGCGACCAACAGCCTGGAAGGGTTCGCGCCGCATGAGGCGCTGGAGCTTTTGCTCTTTTACGCCATTCCCAGGAAAAACGTGAACCCCTTGGCCCACCGGATTCTGGAGCATTTTGGCTCTCTGTCGGCGGTGCTCAACGCGCCGCCGGAGCAGCTCAAGCAGGTAGAGGGGGTTGGCGAGAGCGCGGCGATGCTTTTGTCGCTGGTCGGTCCGCTCGTCCGCTATGCCGGCCGTGATCTGCAGGGCGATAAGGCCGTTTTGTCCAATTACCGGGACGCCAAGGCATACTGCAAGCACCTCTTTGACGGAAACCCGGAAGAGGTGCTGTATGTCGTGTGCCTGGACGCGCAGGGGCGGGTGCTGCGCTCGGTAGTCGCCATTACCGGCACGATTGACGAGATCACCATCTACCCGCGCACCATCGTCGCGACGGCGCTAAGGCACAACGCGCATTCGGTCCTGCTGGCGCATAATCACCCCAGCGGCATCCGGGAGCCTTCGGACGCGGACATCCGCACCACGGACCTGCTGCGCGAGGCGCTGGGCACGGTGGACATCGCGGTGCTGGACCACGTGATTTACGCGGACGGCGACTGCGTCAGCATGGAGCAATGGCGGCAGCTTCAGCGCATCGCACCCATGCTGCAAAGCGGCGCGCCCAAGGCCGCTGAACCCAAAGGCGCGCAAAAGCGCGGCTCACCCTTGCGGGAGACGAACGATGCCTGACGGAACGTATGATGTCATCCTTGTGCTTGGGGCACAGGTGCGCTCCGACGGCGCGCCTTCCGAAGCCCTGCGGCGGCGGTTGACGCTGACGCTTGACCGGTACTCGGAGCGGCCCGTGCCGATCATCTGCTGCGGCGCTCGCGGCGCGAACGAGCCGGAGGCCGAGGGCGACTTCATGTGCCGCTGGCTGGTGGACAGGGGCGTTCCCGCCGACAGGGTTTTCAGCGAAAACCAGTCCTTTGACACGCAGCAAAACATTCGCTTCGCCAAGCGCATCATGGACGAAAACGGTTTTACCAGCGCGCTGGTAGTGACGAGCGATTACCATGTGCGCCGCGCGCTGGCCATCTGCCGGCGGTATCGCGTGCCGGCCGAGGGCGCGGGCAGCCCGTCGCTGCCGCAATATTGGGTAAAAAACAACTTTCGCGAGCTGCTGGCCTGGGGGAAGTTTTTTCTGCGGCTGTAGGGCGGGCAGGGGCTTGCCGGAAATTGCGCCGGATGACAGCGCCTTAGACACAGCCGGATGCTTTTGGGCCAGGCCGCAAAAACACCCGCACATATTCTTCTATTGCGTGACAATATTGGCTTTTTTTGTTGCACACCCTGGGGATATATGTTATGATATATAAAGGGAGGTGGCACATTGAACCTAAGGTTAAAAGAACAGATCACCGATTCATTAAAGGCAGTCCTTCCCATCGCCGCGATCGTTTTGCTGCTTTCCCTGACGATAGCACCGATCCCGATGGGCACGCTTGGTTTGTTTGTATGGGGCGCGATGATGCTCGTGGTGGGCACGGGGCTTTTCACGCTCGGCGTTGAGATGTCGCTGACGCCCATGGGCAACCACATCGGATCGCATCTGACAAAATCCAAAAACCTTAAGCTCCTCATTTTCATCGCTTTTGCGATGGGTTTTTTTATTACCGTGGCGGAGCCGGACCTGACGGTCCTGGCCAACCAGGTGCCCAGCATCCCGAACATGACGCTGATCACCTCGGTTGCGTTCGGCGTGGGCGTCTTTCTCGTGTTCGGCTTCCTGCGCATTGTCTTTCAGAAAAAGCTTTCCTATTTGTTGATTCTGTTTTACGCGGTGCTGTTTGGCGTCGGCATCTTCGCCAGCGAAAACTACCTGCCCGTCGCCTTTGACTCGGGCGGCGTGACGACCGGACCGATCACCGTGCCCTTCATTTTGGCGCTCGGCGTCGGCGTCGCCAGCGTCCGCAGCGGCAAAAAGGCGCAGGACGACAGCTTCGGCCTGGTCGCGTTTGGTTCCGTCGGCCCCATCCTGGCGGTGATGATCCTCGGGTCCTTCTTTCCCGGCGAAGTGGCGTTTGAGCCGGTTATCATCGCCAACCCGCTTGACACCCACGAAACCCTCCGCCTCTTTGGGGAAGCGTTCCCCCATTATTTTGCCGACGTGGCCCTGGCGCTATCGCCGATCATCCTGATGTTTTTTGTCTTTCAATTTTTCTTTTTGAAACTTTCCAAAAAACAGATCTTGCGCATTTGCATCGGTTTGGTGTATACGTATTTGGGCCTTGTGCTCTTCCTGACGGGCGTCAACGTAGGCTTTCTGCCGGCGGGCAGCTTCATCGGCTCCCTGATCGGAAGCAAAGGCTATGCGTGGGTTCTGGTGCCCATCGGCATGCTGATCGGCTATTTCATCGTCGCGGCGGAACCGGCCGTGTACGTGCTCAACGAGCAGGTGGAGGAACTGACGGGCGGCGCGATCTCCAAGCGCGCGATGATGCTTTCGCTGTCCATCGGCGTTGCCTGCTCCGTCGGCCTTTCCATGATCCGCGTTTTGACCGGCATCAGCATCTGGTGGTTCATCGTGCCGGGCTATGCGCTCGCGCTCGCGCTGACCTTCTTCGTCCCGCAGATCTTCACGGCCATCGCCTTTGACTCCGGCGGCGTGGCGAGCGGCGCGATGGCCGCGACGTTTCTGATCCCCTTTGCGACAGGCGCCTGTTCGTCGCTTGGGGGCAACATCATGACCGATGCCTTTGGCGCGGTGGCCATGGTGGCGATGACGCCGCTGATCACCATCCAGGCGCTCGGCCTTGTGTACCGCATCAAAGAGCACCGCATGGCGCTTGAGGCGGCCGCCGCGCAGGAGGCGGATTTGGGCGAGGAGATCATCGATGTCGACTAACCATGTGTGCGGGCACATCCCGCAGGGAGGCAGTATGCACGAAATATACAGCCAGCATCTAAAACTGCTGGTGACCATCGTTGACCGCGGCAAGGGACAGATTGTGACCAACCTGCTGCTCAAGGAGGGCGTGCTCTTTCACCGCATCGTCCTGGGGCGCGGTACGGCGAAATCCGAAATTTTGGATCTTTTGGGCCTTGGGGAACCGGCGAAGGACATCGTCTTTACGCTGTTGCCCGAATCGCAAACGCCGCGGGCGATGCACCGGCTATGGCATACGCTGCAGTTTGACAACCCCGGCCACGGCATCGCGTTCACCCTATCCCTATCGAGCATCAGCGGCCAGCGCGCGCTGCACATGCTGGGCGCGTACGGGGCTGCGTGTGAGGTTACCGGAAAGGAGCACCAACAAATGGAAACTCAAGCGGGACAATATGACCTGATTATCGCGATTGTGGACCATGGGTACGCGGACGACGTGATGGACGCCGCGCGCCCCGCCGGCGCCCAGGGCGGCACCGTGCTGCACGCGCGCGGCGCGGGCATCAAGGAAGCCGAAAAGTTTTTCGGCATCACCATCCAGCCGGAAAAGGAAATGGTGTTCATCCTGGCGCGCCACGAAACCAAGCGGGCCATCATGGAGGCTATTTGCCGGGAAACGGGGCTTTCCACGGAAGGCCGCGGCCTGGTGTTCAGCCTGCCCGCCGGCGACGTGATGGGCGTTGCGCGCATGATGCGCGAGGACTGACGGGCCCGGCGAAACGCGGGGTTCGGGCGAAAGCCCCCATTTCCTGCGCCCGCCGCGGGCTTCCTACAACGGACCTAGGATACGGCAGACCATCAACGCTGAAAAGGTTGGTGGTCTTTTTTGATAAGCCGAACATACGCCCAGGCCATGGCGCGGTGGATTTGAGACGCGCCAGCGGGCAGAAGCGGCCCAAACACCTCCGCCGCAAAAAAGAAGGGGTCCGGGGACTTGTCCCCGGCGGTTTCCAAAGGCGGAGCCTTTGGCC
>CAZUIA010000032.1:0-18197 GCA_964620835.1 uncultured Oscillospiraceae bacterium
ATTCGCTGACCGAGATCTTCGCGACGATCTACTGTGAGCGGGACGCGCACAAGGGTATCCTGATCGGAAAGCGCGGCGCGATGCTCGAGAGGATCGGCTCCCAGGCACGCGCGGACATTGAAAAGCTGCTAAACACGCACGTGGCGCTGAAGCTATGGGTGAAGGTGCGCGAGGACTGGCGAAACCGCGCCGACGATTTGAAGACGCTCGGGTATGAGTGATATAAAGACCGATGCCATCGTGCTTCGGTATGCCAACTACGGCGAAAACAACCGGATGCTGACGCTTCTGTCGCCCGAGATGGGGCTCGTGTCCGCGGCGGCGCGCGGGTGCCGCAAGGTGACCAGCCGCATGCTCACGGCCTGCGAGCTATTTACGGCCGGGGAATATCTCCTGTATCAAAAGGGCGAGCACTATACGCTGACCGGCTTTCAGCTTCAGGAGAACTTCTATCCGATTCGCCAGGATGTGGACAAGCTCTCGCACGGCGTCTACTGGCTCAACCTCTGCGAGGCCGCGGCGCAGGCCGGCGAGGAGTGCCGCCGCCTGTTCAAGATGCTGCTGCTGTCGCTCGCGGTGCTTTCCTACGGCGATTTGCCTCCGCGCGCGCTGACGGCCGTTTTCTTGGCCCAGTTTTCCATGCTGCAAGGGTTTTCGCCGCGCCTGGACCGCTGCCTCCGCTGCGGCCGGGCGCTTTTGCCCCCGATGCGTTTTGATGTGGAGGGCGGGGGAGCGGGGTGCGCCGCCTGCGCGCCGTCCGGCATGCCGCTTCGGGCCGAAACGCTTACCTGGCTCCGCGAGGCGCAGGCAAAGGGCGCGTTCGTCCTCGCCGGCCGAAGGGCGCTGCCAGAGGACGCGGATGGCCAAACGGCCGAGGAGGCGTTCGCCGTTCTGCGCGCGCATGTGGAGCACCGGATGGAGAAGCACATCGTCTCGGGAAAATTCCTATAGAAATTTACACGAACATCTGTTCTTTTACATCCTTTTGTGCTATACTGGGCGCAAACGGTTGTTTGACTTGCGTGGGAGGGTTCATGGATCGATTTGTATTGCGCGCGCCGTTTCGGCCGCAGGGCGACCAGCCCCGGGCGATCGAAGGGCTGGCCGAAGGCGTTTTGCGCGGCCTCAAAGACCAGGTGCTGCTCGGCGTCACCGGGTCGGGCAAAACGTTCACGATGGCCAGCGTGATTGAAAAGGTGCAGCGCCCTACGCTGGTGCTGGCGCACAACAAGACGCTGGCCGCGCAGCTGTGCTCGGAGTTTCGTGAGTTTTTCCCAGACAGCGCGGTGGAGTACTTTGTCAGCTACTACGATTACTACCAGCCCGAGGCGTACATCGCCTCGTCGGACACGTACATCGAAAAGGACGCGTCCATCAACGACGAGATCGACCGCCTGCGCCACAGCGCCACGGCCGCGCTTCGCGAGCGGCGGGACGTGATCGTGGTGGCGTCCGTCTCCTGCATCTACTCCATGGGCGACCCGAGCGAATACGAGGGCATGATGGTGTCGCTTCGGCCCGGCATGCGGGTGGACCGGGACGGCCTTTTGCGAAAGCTGGTGGACATCCAGTACATCCGCAACGATTTTGAGTTTGAGCGCGGGACGTTCCGCGTGCGCGGCGACACGGTGGAGATCATCCCCGTATCCCAGCACGACAAGGCGTTTCGGGTAGAGTTCTTCGGCGACGAGATCGACCGCATCTCCCAGATCGATACGACCACCGGCAACGCGCTTACTTCGCTCAAGCACGTGGCGGTCTTTCCCGCCTCGCACTACGTCACCTCGCGCGAGCACATCGACGAGGCCATCGGCCAGATCGAATCGGACCTTGAGTCGCGCATTGAGGCGCTCAAGGGCGAGGGCCGCGTCCTGGAGGCGCAGCGGATCGCCCAGCGCACGCAGTACGACGTCGAAATGCTGCGCGAGATCGGGTTTTGCACGGGCATTGAAAACTATTCCCGCTACTTTGACGGGCGAAAGCCGGGCGAAGCGCCGTATACGCTGCTCGATTATTTTCCCAAGGATTTTCTGCTCTTCATCGACGAGTCGCACGTCACCGTGCCCCAGGTGCGCGCCATGTTCAACGGCGACCGCGCGCGCAAGGAAGAGCTGGTGTCGTACGGGTTTCGCCTGCCGTCCGCGTTTGACAACCGGCCGCTGAAGTTTGAGGAGTTTTCGCAGAAAATCCGCCAGACGATCTATGTCAGCGCCACGCCCGGTTCCTACGAGATGGAAAAAACACAAAACACCGTGGAGCAGATCATCCGGCCGACCGGGCTGATCGATCCGGAGATCGTTTTGCGCCCGGCGACCGGGCAGGTGGACGACCTGGTCGGCGAAATCAACCGGGTCGTTTCCGGCGGCTTTCGCGTGCTGGTCACGACGCTGACCAAGAAGATGGCCGAAAGCCTGACCGATTACCTAAAACAGCTGGACATACGGGTTCGCTACCTGCATTCGGACATCAAGACGCTGGAGCGAAGCGAGCTGCTTCGGGGCCTGCGCCTCGGCGATTTTGACGTGCTGGTGGGCATCAACCTGCTGCGGGAAGGCCTGGACCTGCCCGAGGTGGCGCTCGTGGCGATTCTGGACGCGGACAAGGAAGGGTTTCTGCGCTCTGAAACGTCCTTGATACAGACCGTCGGCCGGGCCGCGCGAAACGCGAAGGGCCGCGTGATCATGTACGCGGACCAGATCACCGAGAGCATGGAACGCGCCATTGTCGAGACAAACCGCCGCCGCGCGCTGCAGATGGCGTACAACGAGGCAAACGGCATCACCCCCGAGACGATCAACCGCGCGGTGCACGCGCTGCTGATGATCACCGAGCAGACTGAGCAGCGGACGGACGCGGACATGACGGACGAGGAGAAGGAGTCGCTCATCCGCTCGCTCGAGGACAGCATGCTTTCGGCCGCGCAGAACCTGGACTTTGAAAAGGCCGCCGGCCTTCGCGACCGGATCTTTGCATTGCGCGGAAACGCAAAGGCCGTGGAGAAAACCCCGCAGCCGGTCGGGCGCAAGCACCCGAAGAAACGCAAAAGGTAGGAGGGACACTATGATTCGAAAAATCGCCCATGCCGCGTATACGGTCCGCGATATGCAGGCCACGCTTCGCTTTTACTGCCAAGGGCTCGGCCTTTCGCACGCGTTTTCCCTTTCGCGGGACGACGGCTCGCCATGGATCGAATACGTCAAGGTGGCGGACGGTCAGTTCATCGAATTTTTCTATCCTGAAGCGGGCTTTGAAACCCGTCGGGGCAGTTCTATGCACCTGTGCCTTGAGGTGGACGACATCCGCCAAACCGCGGCCGCCCTCAAAGCATCGGGGATAGTCCTCCGCGTGCCGCCGACGCGCGGAAAGGACAGCAACTGGCAGTGCTGGGCGGACGACCCGGACGGAAACCCCATCGAATTCATGCAGATCGACCCCGCGTCCCCGCAGGCAAACGCGTAACCGCCCCCATGGATCACTCTACGAACCGGAGGCCTTCCACCTTGCAAAAGGACAAGCTGATCGTTCGCGGCGCACGCGAGCATAACCTCAAGAACATCAACCTGGAAATCCAACGAAACAAGCTGGTCGTGTTCACCGGCCTTTCGGGCAGCGGAAAATCGTCCCTGGCGTTTGACACCATCTACGCAGAGGGGCAGCGGCGCTATGTGGAATCGCTCTCCGCGTACGCCAGGCAGTTCCTCGGCCAGATGGAAAAGCCGGATGTGGACAGCATCGAGGGGCTTTCGCCGGCCATCTCCATCGACCAGAAGACCACCAGCCGAAACCCCCGCTCCACCGTGGGCACGGTGACGGAGATCCACGATTACCTGCGGCTTTTGTACGCGCGCATCGGCATCCCGCACTGCCCCAAGTGCGGAAAGGAGATTAGGCAGCAGACCATCGACCAGATGGTCGACAAGCTCCTGTCCCTGCCGGAGCGCACCCGCCTGACGGTCATGGCGCCGGTCATTCGCGCGCGAAAGGGCGAATACGCCAAGCTGTTTGAGGACCTTCAAAAGTCCGGCTTCGTCCGCGTGCGCGTGGACGGGGAGATGTACGAGACGAGCGAGCCGCCAAAGCTCAACAAGCAAAAAAAGCACACCGTCGAGGTGGTGATCGACCGCCTGACCGTGCGGGAGGACATCAAGTCGCGCCTGGCCGATTCGCTGGAGACCGCCACGGCCCAAAGCGGCGGCCTGGCCCTGGTGGTGACCGGCGAAGGAGAGGAGATGCTCTTTTCGCAGAACTATGCCTGCGCTGACTGCGGCATCAGCATCGAGGAATTGGCGCCGCGCATGTTTTCCTTTTACAGCCCGTTGGGTGCATGCCCGACGTGCATGGGCCTCGGCACCCTTCGGCGCATCGACCCGGACAGCATCATCCCGGACAAAAGCCTTTCGTTGAACCAAGGCGCCATCGTCGCCAGCGGCTGGAATTCGATGAACGAAAGCAGCGGCGCGACCGTGTACTACAGCGCTTTGGCCAAGCACTACGGCTTTTCGATGGACGTTCCGGTCAGGGATCTGCCGGAAAAAGCGCTTCAGGTGCTTTTGTACGGCACGGGCGCGGAAAAGATCGAGGTGCAGTTTTCCACCGGCACGAACGCGATGAAGTTCACCGCGCCGTTTGAGGGCATCATCCCGAACCAGGAGCGAAAGTACCGCGAAACGTCCTCGGATACGATGCGCGAGCAGTATGAGGAAATGATGATGGACACGCCCTGCCCGGACTGCCGGGGCAAGCGCCTCAAGCCCGAGGCGCTCGCGGTGACGGTGGGGGAAAGGTCCATCGCCGACGTCAGCGACCTTTCGATCGCCGAGGCGGGCACGTTCTTTGAAAGCCTGTCGCTTTCGGAAAAGCACGCGATGATCGCCTACCAGATTTTGAAGGAGATCAACGCGCGGCTTGGGTTTTTGCAGAACGTGGGGCTGAACTACCTGACGCTTTCGCGCGCGGCGGGCACGCTGTCCGGCGGCGAGGCGCAGCGCATCCGCCTGGCCACGCAGATCGGCTCCTCTCTAGTGGGCGTTTTGTACATCCTGGACGAGCCGTCGATCGGGCTGCACCAAAGGGACAACGCCAAGCTGCTTTCGACGCTCAAAAGGCTTCGCGACCTTGGCAACACGGTGATCGTCGTGGAGCACGACGAGGAAACGATGCGCGAGGCGGACGAGATCGTGGACATCGGCCCGGGCGCGGGCGCGCACGGCGGCCACCTCGTCGCGCAGGGCACGATGGAGGAGATCATGGCCTGCGAAGCGTCGGTCACCGGCCAGTACCTGAGCGGAAAGCGCTACATTCCGGTGCCGAAAAAGCGCAGGAAGCCGACCGGGTTTCTGACCGTGCGGGGCGCCGGGGCCAACAACCTAAAGCGCATCGACGCGAAAATCCCGCTGGGGATCATGACGTGCATCACCGGCGTTTCGGGCAGCGGCAAATCGTCGCTGGTCAACGAGATCGTCTTCAAGGCGCTCGCGCGCGACCTGAACCGCGCCCGGGCGCGGCCGGGCCCGTACGAAGCGCTGGAGGGCGAGGAGCAGCTGGACAAAATTATCAACATCGACCAGTCGCCCATCGGCCGCACGCCGCGGTCAAACCCCGCCACCTACACCGGCATGTTTGACCTGATCCGCAAGGTGTTTGCCGCGACGCCCGACGCAAAGACCCGCGGCTACAAGGAAAACCGGTTCAGCTTCAACGTCAAGGGCGGCCGGTGCGAAGCCTGCTCCGGGGACGGCATCGTCAAGATCGAGATGCACTTCCTGCCGGACATCTATGTGCCCTGCGACGTCTGCAAGGGCAAGCGCTACAACCGCGAAACGCTGGAGGTGCTGTACCGCGGCAAAAGCATCTTCGACGTGCTCGACATGACCGTGGACGAGGCGGCGGAGTTTTTCGAAAACCACCAGTTGATCGCCCGGAAGCTCCAAACGCTGCAGGACGTCGGGCTTGGCTATATCAAGCTGGGGCAGCCGTCCACCACGCTGTCCGGCGGCGAGGCGCAGCGCGTCAAGCTGTCGACCGAGCTTTCCCGAAAGTCGACCGGCCGCACGGTGTACGTGCTGGACGAGCCCACGACGGGCCTGCACATGGCGGACGTGGACCGGCTGGTGCAGGTGCTGCAGCGCCTGGTGGACGCGGGCAATTCCGTGCTCGTCATCGAGCACAACCTCGATGTGATCAAGACGGCCGACTGGATTATCGACATGGGGCCGGAGGGCGGGAACCTCGGCGGCACCATCGTCGCCGAGGGCACGCCGGAAGCGGTTTCCAAGGTCGAAACGAGCTTTACAGGCGCGTATTTGAGGCGCTTGATCCGGATGCCTGGCGCTAAGTGAGCCGATCGGGTATACTGTTTCCAGGAGGTGAGGCCCGCATGCGCGTTTTGCTTGAGACGGTGATCGAGCTATCCGCGCGGTGCGGGTTTTCGCGCGCCGCCCTGCTGCCCGCAAGGGTGCTGGCGGAATACCGGCCCAATGAGGAGGCCGTGCGGCACGGCATCGGAAACGATCCCTTCGCGCTGCTGAAAGGGGCGCGGTCCGTCCTCGTCGTGGCCATGCCCTTTGCGTTTCATACGCCCTGGCCCACGGGCAGCGCGGAGGTCAGCGCGTATTACTTCGCTTCGCAAAGGGCGCATATGGCTATCCGCCGGCTGTGCGGGGAGCTTTTGGCGCTGGGCGTTTCGGCCGACGTACGGCAGGAGCTGCCGCTGAAGCTGCTCGGGCGTGACGCGGGACTTGGGGCCATCGGCAGGAATTCGCTGCTTCTACACGCGAAGTGGGGGAGCTGCTTCACCCTGCGCAGCCTGGTCACGGACCTTGAGCCGCCCGACGAAAAGCCGCAAGCCCCCCCGCAGGCATTTCCGTGCGGGGAATGCAGGGCCTGCGTAAAGGCCTGCCCGACGGGCGCGCTGGACGGAAGCGGAAACCTGGATACCGCGCTGTGCCTGCGCGCGCGCATGCTGTCGGGGGAGGTCGTGCCTGAAGCGCTCAGGGCGCCCATGGGCGTAAAGCTGCTGGGGTGCGAGGTCTGCCAGCGCGTCTGTCCGAAAAACGCGCGCATTCCCTCCGTATCGCCGCAAGCGGAGCCCTTTTCGCTGGACCGGCTCCTGCGCGGCGAAAAAAGCGACCTGGATGCCGTGGCCCTAACCATCGGGCCAAACCAGGCGCGCAAGGAGCGCATCCAGGCCCAGGCGGCCCTGGCCGCGGGCAACAGCCTGGACCGAAGGCATCTGCCGGTGCTGGAGGCGCTTTCCCACCACGCCCGGCCCGCCGTGGCGGAGCACGCGCGCTGGGCCATCGAACGACTGAAGGAGGAAACCTGACCATGCTGACGGTACACGGTGTGAGCAAATCCTATGCCAAGGGCCGCGTAAAGGCGGTGGACAACCTGTCGTTCGCGGTAAAGCGCGGCGAGATTTTCGGCTTTATCGGGCCCAACGGCGCGGGCAAAACGACCACCATCAAAATCATTTGCGGCATCATCAACGCGGATGCGGGCAGCGTTTCCATCAACGGGCATGATATTGAAAAAGAGCCGATTAAGGCCAAGCGATCGCTGGGGTTCGTGCCGGACGCGGCAAACGTGTACGAGCGGCTGACGGGGCTTGAGTACCTCAACTTCCTGGCCGATATCTACGGTGTCGATGCGAAGACGCGAGCCGAGCGCATGGAGAAATATCTGACCATGTTTGAGATCAAGGACGCGGCGGGCAGCCTGATCAAGAGCTATTCGCGCGGCATGCGGCAGAAGCTGACCCTCACGGGCGCGCTCCTTCATCACCCGCCGCTGTGGATTCTCGACGAGCCGATGAGCGGCCTGGACCCGCGCGCCGCCCACCAGCTCAAGCAGGAGATGCGCGCGCACTGCGACGCGGGCAACACCGTGTTCTTTTCCACGCACGTGCTGGAGGTGGCCGAGCGCCTGTGCGACCGCATCGGCATTATCAACCACGGCAGGCTCATCGCCGTGGGCACGCTGGACGAGCTGCGCGCGGGGGACAGGGGAGAGTCGCTGGAGCAGCTGTTCCTGCAGCTTACGGGCAGCGGGGAGGAGGACATATGACGCCGTTCTTTCGCCTGCTCAGGCTACAGATCAGCCACCGCTTCGGCTTTTCCGCCATCCGCGCGGGATGGCGCGACGAGCGCAAAAAGATGATCGTTCATGCGGCGGCCTATCTGGTCGCCGGCATCTCGGTCGCGGCGCTGCTGGGCATGTACGCTTGGCTTCTTACGGTCCTGATTCCCGGGTTCCAGTCGCTCGGCATGGAGGAGATGCTGCTGGGCGTTGTGCTGCTCATGTCCATGGCCTTCGTGCTCTTCATGGGCGCGTTTTACCTGATCGGCCTTTTGTTCTTTTCCAAGGACACGGAGTTTCTGGCGGCGCTGCCCATTCCCCAGGGAACGGTGTTCGCGGCGAAGTTTGCCCAGGTGCTGCTGGGGGAAATCGTGACCAGCGGGCTGATCGTGCTGCCGGCGTTCATCGTCTACGGCCTGTCGGCCGGCGGAGGCCTTGGGTATTGGCTGCGCGCGCTGCTCGTTTTTCTGTTTGTGCCGTGCATTCCGCTGGCGATTTCTGGGTTTGTTTCCCTGCTGCTGGTGCGCTTCAGCGCGCTTTGGCGCAGGCGGGAGCTTCTCACGATCGTGGGATCCATGGTGCTGGTCATCGGCGCGATTGCGGGGCAGACGTACCTGCAGGCCAAGCTGCCGCAGGACCTGTCGGCCGAGGCCATTGCCGCGCTCCTCTCCGACCATTCGGGCCTTTTGCGGCAGATCGCTTCGGTGTTTCCGCCCAGCCTTTGGGCCGCCGAGGGGCTTTCGGCGGGCGGCGGGCAGCTGCTTCTTTTCCTTGGCGTCTCCGTGCTGGCCCTATGCGTGGTCGTGCTGGCCGCGGGCCGGCTCTACTACCGGGGGGCGATGGCCCAGCTTGAAACGGCCGCAAGCCAGCGCGCGGTCAGGCTGACCGGCAAACGGGTCAGGCGGCGCGGCCCGCTGGTCGCCCTGTTCGTCCGCGAATGGAAGCTGGTGCTGCGATCGCCCACCTACGCGCTCAACGGCCTGATCACCATCCTCATGGGCCCGATGATGATGGTGATGCCGCTGATTGCGCAGGGCGCGGTATCCGGCGGTGATTTTGACGCCGTCTTTTCCCTTTTGCAAAGCGGGGTGGACGCGCGCATCACGCTGCTGGTCCTTGCGGGGTTGTTTGCGCTCATCGGCATGATCAACCCGGCGGCGGGCACGACCCTTTCCAGGGAGGGCAAGCAGTTTTACATGCTTCGGGTCCTGCCGGTGAGACCTGCGCGCCAGGCGGCGGCCAAGCTGCTGTTCGGCTATTCCGTTTCGGTGCTGACGAGCCTGCTCATGGGCGTGGTCGCCGTGCTGGGGCTGGGGCTTCCTTTCGGGGTTGCCGCGGCCGCGTTCGCGCTGTCGCTGCTCATCAGCGCCGCGCCGCTTTCCCTTTCGATGCTTCCGGATATCCTTCGGCCTAAGCTGAACTGGAACAGCGAAACCGAGGCCATCAAACAAAACATAAACGGCGTGATGTGCATGCTGATCGGCTGGGCATATCTTGGCATCATAGGCTTTGGCTGCTACCTTGCGATTCGCGCGGGCATCGATCTGACGCTTCTTTTGGTCCTGGTCCTGATCGTTTCGGCCTGCCTGGGCGCCGCGGGCGTGAACCTTCTGGTTTCCTCTGCCCGGCGGAGCTTTCGCGCCATCGAAGGGTGAATCCCCTCAATTGACAGCATTCTTCCAAAAATGCTATACTGAAACAGGATTTTGAGGAAACGAGGGATACGGGGATGGTGCTTCGGGATGGGCTGGTGATCGGGGCAAGGCACCGGTTGTTCATCGGCGGATGCGACACGGTGGCGCTTGCCAAGGAGTTCGGTACGCCGCTGTACGTGCTGGACGAGATGTACCTTCGTTCCATGTGCAAGTCGTTCGTGCACGCGGTGAACCTTTTCGCCCCCGGCGGCATGGTTTGTTACGCCTCCAAGGCCTTTTCCACGATCGCGATGTGCAAGATCGCGGCGCAGGAGGGCATGGGGCTGGACGTGGTGTCGGGCGGGGAGCTGTATACGGCGCTCAAGGCCGGCTTCCCGATGGACCGCGTCACGCTGCACGGCAGCAACAAGACGCCCGGCGAAATGCGCATGGCGGTCGAGCTGGGCGTGGGGCACATCGTGATCGACAACCGCGACGAAATTCCGCTGCTGCAGCAAATCGCCGCCGACCTTGGCAAGCGCGTTGCCGTGCAGATCCGCCTCAACCCCGGCATCGACGCCCACACGCATAAATACGTCCTCACCGCCACCACGGACTGCAAGTTCGGCCTGGGTGTCGCGGACGGCGAGGCGCTCAAGGCGGTGAAGGCCATCGTGGCCTGCCCGAACCTTTCGCTGACGGGCGTCCATGTGCACATCGGCTCGCAGCTTTTTGACGTGGATCCGTATATCAAGGCCGTCGACCGGCTGACGGATTTCATGGTGCTCGCGGCCGCGGTCAGCGGCGTGGAGATGACCGAGATGATCATCGGCGGCGGCTACGGGGTCCGCTACACCGAAAGCGACCCGCCCACCGTCAACCCGCGCGAGATGGTCAAGCTGCTGGCGAGCGAAACCAAGCGCCAGGCCGAGCGAAAGGGCATGCGCGTGCCGCGCCTCATCCTGGAGCCGGGCAGGATCATCGTGGCCGAAGCCGGCATTACGCTGTATACGGTCGGCGCCGTCAAGGTGATTCCGGGCGTTCGCACGTATGTCAGCATTGACGGCGGTATGATGGATAACCCGCGCGCGTCGCTCTACGGCGCCAAATACGAGGCCCTTATCGCGGGCCGCGCCGATGAAAAGCCCACCGGCACCTATGCCATCGCGGGCCGCGCGTGCGAAACGGGCGACGTGCTGGGCTATGATTTTAGGCTCCCCGCGCCGGAAGTCGGAGACATCATCGCCGTGATGACGACGGGCGCATACCACCATTCCATGGCGAGCAATTACAACCGGGTCCCCATGCCCGCCATGGTGCTGGCGCACTATGGAAAGGCCGAGCTGATCGTCGAAAGGCAGTGCTACGACGACCTCGTGCGGTACGACCGGGTCCCCGGATGGCTATAGAAACGAGGCAATCAAGCGAAATGGATTGGAAAGGACAACTCGACGCGCTCCTTGACAGCGTACAAAAACCCGCAAGGTATATCGGCGGGGAGATGAACGCGGCGGCGAAGCCCTGGGACGGGCTCGCCGTCCGCTTTGCGTTCTGCTTCCCGGACGTGTACGAGGTGGGCATGTCCCACCTGGGCATGAAAATTCTCTACGAGATCATCAACGCGCGGGAGGACGCGCTGTGTGAAAGGGTGTTCGCGCCCTGGATCGACCTGGCCGACGCGATGCGCATGAAGGGCGTGCCCCTGTTCACGATCGAATCCCGCCGCGCGGTGCGCGACTTTGACATCGTGGGCTTTACCCTGCAATACGAGATGAGCTATGCCTCCATCCTGGACATGCTGTCGCTCGCGGGCATCCCGCTGCTGGCATCTGAACGCGGGCCGGGCGACCCGCTCGTCATCGCGGGCGGGCCGTGTGCGTTCAACCCCGAGCCCCTGCACGCCTTTGTCGATGCGTTCACCATCGGCGACGGCGAGGAGAGCGTGCTTGAGATCCTGGATGCCGTGAAGGCCTCCAAGGCTGCGGGCGAGCCGCGCGAGGCGCTGCTTTCGCGCCTGTCAAGGATTACCGGCACATATGTGCCCGCCTTTTACGACGCGGCGTACCACCCGGACGGACGGCTGAAGGCGTTTGAGCCGAACCGCCCGGATGTGCCCCGGACCATCCGAAAGGCGATCGTAAAGGATCTAAACGGCGCCGCGTATCCGGAAAGGATGATCGTGCCCTTTCAGGAGATCGTGCATGACCGCATCATGCTGGAGGTGATGCGCGGGTGCACGCGCGGGTGCCGGTTCTGCCTGGCTGAAAAGCTGGTCGATTCGACCGGCTATGAGGAAATGTCCCTGTCCTCGCTGTCGACCGGGGACTATTCCTGCCTGCCGGAGCTTGCCGCAAGGCTCATGGCGCGGTTTGAAAACAGCCGCGTTTCGCTGTCGCTGCCCTCGCTTCGGCTGGACGGAAACCTCTCCGAATCCCTGGCGGAAACCCAGAAGGTGCGAAAGAGCAGCCTGACATTCGCCCCGGAGGCTGGTACCCAGCGGCTTCGCGACGTGATCAACAAGGGCGTGACGCACGAGGACATCGTCCGCACCGCGCGCGACGCGTTTCAAAACGGCTACAGCAGCATCAAGCTGTATTTCATGATCGGCCTGCCCACGGAGACGGATGAGGACATCGACGGCATCGCGGAGGTGGCGCGCGCCGTCTCGGGCGAATATTTCAAGATCCCAAAGGGCGAGCGCCCCAAGGGGCTGCGCATCTCGGTGAGCGCGTCCTCGTTCGTGCCAAAGCCCTTCACACCCTTTCAGTGGGCGGCGCAGGACACCATGGAAGAGCTTTCCCGAAAGCAGCGCCGCCTGCGCGAGGCGCTCAAGACGGTCAAGGGCGCGACGTTCCACTGGCATGAGCCGCAGGTCTCCTTTCTGGAGGCATGCTTCGCGCGCGGCGACCGGCGCCTGTCCGTGGTGCTGCTGGAGGCCTTCAGGCGCGGGTGCCGGTTTGACGGCTGGTCCGAGCAGTTTCGGTTCGACGCCTGGATGGAGGCGTTTTCCGCCTGCGGCTTGGACCCGGCGCTGTACGCAAACCGTGAGCGCGCGCAGGACGAGTTGCTGCCGTGGGCGTTCATCGACGCCGGGGTCTCGCAAGGCTTCCTGTGGAAGGAAAAAGAGCGGTCGGAGCGAGGCGAGGTCACCCCGGACTGCAGAGGCCAGTGTAAGGGTTGCGGCCTTCAGGAGGTGTGCCTGCGGTGAGGATGATCGTGGCCTTTGAAAAAACACCCCGGGTGCGCCATATCGGCCACCTGGACCTGATGCGCGCGATGCAGCGCGCGCTTCGCCGCAGCGGCCTGCCTATCCGCTATTCACAGGGCTTTAACCCGCACGTGGTGCTGTCGTTTGCGTCGCCGCTTCCGGTGGGGGTGAGCGGCCTTCAGGAATTGATGGACGTCGCCCTTTCGCAAAGCGTGGAGGAGGACGCGTTTGCCGCGGCGCTTGCCCCGGCCATGCCCGATTCGCTCCCGCTGATTTCTGCGCGCGCGGTAGACGACCGCCACCCGGCGCTGATGGCGGCGCTTCGCACGGCTTCGTACGAGGCCGTTTTACCCCTCGGCGGTGCGGCGGACGCGATGACAAAGGCCATTAAGCCGCTGCTTGCGCGCGCGGAGATCGTGGCGCTTCGCAAAACGAAAAGCGGCGAGAAGCCCTGCGACATCCGCCCCATGCTGCATGAGCTGTCCGCAGAAAAGAAGGAAGGCGGCGTTCACGTTCGGATGCGCGTTTCGCTGACGGAAAAAGAGACGCTCAAGCCCGATCTGCTGCTTCGCAACCTTGCCGCTCAGGCGGATACGGAACTGCCGACCTACAGCCTCACGCGCCTGCGGCTATACGGCGAAAAAGACCGACTGCCGGTTTCTTTGATGGAGATGTAGATGAGAGAGCGAAAAGTGCTGATCGACACGCTGGGCGGCCTGACGCGCATGGCGGTGCTGGAGGACGGCGTGCCCGTCGAATACGCCGTCGAGGCGCACGCGCGCAAAAGGCTCGTGGGCAGCCTGTATCTATCGCGCGTGGTGAACGTGGTCAAGGGCATGCAGGCCGCGTTTGTCGATATCGGCATGGAACGAAACGCCTTTCTTCCTTTGGACGATGTGCCGCCCATGGTGCGCGAGCTTTCCGAAGCGCACAAAAGCGCCTGGCGCGCCGGTGCGGTTTCCCCGGGGCAGGAGATCCTGGTGCAGGTGGTGCGGGAGCCCGCCGGGGACAAGGGGCCCCGCGTCACCATGAACCCCACATTTCCCGGGAAATACGCGGTGCTGCTGCCGACCGTGCAGGCCGTCGGCGTGTCCCGCCATATCCGGGAGGAGGCAAAGCGGGAGGAATTGCACCGCGCGGCCAAGGCCGCCTGCCCCAAGGGAATGGGCCTGATCGTCCGCACCGCGGCGGAGGATGCCGCGCCGGAGGCGATCGGGGCGGAGGCGGCGGCGCTGCAAAAAGCGTGGGAAGCGCTTGCGCTGAGCGCAAGAACCCGAAAGGCTCCGGCGCTGCTGCTTGACGAGGGGAGCCTCTTGCTGCGCGCGGAGCGCGACCTGGGCGCCGAAATCATCCGCGGCCCCTTTGACGAGGAACTCGAATCGGCCTTGGAAAAAGCGCTTCGCCGGAAGATTTGGCTTAATAGCGGCGCGTTTTTGGTCATCGACGTCTGCGAGGCGATGACGGTCATCGACGTCAACAGCGGCAAGTTCACCGGCAAGCGGAATTTGGCCGATACCATCCTGCGGGTAAACCGCGAGGCGGCCGCGGAGATCGCTCGCCTGATCCGGCTTTGGGACATGGGCGGCATCATCGTCGTCGACTTTGTGGACATGCAGACCGACGAGGACCGCCAGGCGGTGCTGTCCGCGTTTCTTTCCGCCATGGAGCCGGACCGCGCCAAGCGGCACGTGCACGGGTTTACCGGCGCGGGGCTGCTGGAAATGACCCGCCGGCCCGTGTACCAGCCGGTGCGCGAGGCCATGACAAGGCCCTGCCCGCGCTGCGGAGGAGAGGGCACCGTTCCCTCGGCCGAATGGGCCGCGCACGGGCTTTTGCGGGGCATCCGCCGGCGCAGGCGCTCCGGGGACGAAAGCGAGATCATCTGCCGCGCCCCTGCCGACGTGCTGGGTGCGATCCGGCAGTTCGGGGTGCCCGAAGGGGTCGTGCTGGAGGAAGGAGGGGAAGCGCCATGAAGCGGGAAGCACCACCCGTCGTGCCCGAGCAGGAGATGGAGGCGCAGCGCCTTTCTATGCGCGAGGTGGCGGGCTTTGCGGACGGCCCGAAAACCTATCACATCGTCACCTACGGCTGCCAGATGAACGCACACGACTCGGAAACCCTCTCCGGCATGCTGACCGATATGGGCATGGCCGCGGCTCCTTCGCGCGAGGAAGCGGACCTGATCGTGTTCAACACCTGCTGCATCCGCGACAACGCCGAGCGAAAGGCGCTCGGCAACATGACCTGGCTCAAGCAGCTGAAACAAAAGCGGCCGGACCTCGTGCTGTGCGTATGTGGCTGCATGATGCAGCAGCAGAAGATGGCGCAGATCATTTTGCGGCGATACCCGTTTTTCGACGTGGCGTTTGGCACCCACAACCTGCATCGGTTCCCGTCGCTTTTGCTGCGCGCGCTGGAAACCCGGCGCCAGGTGATCGAGGTCAAGGACGAAACCGGTTCCATCGCCGAAGGCATGCCCATCCGGCGGGAAAGCCCGCACAAGGCGTACGTGACGATCATGTACGGCTGCGACAACTTCTGCTCCTACTGCATCGTGCCGTATGTGCGCGGCCGCGAAAGGTCGCGCGACCCCGACGCGATCGTGCGGGAAGCCGAGGCGCTGCTTCAGGACGGCGTTTCGGAGATCATGCTGCTGGGGCAAAATGTCAACTCCTACGGCAACGACCTTTCGGGCGACGCGTCGTTTCCGCGCTTGCTTTCCCGCCTGGATGCGCTCGGCGTGCCGCGCATCCGGTTCATGACCTCGCACCCGAAGGATCTGTCCGACGATCTGATCGCCGCGATGGCCGATTCGCCGCGCGTGGCAAACCACCTGCACCTGCCCGTGCAGGCGGGCAGCGACGCGACGCTTCAGGCGATGAACCGCGGCTATACGCGCGGAGAATACCTTTCGCGCGTGCATGCGCTCAAAAGCGCCATGCCCGATATCGCCCTGACGACCGACCTGATCGTAGGGTTCCCGGGCGAAACGGAGGACGACTTTTTGCAGACGCTCTCACTCGTTCAGGAGGTGCGCTACGATTCGGCCTATACGTTCATCTTTTCCCCGCGCGAGGGCACGCGCGCCGCGAGGCTGCCGGACCCCGTGGACCCGGACGTGGCGGCGGACCGCATCGCCCGCCTGATCGCGGCGCAGGAAAAGATCACCGCGGAAATCTATGAAGGCTTGGTCGGCACGCGCCAGACCGTGCTGGTGGAGGAAAGCGCCCGCCGCAGCGCCCACCAGGTGGCCGGCAAGTGCGGCCGGAACATCACCGTCAACTTCGTCGGCGGCAAGGACCTGATCGGCCGGTTTGTCGATGTGGTGATTACCGGAGCGGGGCACAACACGCTCAAGGCACAAAAGGAGGAGCCGAAATGGCCCTGACACCCATGATGCGCCAGTACCTGGAGCTGAAGGACCAGTTCCAGGACGCGATTTTGTTCTTTCGCCTGGGCGATTTTTACGAGATGTTCTTTGAGGACGCAAAGACCGCCTCGCGCGAGCTGGAGCTCGTCCTGACCGGCCGGGACTGCGGCCTTTCGGAGCGCGCGCCCATGTGCGGCGTGCCGTTTCACAGCGCGGAAGGGTACATCAGCCGCCTGGTGCAAAAGGGGTACAAGGTCGCCATCTGCGAGCAGCTCACCGACCCGAAGGATTCCCCGGCGCTGGTGGAGCGCGGGGTGATCCGTGTGGTCACGCCGGGCACGGTGGTCGAGCAGTCCATGCTCGATGAAAAGCGCAACAACTACCTGCTCGCCCTTTGCGTGGACATGGACCGCGCCGGCATCGCCTACACGGACGTGTCGACCGGCGAATGCATGGTGCTTGAGCTTGACGACATCCATTCGCAGCTTGGGAACGAGATGGCGCGCATCGCGCCCACGGAGATCCTCTGCAACGAGGCCGCGCTGCTGGCCTGCGCGGGGCTTTCGTTTTCCGCGCCGCTGACCCCTTATGCGCCCAAAGCCTGGCAGTTTGGCAGCGCAGAAAGGAGTATCCTTTCGCATTTCAAGGTGCATTCGCTTAACGCGTTTGGGCTTTCCGATCAGCGGCTTTCTGTCAGCGCGGCCGGCGCGCTGCTTTCCTATATTGCCGAAACGCAGCGTAACGCCATGCGCCACCTGAGCAGCCTTCGGCTGTACGCCACCGGAAGGCACATGGTGCTTGACGCGGCCGCGCGCAGGAACCTGGAATTGACCCAGACCCTGCGCCGGGGAACGGGAAAGGGCACGCTCCTTTCGCTGCTGGACCGGACGACCACCGCGATGGGCGCGCGCCTGCTTGGCGCGTGGGTGGAGCAGCCGCTTTCGCAAAAGGAGCCGATCGAGGAGCGGCTTGAGGCCGTCGCGGCGCTGAAAGCGTCGCCGGTGCTGATGGAATCGCTGCGCGATGCGCTCAAAGACGTGCGCGACATCGAGCGCATCGTCGGAAGGATCTCCTACAACACGCTGAACGCCCGGCATTGCCTGGCGCTCTTGCAGTCCTTTGGCGCGGTGCCCACCGTGGTCGGCCTGATCGCGGACCGGCCCGCCAAGCTGCTTCGCCAAATTCATGATACGCTCGACCCCATGGACGACATCGCCCACCTGATCGGCCGCATGATCGACCCGGACGCGCCGCTCTCCCTTTCGGACGGGGGCGTGATCCGCGAGGGGTTTTGCGAGGAACTGGACGCGCTCCGGCGCGCCGCGTCCGAAGGCAAGCAATGGCTCGCCGAGATGGAGGCGAGGGAGCGCGAGGCGACCGGCATCAAGAACCTGAAGATCAGCTACCACAAGATTTTCGGGTATTGCATCGAGGTTACCAAATCCTATTACGACCTGGTGCCGCTGCGCTATGTCCGCAGGCAGACGCTGGCCAACAGCGAGCGGTACGTGACGCCCGAGCTGCAGGAGATGGAAAAAAAGATCCTGGGCGCGGCGGAGCATGCCGTGCGCTTGGAGCAGCAGCTCTTTGCCGGGCTGCAGGAAAAGCTTTCGGAAGCGACGGCGCGCATGCAGCGCACCGCCGAGGGCCTGAAAACGCTCGACGCGCTCCTTTCGCTCGCCCTGACGGCACAGGAAAACGGCTATGTGCGCCCCGAGATCACGGATGACGGCGCGCTTTCCATCGTGGACGGGCGTCACCCGGTCGTGGAAAGGATGCTCCGCGACGAGCCGTTCGTACCCAACAGCACCCACATGAACCTCTCCGAACACCGGATGATGATCGTCACCGGCCCCAATATGGCGGGCAAGAGCACCTACATGCGCCAGGTGGCTCTGATCACCCTCAT
>CAZUIA010000033.1:0-17835 GCA_964620835.1 uncultured Oscillospiraceae bacterium
TAAACGGGAGGCGATCGCTTGTTTTATAACGGTTTTGGTGTTGCTGAGGGGGCCCTAGATTAGCCATGAATACCGACATTCGTTGGTGCAAAGAAGCTCACCGGTTGCGGCGGGCTTTTTTGTTTGCCTGCAAATCTCCCCTTGAAACATGGGCCTTCGCCGCTCTTTTGGGATAAGGTACAATAAGTTTCGCAAAAAGGGAAACAGCAGGTTTCCAGAATAAGGGGGACAAAGCGGTATTGTCAAAAGTTTTTCGCAAAAACGAATTGCCGTTTGGGATCCGGGCATTGCCCGGCAACGGAATCGGACTCGGCGGAGCTGCCATCTTCCAAAAGCTTCAAATGCGTCGAATTGGCAAATTCCGCAAAAGGTACGGCCGCGCATATTTGTATTGACAGAATCCGCGGGTTTCTTATATAGTACTGCGTAGGTGTGCATTTGATTCCATTTTTCACTCTCCCGCCGCGAATCGGCCTGTCTTGATCGTCCCGGCTCGGTTTTCTGTCCGCGCGAAGGTCCCCGGCGTGTTTTCGGCCAAAGCAGTGGCCGCCACCGCACAAATGGATGGAGGAGACCCCATGACGGTTTTTGACGATTTGACATCCCGGCGAGCAAAGCTGGCGGTGGTAGGGCTGGGCTATGTAGGGCTGCCCATTGCGGTCGAATTCGCAAAGAAGCTGGACGTCATCGGCTTTGATACAGACGTCGGCAAGGTGGAAAAACTCCGCCGGGGGGTGGACCCCACCGACGAGGTGGGCGCTCGGGCCCTCGGAGAAACCGACGCGGCTTTTACCGCGGACCCGGCCTTGCTCCGGGCTGCGAGCTTTTTTGTCATCGCCGTTCCCACGCCGATCAATACCGACAAGACCCCCGACCTGGCTCCGGTCGTCAGCGCCAGTCAGATTGTGGGGGATTGCCTGCGCAAAGGCGCCGTTGTGGTCTATGAGTCCACCGTATATCCCGGTGTTACGGAAGAAGTCTGCCTCCCAATCCTCGAGCAAAGGTCCGGACTGCGCTGTGGCGTTGATTTTAAGATTGGCTATTCCCCTGAGCGGATCAACCCCGGTGACCGGGTGCATCGCCTCCCGACCATCCGGAAGATTGTTTCCGGCATGGATGAGGAGACCTTGGATACTGTCGCCAGCGTGTATGCGCTGATCATCACCGCGGGCGTCTATAGGGCCTCTTCAATCAAGGTGGCCGAGGCAGCCAAGGTGGTGGAAAACAGCCAACGGGATATCAATATCGCGTTTATCAACGAAATGGCCATGGTGTTTGATCGGATCGGGATCGATACCAACGATGTCATTGACGCTATGAATACCAAATGGAACGCGCTGGGCTTCCGCCCGGGGCTGGTGGGCGGGCACTGCATCGGCGTGGATCCGTATTACTTTATCTATGAAGCGGAAAAGCTGGGCTATCACAGCCAAATTGTGCTTTCGGGGCGCAAGGTCAACGACGGCATGGGCATGTTTGTGGCGGACGCCGCCATCAAAAAAATGATCCTTGCCGGGAAAACGGTGAAAAGCGCGCGGGTGGCAATCTTCGGCATGACCTTTAAGGAAAACTGCCCCGATGTTCGCAACAGCAAGGTATACGATATCATTCAGCGGCTGCGGGAATACGGCGTTGATCCTTTGGTGATAGATCCCGTGGCCGATCCGGAGGAAACGCAAAGCGTTTATGGGATCACCCTGACCCCCATCAGCGCCATTTTCGGAGCCGATTGCCTGATTTTTGCCGTGGCCCATCAGCAGTTCAGGGACCTAACCTGGGCGCAGATCGACCAGTGCTTTGAAGGCTGCCCCGCCCGGTGCCGCGTGCTTCTGGACGTCAAAGGGATGTTCCGCCCGGACGATCTGAAAAGCCGCGGCTACGCATGGTGGCGCTTGTAGCGCAGGGGCCTACTGAAGCACTTCGTCCAGGCCCGCAAACTTGTACCGCTTGTCGGCGTCACGAAGCTCCATTTCGCTCAAATAGATGTCCAGCGCTTCGGCGGTATAGATGCTGTTGTCGGACATGTGCATGATCAGCACCGCGCCGCTCTTGGTGCGCTTTTTCAAGGTTTCCGCCAGGCTGCTGGCGCTGGTGGCTTTGTAGTCCTGGGTGGTGTAGGACCCGGAGACAACGTGGGTAAAGCCGCAGTCGAGCACCGCTTCCATGCCGTTTTTGCTCACAGCCAGGGTGGGCGGCCGGAACAGAAGCGACAGCGCCGGGCGGCCGTTCACCGTCATATCGCCGATGATGGACTCAAACACGCCGTGGCTGGTCACCAGATCCTTTTTCAGGTCCTCCACCTGCTTCGCGGAAAGCTCCGTAAACTTTTTCCCGTCTCCCGTGTCGTTGGACAGCGGGAAGTGCGTATGGGTGTGGCTTCCGACGGCGTGCCCCTCGGCCGCGATGGCACGCAGCAGATTGGGGTTATAGGTCACGTTTTCCGTCCGCACAAAGAAGGTGGCGCGCGCGTTGTGCGCCTTTAATACATCCAGCAGCGCCGTAATGGCCTTGTCTGTGCCCCAGTCGTCAAAGGTTAAAAATACCATATTCTCGTCGTTTGCCACCAGGCCTTTTTTGTCCAGGCGCTTGATCTCCGCCCGGGTAAACCCCGGCAGAAAAGACGTGGAATTCACCCAGTCAATGCCAATGTAGCGGGCGACGATGGCCGACATGGCATTGCCCGTCAACTGCCCCGGGTGAATGGCGTCCCGAAGGTCGGGAAGGATGCTTTCCTCCGGAACCGGGTAGGTATAGGTCATCTCCCGGTTGTTCAGAATGTCCATGACGGGCTTGATCGAATAGATGTTTCGCTCCGTGGCCACCAGGCGCACCAGGTCGCCCAGCAGTGTGCTGCTGCGCTGGTACTGTTTCATTTGAAAGTGTACAATCGCCCCCCGCTGCAGCACCCCATTTGTCTCAGGAAGCGCCAAAGGCAGCACCGCGCGCGCATCGGTCATCCGGATGTCGTCCGAACGCACGACGTTGACCAGCGAGGACACCAGCGTAAAGCCGCCCGCCCCGCAGGCTTGCCGGAGGGCGTCGGTGACGCTGCCATAAGCCACCCGCACCGCCAGATCCCCCGTGTAGGAAAAGGCGGAGGCAAGCTCGTCCTTGGCGTAGAGCAGGTCTTCCAGCATTGTGGCCGCGGTGGTAAAGCGCGCCGCCTGTGCCGATATCCCCAGCTGATGGCCGGCTTCCACCAGTGCGCGGATGTCCTCGGGGTATCGGGAAATCTCTTCCCGCGTGACAAAGAAAGTGGCCGTGGCCTTCACCGCCTTGAGTGAGGCCAGCACGCTCGTCAGCTCATCCCGGTTTCCGAACCCGGAAAATGAAAAGGCCACCGCGCGCTCAACCGTATAGGCCCGGGCCTGCGGCTGCGCGGGGGTGTAGTCCGCTTCCAGCATCTGCTGGGCGATGGATTGCAGGTTCGTCTGGGCCAATGCGTTTACGAGCGGCGTGATGTCCGGCGCTTGCGCGCCGTCAAGCCGAAGGCATAGGATCGACCCCCGCGTCAACCCGTCCACCAGGCTTTGGGCCATGGCCTCGGTGTAGGCTTCCTCAAGGGTGATCACCCGGGTGGGCTGCACGGCCTCCCGCATTGAGCAGGCATATGCGGCGTCAAGCAGTCCCTCCCCGGGCTCTGTCAGCGTCAGCAGGCGATCGGGCCATACGCCGGAGGCAACCTGCACCGCCGCGCAGGCGGGAAACAGTTCCGAAACGATCCGCTTTCCCGAAACCTGCTCAATCTGGCCAGAAACCAAGTAGGCGACGCCGACCTCATACCCCTCACTGCGCACCAGCGCCAGGCTTGCGGGATACTGTGCGGCGTCGCTCCCGGTGGCGTAAAACACGGCGGATACGCCGCTGAGCGCCAATTCTGAAAGCAGCCGGCGCATTGCCGCCTCCGGCGCCATCCCGAGGATGACCAGCTCAGCCTTTTGCGGGATTCCGTCGGTGGCGGTGTCCCTCAGGACAGCCGTCTCCCCGTCTTCCAGCCTGTCATAGCGCTGTACGGCAACGCTCACCTGCTGGGCGACAGGCGACACCTCGGCGCTGACGCTCTGCGCCAAGGGTGCCGGGCTGAAGGGCTTCCACTGGGCGATGCGGGCGTATATCCCCGCCGAAATCATCCCGGCCGCCAGAATCAGCAGCAAAACGGCCGTGCGCAACTGTCTCTTTCTCAATTTATATCTTCCTCCCGCACCAAGGGTCCGAGAAAGGATGCCTCTGCCCAATCGGTCAAGTCGTTGCCTCCGAGTCGAAACAGGTCAAAGGCCCCGTAGCCGTACGCCAGGCAGACATCCCGCCAGGCGGCCAGGGTTTGCCCGTCGGCATACCATAGCTCGTGCCGGACGCCATCCGCGGAATAGGCGGCCCTCAGCGCCCCGCTGGCCTCGTCCCGCTCGGGCAGCACACCCGCCTCCGCCAGGCGCCCCGCCGCCTGAAGCTGGTCAAGCGCCTCAATTTCATCGCCGCTCCAGACAAAGCCGCCGGTCGCAAAGGCCATGCGCACGGTTCCGGGCACTTCCCGGTACAGCTCGCACACGGTTTTGAGAAACTCAATGTCCGCCTTCGGGCCGGGGCCGCTGTGGTACCCGTACAGATTGTAACACATCACCGTGTATTCCGGGCCCTCCGGCAAAGTGACGTATTTGGGCGCATTCCAGGGCAGCACCACGCGCAGCCGCACTCCGTCGCGCTGGCACACGGCCCATATGCGCTGGATAAACCCGGCATAGGCCGCCCACAGCCCGGCATCGGAGCCGAGATTTTCATAGTCCAATTCCAGCCCGCGAAGGCCGTATGTATCGATAAGCGAGACCAGCGCCTCCAGGTGCGCGCCGACGGAGGCCTCGCTTTTAAACAGCCGGCGCAGAAGGTCTGTGGATTTATTGTCGTACTTGCCCGGCGCCACTTCAACATCGTTTACCACCGACAGAAACACCGCCGTATCCGCTTCCGCCAGGGATGTTTGCATTTGCGCGAGCAGCGCTTCGGTCGCCTCCGGCAGAATGATCTGGTCGCCGCTGTCAAACAGCCCCGCAAAGGCCACCGCCGCGTCCAGCCGGCCGCTCAAGCTGTCCATTTCAGCCAGGGCATCCTCCGCATCCCAATAGGGGAGCCAGGCGCCGGTCGCCCATTCCGCGGCCTTCGCAAGGCCGGGCGTCATCAGCATCAGTGCCGCCAGCAAGAGCGCCAAAATGGGTCTTTTCACGCCTGAATCCTCCGTTTGATCAGAAATTGTCCAGGAAAAAGTTGATGGCGGCGTTAAACCATCCGGTAATTATGCCGTTGATGGTCCGCAACTGCTCCGACGTATAGGAATACAGCACTTTTTCCTGGTCCTGGGCATCCAGCACCACGGGATCGACAAACACCGCGTCGTATACGTCATCGTAGAAGAAGCGCTGGCTGTACTCGTCCTCGTCGGCGCTCGCCTGGGCACTCAGGACCAAAAGGCCCAGGCCCACCTGGCCGCCGGACACCAGCAGCTGCTCCACGGCGGGGCGGTCGTCAACCCAGACGCTCAGCCGGGACCCCACCAGCCGGATGCGCAGCTTGCGGCTGGCCCTGTCGGCGACATCCAGTTCCGGATAGTAAGGCGTTCCGCCGTCGGCTAGGGTTACCACCGGGGTGTTCTCCAACTCGGCCAGTTTTTTTTGCGCCTGGGCCACCCGGAGCGGATCCTCGTCGTACTGAATGATGGCGTTTTGCAGCGCCACCAGGCCGTTGTATTCGTCCTCCTGCGTGGAAATGTAGGGACCGCCGTCCAGCTCAAACAGGCCCTGGCGCGCCAGTTCCAGCCCGCCCTGCGAAAGGTCCCGGATCACCAGCTCATTGTCCTCCAGACCCACCTGGATGCCGGTTTTCAGGTCCCGGTCGGTACGCAGGTTGACCCGCTGACAGCCGATCAGGTTCCCCTTCAGGGTGACCGTCATATCCAGGTCCGCCATCATCTGGCCTTTCAGGGCAATCCGCCCCTCGCCCCGGGGCTGGGTGGTGAGGGTGATCTGGCCGCTCTCAAACTGCGCGGCGCCCTCATCCCGGTACCAGTTTTCCGCCTGCTGCGCATCGCCGGCTACAAAGGCCACGTCGTCCCCGGTATCATCCTGGATGCGCATCAGCAGGTGATTGGTTGAAAAATAGCTCTGAACCTGCAGGCGCGAAAGATCGTACACCGAGGACTTCAGCGTATTCAGGCATGTACCCTGGCGGTTGAAGTTCATGGCGAAAATGCCCGTCATGCCCTCCCGGTTCGCGTCGCTGGCGATCGGGTCGGTCGCAAAGGCGCCGGTGTTGGAGTGCATCAGAATATACAGTCCGGGCACGCCGCCAAGTCTCGCGGCGTAGGTGGAGGACATCAGGTCATAATCGGCCTGGATGCGCTTTCGCAGTTCGGCCTCGCTCTCCAGCCGAAGCCGGTCCTCGTCCCGGATGAAGTCCATCAGGTAGTGATTGTAGTCCCGCCACAGCCATGGACTTACCTTCACATATTCGCTGCCGTTGAGGTTTCCGAAGAAGTTGCCGTAGCGGTCGTACACATTGATGTAAGAAAGCCGATAGCCGTTGGTTCCCATTTCCCACCAGCCATTGGAAGCGAGCGAACGCAGGCCCTCCGCGGTGATGAATCTTCTGGAGGCATCGTCAAGGTTGTTGGCATAGGTGGAAATGGTCGCGCGATAATTCAAATCCTCCAAAACGCTCTGAGCCAGCTGCACGGTATCCTGTATGCCGTCCTCAAAAATCAGGAACAGCGCCTTTTCCGGCAGGCTCCCATAGTAATAATAATTGTTGAGGACGTCCTGTTGCGTAACAGTCACATACCCGGAATCCTTCAGCGCGCGCAGCTGTTGACTGAAGGTGTCGACATTTACGATCTTGCTTTCAAGGCTCTTGGAACGGGTGAGCCCCGGATAGGAGATGGCGATAAAACTGCCCTCTCCGCTCTGCGTCCGTTCCTCCCCGCCGGAGGCGGCGGTCGGCGTCCCGCTGCCGAACAGCCCCCGACCGCCCAAAATGGATACGACAATGTACGCCGCCAGCGCCGCCAGCGCCGCCAGTTGCACAACGGTGCGAAGCACCTTGACGCGGTTGTGCCAACGAAGCCAGCGCTCCGCGACGGGAAATGCGTTTTCAGGCTCTTGACGGGGTGCCACTTGAATGCGCCAACTCCTTTCAGTCGCAAAGTGCTTACGCGCGGGTGGACGCCGGCCTGGGCGCCCGGGCGCCGGGTTTTGGCTTTTTCTTTTTGCTGCCGCGGGTGCCCCAGTCGGAGACCCAGAAGGTAAACCACGCATAGGGCATTTGCCACAAAAGCACGGCCTCATAGTAGAGGGCAAACCAGATTCCATAAATCCAAAGGGAGCTCCTTTTCAAAAGGAGCTGGGAAAAGCTCATCAGCAGGGACATCATCAGAAGCCCCAGCAGGAATGTCGTGGGGTAGATGTGCCGAAAGATGGGCACATAAACCAGGTTATACACCATGATCACCGGCGCAAGCAGCGGGATCAGAAGCCCCAGATAGAAGGAAATGGACATCAGCGGCTCCTTGCGCCACATGAAGGACCCGGCCTTCAGGCTCTCCCGAAGCCAGGACCGCTTCCAGCGCATCTGCTGGCGCAGAAATACCTTCTGGCGGCTGGGGACGAGGGTAGCGCAAATGGCCGTATCCTGATAATAGGTGCGGTGGCCCCGCACCACAAAGTTGGTCAGGCTCCGGTCATCCCCAAAGGTGGCCTTGCGCCCCAGAAATGTCTGGTGCAGCCACTCGTCCAGCACCTGGTGCACCACGGACAGGCGATAGCAGGCCAGCGGGCCGGACAGGCACATGACCGAGTCAAAGTACGCCTCGGCGGCCTTAATGATGCGAAAGGAAATGTAGTAGCGCACCGACTGCATTTTCGTGAGATGGTTGGTGTAGGCGTTCGTCACGTCGGTACGCCCGCTGACCCCGGCCATCTTGGGATCGCTCATGGGCTGTACCAGGTGGCGGATGGCATCGGGCTCCAGAAAACTGTCCGAATCCACGAAAGCCACCAGTTCGGTCTGGGCGTTGCGGATGCCAAGGGCCATGGCCTCGCGCTTGCCCTGGTTCACTTTTTGGAAAAATACCCGAATGCGCTGGCGCGTTCCAAAGCGTTGCGCTTCGTTCCACAGCTTGGCGACGGTGTCCTTGATGACCTCCACCGAGCGGTCGCTGGACCCATCGTCCACGATGATAATCTCCAGTTTGTCCGGCGGATAATCCTGATCAACGCAGCTGATGATGGTTCGGCTGATCCACTGCTCCTCGTTGAAGCATGGAATGACGACGGTGACGGAAGGCGTATACTCGGGGTTGACGGGCACGGGGCGGTACAGCGCGCCAAACAGGTACCGGGACAAAAGGAAGCCCGCCGTGACGATGGAGTAGGCGTACAGCGTGCTGTTCTGACTGAAGTAGAGCACGCTCTCGGTGCGCATCAGAAGAATGACCAGCGTCACCAGAAACAGAAGGAAACTGGCCGATGAAACCATCAGCGTGTCTTTCACCCTGCGCCTGGAAACGTACAGGGGCGTATGGAATTTGACGGCAAAGGCGCCCTCTTCTCGCGCCGACCATACGACGTCGGCCCGCAGGCGGTACCGCTTCTCCGTGCCTTCCGCCAGCACGCCGGGCAGCAGCAAAAACTTCAGCGCCACGCGCTGGCCGGCGCGCGGAAGGGCCGCCGCCCCCGCTGACCGCAGCCGCATGCCGGTTTGGGAGATGTCCACACACCGCGCGCGGAAAGGCGCCCCGCCCTCCGGAAAAACCTGCACGGGAAAATCCGCCAGAAAGCGCTGCCCCGCAAAGCGCGCATACTGCGGCCTTTTGGCATCTTCTTCCAGGTTGTCCCGCCGGTCCAGAACGCGGCGCACTCCGGTGGAATCGGGCACATGGGGAAGCTGACGCCGATCAGGCGCGGCCCTCATCAAAGCCTCCGCCCGCTCCTTTGCTTTGCGCAATACATCAGCCCCCTTTCAAGCGACGCTATCCGGGCACATGCCCCAGCAAGTAGCCGATCCACGCTTCGCAGCCCTGATCGCTCAGATGGGTGCCGTAGGTATCGGCGTCCATGCACAGGGATTCCTGCAAATTTCCCTGCGCGTCCCGCAGCGCAAAGGCCGCGTCCACAAAGGGAATGTCAAACTGCGCACAGAACTTGGCGACGGCCAGATTGCAGCCAAAAATCGCCGCGTTTGTGGGATCGCCGTACCGGCCGGCCACGCCCGGAAGCGTGGAACCCATGCGGATCTCCACCCCGGGCAGCCGCGTGCGGATCTGGTAGATGGTCAGTTTGAGCTGATCGATGAGCTTTGCGGAAGCGCCGGCGCGCGCATCGCTCATCCCGGGTATCAAATAAACGACCTTCGCCTGCATCTTTTCAACCGCCTCGGCGATGGAGGAGAGCCGTCCGTCCACCGAAGGATGCGTCGACACCGAGGCGACGCCCGACTGGGCCGCGACAATGCCCAAATTGTTGGCGGTTAAAAACCGGGCACCGCCCAGATACTCCGGATGCGTCTCCTGGCGCCATTTGACATATCCCCCCACCCCCGCCAGTACGGAATCCCCCACAAACACCGTGCCCTCCGGCATTCGGTCGCCGGTCGCGGCGGAGGCGGGGACCCCCAGGGGCGCGTCGGTGACGGGCAGCGAATAAGACGCGGCATCCAGTTCTTTCAGCGTCTCGTCGCTCAGCTGGGCGGGATGATCAAACGCCGCCACCCGTTCCCCCTGAAGCGCCTCCGGGGACAAAATGGCGTAGTTCTCCTTTTCCAAAGCCTCCAGCAGCCAAGAGACCACATTTGTAATATTGGCATAGGCCGCGTGAATGGTCTCATCCATGTTGTCGGAGAGGAACGGCTCCGGATCGATGGCCATGGGGTCCATGATTTCCTCGGTGCCCTGATACTCGTCTCCTTTGAGCGCCTGCCCCAGCTTGATCGATATGATGGACCCCCTGGTAAGTTTCCGGACAAAGGGAATCGCGTCCTCGGCCTCGTCAAAGCTCGAATGGTTGACAAAAATATTTGGGAGCACCCCAGCCTCCAGCCCCGTATACGCGGCGGCCTTCATCAGATCGGGGGTATAATCCGAGCGATTGCACCGAAAAAGGACAGGCCGCCGACCTGTGGCATGGGTCAAAAGCTCCTGCCCCCGCTGAAACTGGTGAATATTGGCATCGATATCGTTGCGCTGCATGTTTTCGAGCGCGTTCAACCCGTAATTGCCAACTTCTATCCCCGCCTCGGCAATTCGTTTCACAACCTGCGGATGCTCGCTGGCATCCACGCCGCTGATAAAAAACACGCAGGGCACTCCGGCGCGTCGGATCTCGTCGGTCACCGCCCGCATGGTCTCATCGTCCGTATAGCCTTCCAGAACGACGCTCACCGCAAGTTTATCGGTAAACACAGACCCATAGGTCGCCGCCGGTTCGTTGGTCAGCACGGGGGCAGGTGTCGGGGTAGCGCGCAGCCTTGGCGTCGAGGCAACAAGGGCCGAAGGCTGGTGCGCCTGGGTACAGCCGCTCAGCCCTGCAAGCGCAATGGCCAGCAGCACCACCGGAAGCGCCCTCCGGGTTGCTTTTGACAGCCTTGTCCTGCCCTTCACTCGGGAGGGTCACCGCCTTCCAGCGCCATGGACGAAAAGGGATCAACCGTCAGCTGAGCGGCGTCCATTTTCCGCAGCACGTCAATGGACTCGTCCAGATCCTGCTCCATGCGCCGGAACTGCTCCGCCAAATCCTGTTTGAACTGAAGGGAGTTGTAATACGCGGCCCGGCAGGCGGAAATCAGCCGGGTACGCTGATCGTTCGCCTGAGAAAGCATCTGATCGCGGCTGACCACCGCGCGGTTGATGATCTGGTTCGCCTTGCGCGCCGCCTCTTCCAGGACAACCTCGCTGCTTTTGCGCTGGGCATCCTCCAAGAGTTCCGAAAGCTGGCTTACCCGCTCGTTCAGCTGCGCAAGCTCCGCCTTCTGGCGTTCAGCCCGCTCGGACAGGTCGGCGTTCTCCGCCTTGATCTTGTCCAGTACGCTTCCCAGGCCGGAAATATCGTCCGCCTGCCCGGCGATGACGCGCTCCCGCTCGGCGGCCTCGGCCAGCAGATTGTCCACCGACTGGCTCTGCTCGTCATTTTTTTCGCGCAGCGCGCTGTTTTGATCCCGGGCCTCCTTGAGCGCCTTGCGCTCCAATTCGATCTGCTCACACACACGGGCCAGCAGGGCGTCCACTTCCGAAATCAGGTAAAACTTGCGCCGCTTGCGCGTAAAGCCGGGATAGCGGATTTCCCCCAAATTCAAAGGCGTTAAAGACACGCGGCTCATCCCTCCTCGTCAGTCGCAGATCAAGAGGTACCGGAAAACGCGCCGAGCATAATCAGCAAAAACACGAGCGAGCCCACGCAGACCAGTACCAGAAGGGTGTTCAGCACGCTCAGCGACATAGATGGCTGATCGGGCGCAATGGGCTCCAGGTCCTCTTCCCACGCCTCCGCCACCGGAGAATCAGCAGACGACTCCCCGGAAGGAGAAGCCTCCCCCACGGAAGGAACCCAGAACTCGGTCATCGCGCTGTCATAAACCGCCTTGAGGTTTTCCGGCTCCGCCGGTGCCGTGCCGCCTTGGGCGGGCGCGGCGGGCGCCGGCGCGGCGAAAGGCTCCGCGGGCTTTTCCTCCACGGGCGCGGCGGGCACCGGCGCGGCGGAAGGCTCCGCGGGCTTTTCCTCCACGGGCGCGGCGGGCGCTTTCGCCGTTTCCCGCTGGGCAAAAAGCAGATAGACCTGCGCGACCAGATAAGGCGTGCAATCGGCGGGCAAAGGCCGCCCCGAAAAGCGGCGAATCGCCCTTTCCAGCGCAATGTCTGTCAAGTTCCTTGCGGCATCGGGCGCGCCTGTAACGCCCAAAGCCAAATTGTATGCGGGTAGATAGTACTCGGAACGAAATACCTCTTTTTGCGCAGGCGTGTCCAATCGCGTCAAACCATCAGAATGCACAGGCGATGTCCTCCATTCGACGATATTGCCTGCTCGCTTAGCCCTTTATTTCGATCAAGACGGCGTTTTCAGTAAGTTAAAGGCGTTCATCGACAAGCTTCCGGTTCCGTTCCGCTGTATCGTAAGTTTCGATTCCTATTTTTGTCTTATTATATTGGTATATTTTCCGTATGTCAATCACTTTTATGGCAGCGCCTCAAAGTCCGTGTAGGATTGTCAAACATGTGGGTGCGCAAGGGAAGCGGGGAAGTCCTTGAGGACTTGCCATCGGAAGGGCTCATCGGGAGATGGCAGGGGCGGGTCGCTCAAAAAGTCGGCGGGGGAATAGAAGCGCCTTTGGTCCTCTCTGTGGCTGCGCCCGGCCCTGCCGTTATGCCTGGAATCAGCTTGTGGCGAATGCCCAGGTTGGCGCGGTGGCTTCAAAAGGCGTCCGGGATTTAGCATTGTAATCCGCCACGCTTTCCCCGCCTGAAAAAAACCAAAACCCTTGCCATTTTTTCGGAATCGTAATAAGATCACAATAAATCGATATCCCGGTATCGAATGCATGCGCATTTGAATCGGGGTAACTTCAGATCAAAAGGAGAGGGTTGCATTGAGAAAAATCGTATCTTTAATCCTGTGCGCGGCGCTTCTGATGGCGGCGCCCCTGGCCGCCTCGGCGCAGGACGGCACGTTCACCGCCAGCGCCAAGGGCTTTGCCGGCGACGTGAGCGTCACGCTGACCGTTGAGGGCGGGAAGATCGCGGACGCCAAGATCGACGGGCCGGAGGAGACCGAAGGGATCGGCTCGCTGGCGATTGATCAAATGAGCGCGGCCATGGTGGAGCTCAACAGCGTCGAGGTGGACGCCGTCGCCTCCGCGACGTTTACATCCAACGCCATTTTGGAAGCGGCGGCGGCGGCGCTTTTGCAGGCGGGCCTCACAAACGCCGACCTCGCCCATGAGGAAAAAGAGGCGAAGCCGGCGGGCGGAGAGACCAAAAAGATGACCGCGGATGTCATCGTCATCGGCGGCGGCGGCGCGGGCCTTGCCGCGGCGGTGACGGTGCTCGAGCAGGGCGGCAACGTGATCCTGATCGACAAGGCGCCGCAGGTGGGCGGAAACACCGCGCGGGCCGGCGGCACGCTGAACGCGGCGGACCTTCCGCGGCAGCAGAACGTCGAAATGACGTTCTCCGACGACGAGGTTCTTTCCTATATAAATGCCGAGCCGGCAAACGCCGAGCATCAGCTCCTGATGCGGGTCGTCAAGGCCCAGTTTGAAGCCTACAAAGGGCGCGGAGACACCTATCTTTTTGACAGCCCCGAGCTGCATGCGCTGCAAACCTACGAGGGCGGCGACCGGGTTGGCGACCTGTCGCTCATTGAGCTGGTGACCGAGAACGCCGCCAACGCGCGCACTTGGCTGGAGGGCTACGGCTGCGCGTGGGGCGACAACGTATTTCTCACCATCGGCGGGCTCTGGCAGCGCAGCCTGAACCCCGTGGGCGGCGCGAAGGCCAACCTGGTCGATACGATGGTCAAGGCGATTGAGGAGCACGCCGACCGCGCGCTGATCAAGGTCAACACCAAGGCGGAGGAGCTTCTGGCCGAGGACGGTCGCGTGGTGGGCGTGCGCGCCGAAAACAGCGAGGACGGAAATACCTACCTTTTATACGGCCAAAAGGCGGTCATCCTCGCCACCGGCGGCTACGCGGCCAACGCCGAGATGGTCAAGGCGATGAACGGCGTCGAACTGCCCCGCACCTCCTGCGCGGCGACTTCCACCGGCGACGGGCTCGTCATGGCGCAGGAAATCGGCGCGGCGCTCACCGGCATGGAGTACATCCAGATCCATCCTCTGGGCGACCCGAAGACCGGCGCGCTGCAATCGGCCTACGGCGGCGTCACCGATCCGATCTTCGTAAACCTTGAGGGGGCGCGTTTTGTCAGCGAGCAGGACCGCCGCGACGTAATCTCCAACGCCATTCTCGCACAGACCGACGGCATCTGCTTTTCCTTCTACGACGCAGCCGGCGGTGAGAGCGTTCAGAAGCGCGTCGCGTCCGGAGATGCCTACGTGGCGGACACCATCGAGGAGGTCGCCGCGCAGGCCGGCGTGGACGCCGACGGCCTCAAAGCCACGGTCGAGGCCTATAATACGATGATTGCCTCCGGCAAGGATACGCAGTTTGGCAAATCCGTCGCGGGCCGCCAGCTTGTGACCGCGCCCTTCGCGCTGGTTCCGCTCGCGCCCACCGTGCACCACACCATGGGCGGCGTGCGCATCGATACCTCCGCCCGCGCGCTGGACGAGTCCGGCGAGCCGATCCCCGGCCTGCTGGCGGCGGGGGAGGTCACCGGCGGCATCCATGGCTCCAACCGCATCGGCGGCAACGCCATCGCGGACATCTTCGTATTTGGCCGCATCGCGGGCAACACGGCGATGGAATCCGCCCGGTAAAAAAAGGATACCCTGTTACGGGGGCGCGGCCGCCAGGATCGAGGCTGCGCCCCCGGAGAATCAACCTGCCGCGACTTTCCCGAAAGTTGCGGCACTTTCTCCGTCTCATCAAGGCTCGGGGGGAGATTTTCAGGCGATACGGATGCCGGAAAGTACGGCCCGGCCTTGACAACATAAATCGGATATCCCTGATACAAGGACGTCAAAAACCCCTGCGGGGTTTTTTGATGCGAGGGAAAGTGGCTGCGCACACCTGGTCCATCAGTGTGCGCACCGATGGGCCAAACGCGTCCCCGGCGCACTGGTCGCCGGGAACGGTTGAAGCCCTGTGGGGCCTTTGTGGATGGGCAGACAAGGGGTTTGCCGCTAACTTTTTGACAAGCGCCTGGTTTCTGTCTTGACCGCCTGGCAGATTGTAGTATATCATACAATTATCCTGTTTGTTCAACAAACGGGCCAAACCGGCACGCCGATTTCAGCATACGAAAGTCGAGGGGGATTCTGGATGAATACGATAGCCGTGCTTATCCCCTGCTACAACGAAGCCCTGACGATCGGTCAGGTTGTCACGGATTATCGACGCGCGCTTCCGGAAGCCGATATTTATGTGTATGACAACAATTCGACCGACGGCACGGCCTCCGTCGCCCGCAAAGCCGGGGCGATTGTGCGTGCGGAGTTTCGGCAGGGAAAGGGCAATGTGATCCGGACGATGTTCCGGGATATCGACGCGGACTGCTACCTGATGGTCGACGGCGACGATACCTATCCCGCCACCCGCGCCCGGGAAATGGCGGACATGATCTTTTCCGGCGGGGTTGACATGGTGATCGGTGACCGGCTGAGTTCGACATACTTTTCCGAAAACAAGCGCCGGTTTCACAGCGGCGGAAACGTGCTGGTCCGGCTGCTCATCAATCGGCTGTTTGGCAGCGGTATTTCCGACATCATGACAGGCTCGCGCGCATTCAGCCCCCTGTTTGTCAAAACCTTTCCGATCAACTCGAACGGGTTTGAAATCGAAACCGAGATGACCATCCACGCGCTTGACAAGTCGATGCGTATCGCCAGCATCCCGGTGGAATACCGGGATCGGCCTGCCGGCAGCCAGTCAAAGCTGAGCACCGTTTCGGACGGCATCCGCGTTTTGCTTACGCTGTTCAAGCTTTTGAAAAATTACCGGCCGCTGCTGTTCTTTTCGCTGATCGGCGCCGCCTTTGGCATCGCCTCGCTGGTTTTGCTGATCCCGGTGCTGATCGAGTACTTTGAAACCGGGCTGGTCCCCAGATTCCCGAGCCTGATTGTGTCCGTCGCCCTTGGCATCATCTGCCTTTTATCGATTTCAAGCGGCATGGTGCTGGGAAATATCGCCAGCTTTGAACGGCGCGCGTTTCAGTGGCATGCCAATATGATTTGCATGCTGTTCGCATCCGCAAACGGGCCCGGCGCGAAGTCTTCACGGGAGGGTGGACCGCTTGATGCCCGCAAATAGACCTTCCCCGCTGGCAAAATATCTCCTTATCCCCCTGGCATTGCTTTCCGGAGCGGCAACGCGCTGGGAACCCATATTTACGGCGCCGCAGGAGCTTTCCCTCCTCATCAAAGAGACGCCTCCCCGGGAAATTGCGCTGGGTCTTACAGGGGCGCTTGCGTTTGCCGCCGTCGTCTTTGCGATGGCGTACCACGCGTTCTTTATCCGCCGCGCGCGCCTGCGGGTTTCCCTCGCGCTCTCCGGCATTCTCTTTGCGCTCACCCATCTGGTGGGCCGCAGTTACAACCACTTTGACAGCCTGTCGGGCCTGATCGGCACCCCGTTCCAGGCGGGAAGCGCCCTTTTTGCGGGCGCGGGGTTCGGGCTTTTTTACATTGCTCTCCTTACGGAAGCGTTCCTCCTCCTCCAAAAGAGTGCGGCGCTTCCGCAAAAAGCCGCTTGCGCGTTCTCCGATTCCTGGCTCGGCCGGGCTACCTGGGCTCCTATGACGGTCATCTTCCTTGGCTGGCTCCCATATCTGATCGCATTTTATCCCGGTTCAATGGAGTGGGATTATCTTGTGCAAATCGGGGTTTATGACGGTATCTACCTGCGTTCGAACGCGCACCCGTATCTCGTCACACTGCTTATGGGGGGGCAACTGGAATTTGGCCGCCAGCTGGGTTCTGACAACCTGGGCGCGTTTTTGTATATCCTCTTGCAGAGCCTGATGCTTTCCTTCGCGTTTGCCCGCACCGTGCGCCTGGCCGCGAAGTGGGGGCTAAGCAAGGCGTGGGGCCGCACGCTCACCGCGTTCTACGCATTTTTCCCCCTTTGGGGCTTTTTTGCGCAGTTTGGCATTAAAGACGTCCTTTACACGGGGCTTGCCACCCTGTTTGTCTCTCTGATCTGGCAGTATGTGCTTTACGGCGAAGCCTTCCGAAAAAATCCCTTGTATCTGGCCCTTCTGTTCATTGTCAGCATTCTTGTCGCGCTCACGCGGAATAACGGGATTATCCTGGTTTTCCCCACGCTTCTCTTTCTCGCACTGCTCAAGGGAAAACGGTCCGCCAAAGCCGGCGCGGCGGGAACCGCTCTTGCGGTATTGGGCGCCTACATTTTCTGGCTTGGCGCGGCGCTGCCTGCGATGGGCGTTGTCGCGGGCAGCCCGGGCGAAGCATTGTCCATCCCCTTTCAGCAAACAGCGCGCTGCCTGCGCGACCATCCAAAAGACGTTACGCCGCAGGAAGCCCAGGCGATTTCCGAACTGCTCGACTATGAAAACCTGGGGGCTCTCTACATGTCCGCCCGGTCCGATTCGGTCAAGGCAACGCTCAACCCCAGCGCCACACCCGCGCAGTGGCGCGCCTATTTTTCCGCATGGGGCTCGATGCTGCTCCGGCATCCGCGCACATACCTTGAATCCTTTCTGAGCAACAGCTACGCGTACTATTCGACGGACGCCGTACTTCCGTACCTGCCGCTGTGCGAGTTCAACACGGCCCCTGAAAAGAATCCTGTCGTCTATTTGGGAAATGTTGATCTGAACCAGATTGAATCGTTGTCCGGCATGCGCGAGGTTCTGAAACGGCTGTACCAGGCGATTAAAAGGACACCGCTGCTCTCCCTGCTTATCAATCAGGGCTTTTATTCGCTTGCAACGTTTTCATTGGCTGTTTTGCTGTACAATCTGAAACGGCGCGATCTGGTGATCGGGCTGCTGCCTGCGCTGATGGTAATTATGCCCTGCGTCGCTTCTCCAGTAAACGGCATGATGCGCTATTCTCTGCCCGTTATGGCGTTTTTCCCCGTTTCGGTTTGTGCGATCCGTGCCGGGATGGCACCCTCGCGCGCCCCGTTGCCTCCTTGCGGGAATTTATGAAATTATAACTTTAGTA
>CAZUIA010000034.1:0-14416 GCA_964620835.1 uncultured Oscillospiraceae bacterium
TCGTTTTTTCGTGTATACTGGGCTTGCTTGCACGCAGAAAAGGGAGGATCTTCGCATGGGACAGGAGCATCGGGGCCTGGGCGCCGCCGCGCTTGCGGCGGGGGCGATCGGCATCGCGTTTTCGGCGGTGCTGAACAAGCTGGCGATGGGCGCGGGCCTTCACCCGGTCTGGCTGAACGTATTTCGCGTGGGCGTCGCGATGCTCCTGATGCTGCCGTTTTTCCTGAAAAAGGCCGAGTCGCGCCAAGCGGTGCGGCGCATGGGCAGGCGCGAATGGCTTTTGTCGCTGCTGTCGGGCGTGGTGCTGGCGGCGCACTTTGCGACCTGGGCTACGGCGCTCAAATACGCGGATTCGGTCATAGCCGTCAGCATCTGGAGCACCTTTTCGCTGATGACGGTGCTCGGCTCGGCGGTGCTGCTGAAGGAAAGGACGCCGCTTCCGGCGCTCCTTGGCATTGTGCTGGCGATCGTCGGCGTCTGCGTGTGCGCCATCGGGGCCAGAGGGCCGGAGACCCTGGGCGTTTTGATGGCGCTGCTGGCGGCCGTCACGCAGGCGGTGTACACGCTTTGCGGCCGCGCCGTGCGCAAAAAGGTGGGCACCATGCCCTATACGATGGTCGTGTACTCCATTTCGTTTGCCGCCCTGCTGCTGCTTGCGCTTTTGCTGCGCCTTCCCACGGACGGCATGAACGCGGGGGGCATCGGCGCGTCCGCCGGGCTGGCGGTGGTCTGCACGCTGATCGGGCATTCCATGCAGAGCTACGCGCTGAAGTACTACAAGGCCCCCACCGTTTCGGCGGCGATTCTGACCGAGGTGTTTACGGGGCCGATGCTCGTATATCTTATTCTGGGCGAGGCACCGAAGCTCGTGAGCGTCGTCGGCGGCGCGATCATCCTGTGCGGCGTCGCGTGGTACATGATCTATGAAGGGAGGCATAGCGATGGAACTGTACGAAGCCGTCAAAGCGCGCCGGAGCGTGCGCGCGTATAAGCCCGACCCCGTGCCCGAGGAGGCCCTTTCGCGCATCCTGCGCGCGGCGCAGGCCGCGCCCTCGTGGAAGAACTCGCAGGGCTGGCACATCGTCGTCGTGCGGGAAAGGGACATGATCGAACAGATCGGCCATGCGCTTTCGGGCAACCCGCGCGGCACGGATTACCATACGCTGCCGGCGCTGCTGGTGCTGGCGATGGACCCGGGCGCGGCGGAACGGTTTGACGGCAAGGAATACTACCTGGTGGACGCGGGCATCGTGGGCGAGCACCTCGTCCTGGCCGCCCAGGCGGAGGGCCTGGGCACCTGCTGGGTCGGCTGGTTCGAGGAAGCCCCGATCAAAACGCTGCTGGGCATCCCGGACAAATACCGCGTCGTGATGCTCACGCCGCTGGGGTACCCCGCGCGCGAGATTCCGCCGAGGCCGCGCAAGGCGCTTGCCGAAATCGTCCACGAGGGACGCTGGTAGGCATGGCTTTGACGATCACCGCCGTCTGCCTGAACCCCTGCGAGGATTGGACCGTATGGGTGGACCGGCTCGTCCCGGCCGGGACAAACCGCGTTCAGTCGGAAACGTCGCAGCCGGGCGGCAAGGGCATCAACGTCGCGCGAAACCTGGCCGCGCTGGGCGCGCCCGCCTGCGCCGTGGGCCTGATCGGCACGGAAAGCGCCGGCTGGCTTTTTAATGCCTTGGAGGAATCGGGGGTACGAACGGATTTCGTGCGGGTGCCCGGCAAGGCGCGCAGAAACCTGAAGATCTTTGACCGCCAGGCCGGCGCGATCACCGAGGTCAACGCGCCGGGGCTTTTCGCATCTGCGCCCGCGCTTGCGGGCGTGGCGGACGCCGCGCTCCGCCGCGCGAAGGAAAGCCGTTTTCTGGTGCTGACGGGCAGCCTTCCGCCCGGCTGCCCGCCGGAATATTACGGCGACCTGGCCGCCCGCGCCCGGCGGGCCGCGCCCGAGTGCGCCGTCGCGCTGGACGCGGAGGGCGAGGCGTTTGCCCGCGGCGTGCGGCAAGCCCCCTTCTTTGTCAAGCCCAACCTGCACGAGCTGTCCCTGTATGCGGGCAGGCCGCTTTCCTCCCGCGCGGAGATCCTCGCCGCGGCGCAATCGTTGCTGGACGCAGGGGTGGGCGCGGTCCTCGTGTCCATGGGGCCGGACGGCGCGCTCTACGTGGACCGGGGCCACCGGCTTTTCGCGCAGGCGGTGCCGGTGGAGGTGCGGACCACCGTCGGCGCGGGCGACGCGATGGTCGCTGGGTTTCTTTCGGCGACGGCTGAAGGGGAGGCGCCGAGCGGCGCGTTCGCCCGCGCCGTCGCCTGCGCGGCGGCCAGCGTGGCGGGCGACATCGCGGGGTATACAGGCTGCCTGCCAAAGGTCGTGCTGCAGCCCTTGGAAGAAACGCCGGACGGTTTATGAAACGCTTTGAAGGATTAAAAGGATTTTCTGACACAGATGGCAAATTTCCTCTTTTATAGGGGCCCTATCCTATGAAGGGGGAACGAAAATGCGCTTGGTATGGGATCAAACCCAGTGCGGGTACTGTTTTCAATGCGTGATCGCGTGCCCCCGTTCGGCGAACGCGCTGTCCTTTGAAAAGGGATATACGGTGGACGAAAGCCGCTGCGCGCGCTGCATCGCCTGCGCGCGGGCGTGTCCCAGAATGGCCATCACGATCCAGGGAAAGGAGCACGCTTCCAAGCCGGACCTTTGGCGCTAGCCGCCTGCCTGCCGCCTGCAAACCGCGCACATAGGCGCCCGGGCGGGATTGGGAAAGCGCGTGCGGGCGCGGCATAGAGGAAAATGGGGGGACCGGCGGCGCTGCCGGTCCCCCGAATTTCTAAAAATCGCTTCGAGCGGTCAGGAAAGGGAATTCCTGGGGGAAGCCGCCACGCCGGGCACCGCCGCAATTGCCCCGCGCCGCCGGATGACCGCGTACCGCGCCGCGCAGACGACCAGGCAATAGACCCATGACACCATCTCCGCGTAGGCGATGATGCGGTTTCCCACCGTGTCCGCGAACAAAAAGGACAGCAGCACCCGGACCGCCAGGCTCGAAATCGAGGCAAACGCCGTAAACCGAACGTCCCCCATGCCCTGCAGGTACCCGATGATCGCCTGCTCGACACCGAAGACGGGGTAAAACACCGCGCAGAAGAACAGGAAATCCCGGCCGATGCGCACGGCTTGCTCGGTGATGCCAAAAAGCCGCATCAGCCCTTCGCCCAGCAGCACCACGGCGGTCGTCGTCACCACCGAGGAAACGGCCGCGATCAGCACGCCGGCCCGCAGCCCTTTTTGCGCGCGCGGCAGATCGCCCGCGCCCTTGTTCTGCGCGACGAACGTGGAAACGCCCGCGCCGATGTTCGTCACCGGCAGCAGCGTCAGCGTGTCGATCCGGTACGCGGTGGTGATGGCCGCGACGGTGGTGCTCCCAAAGCCGTTCATCACGCTTTGCAGCATCATCCCGCCCACGGAGCGGATGGCGGCTTGCACCATGGTCGGCAGGCCGAGCGACAGGCCGCGCCGGATGGCGTGCCGGTCGAGCAGGGACCGGTTCACCGGGTATTTGAGCAGCGGGTGCCTGCGCGGCACATGGAAAAGCAGGTACAGGCTCATCACCCACTGGGAAAGCACGGTCGCGATGGCCGCGCCTTGAACGCCGAGGGGAATGACCGCGACGAGCAGCAGATCCAGCACCACGTTGGCCGCAGAGGAAAGCGCGATGGCGTTCAGCGGCGTGCGGCTGTCGCCGATGCCGCGCAGCGCCGCGCCGTACACGTTATAGACGGAAAGAGCCGGAAGGCCGAAAAACAGGATGCGCAGGTATTGGGCGGAAAGGTCCAGGATATCCTCCGGCGTGCCCAGCAGGCGCAAAAGCGGCCCGGTCAGCGCGATGCCCAGCGCGGCGAGCGCGAGGGAAACCAGCGTCAATAGCGCCGTGAACGCGCCGGTCACGCGGGAGATGGTCGCCTGGTCCCCGGCCCCGTACGCCTGCGAGATCACGATCGACACGCCGACGCAAAAGCCCAGGATGACCGAAATGAACAGCCCCGGGACAATGCCCGCCGCGCCGACCGCGGCCAGCGACGTTTCGCCCACGAAATTGCCGACGATCAGCGCGTCCACCCAGTTGTACAGCTGCTGCAGCAGCCCGCTGAGCGCAAGCGGGATGGAAAAGACGACCAGCGTTCGGGCGATGCTGCCGCGCGTCATATCCTTATCCAAAAATCCTTCCTCCTTCAGCGGGCAAGCCCGGACGGATTTTTCCCATGATATCGAACGATCGGGGAAAATGCAAGAAAAAAATAGGAAGGGGCGGGCGCCGCCGGCAGGGGAAAGGCCGCGGCCGCCTGGCCGGTGGAAAAGCGCCGGCGCAAAGCAACACAAGAAACGCGAAAGCCCCCGCGCCTTTTTGAGCGCGGCGGGCTTTCGCTTCGTCCCGATCTTTACGCCGTTACTTCTCCGGCACCACCACCACGTGGCGGTAGGGCTCGTCGCCCTCGCTGTGGGTGGACACGTTCGGATTGTTCTGCAGGCTCGCATGCAGGATACGGCGCTCGTAAGGGTTCATCGGCTCCAGCGACACCTTGCGCCCGGTTTTGACGGCGCGGTTGGCCATGCGGGCGGCCAGCCGGGTCAGGGCCTCCTCGCGCTTGGCGCGGTAGTTCTCGGTGTCCAAGGTCACGCGGGTGTATTCCTCCTGGCCGCGGTTGATCTTCAGGCTGGTCAGGTACTGCAGCGCGTCCAGCGTTTCGCCCCGGCGGCCGATCAGGATGCCCAGCGTGTCGCCGTAGATCGTGGCGAACACGTGGCCGTCCTCGCCCCGGCGGGCGTCCACCTGCACGTCGACGCCCATGCGGCGCGTCATTTCCAGCAGGAACTGCTGCGTGCGGCCTTCGAGCGTTTCGGGGTCATGCAGGACGATGTGCTCCGGCGCGGGGACCGGCGTGCGGTCCGCCGGCTCGGAAGCGCGCGCGTCCGCGCGCTCCTCGCGCGGCGGCCTTTCGGCGCGTGGCACGCGCTGCTTGACCGCGCGGGGCGCTTTGGGCTGCGGTGGCGCCGCCTCGCGGGCGGGCTTTGACGCGCTGCCCGGCAGCGGGGCGCTCTTGAACCGCTCCAAGACATTTTGGTTCTTGGGCTTGTCGACCACCTGCGGGGTAGCGGCGATGCGCATCCTGCTTTTTTCCGCCGCGGGCTTCTTTTCCGCGGCCGGGACCACCTTTTCAATGACCGGCCCCTTTTGCTGCGCCTGGGGCTCCTTCTTTTTTTCGGGCTTTGGCGAAGGCTTTTCCGCTTCGCGCGCGAGCGACGAGGGGATGTGAAGGTCGGGGTCCTTTTCTTCCTCCCCGCTGGAAATCAGCGTCAGGCGGATGGTGGCGGGCTTTGACCCGAAAAATCCGAACAGCCCTTTGGCGCCTTCCTGCAGGATGTCCACCTTGCAGTCGGAAATCGAACAGTCCAGCTTGAGCAGGCCTTCGCTGATGGCTTCTTCGATGGTGCGCGCGGATACTTCGATGCTTTTCAAAGCTTATCAACCTCCTCGGTACGCGCGGCGGTTTTCTTGTCCTGCGCGTCGAAATATTTCTTGAAAGCGATCTGCTGTACCATGGCGATGAGGTTGGCGACAACCCAATACAGGGAAAACGCGGCGTTGCTCGTGGCGCAGATCCACACCGAGAACACCGGGAAGAACCATTTCATGAACGAGCCCGTGCCGGCCGCCGACTGCCCGGTCTGCGCGGTCTGCTGCGGGTTCAAGGTGTTGGTGAAAAACTGCGTGACGCCGCTCAACAGGGGCAGGATGAAGAAGCCGTTCGGCATGCGGTAGAGCGAAAAAGCCGCGATGAACAGGTTGACGGAGGCGCCCGGAATGACGGTGGAGCCATAGTGCGGCAGCACGATCGTCTGGTAGATGGGCCCGTCCATGAAGGCCTTGAGCATCTCCAGCTGCTCGGCGGTCGCCACGCCCGGCAGCGAGGCGCCGACGGCGGCCAGGGCCGAGGAGGCGTTCGGCAGCACCGAGGTGAACGGCGAATCCGCGACCCACAGGTTCTTGATCCACAGGAACGGCTCCACCAGCGCGCTGAGCGGGGGAAGCGAAGCGCGGATCTGGTCGGCCTGATCGACGGTCAGATCGCCGATGGCGTTGAAAATCGTCTGAATCGATTTTACCAGTTCCTCGTTGGCCACGGAGCGCATCGCGCCGAACATGATGAACAGCACCGGCAGCGTCAAAAGCATCGGCAGGCAGCTGCCCAGCGGGTTGATCTTTTCTTTTTTGTACAGCTCGGCCTGCTTTTTCTGCAGCTTTTCCTTGTCGTTTCCGTATTTCTTTTGCAGGGCCTGCAGCTGGGGATTGACCTTCTCCATCTTCCGCATGGACTTGCGGCTTTTGAAGTCAAAGGGCATCAGGATGACGCGAATGAGGAGTGTGAACAGCACGACGGTCCAACCGTGGCTGGCGACGATGCTGTAGATCGCGTCCATGATCGAGCGGAAAATGGCGTTCAAAGTGCGGCCTCCTTCATGGGCTTATCAATCCCCGGCTTTACCATTCCCACGCGCGCCTATTTTTGCGCGCCAAAGCGGATCAATGGGGTTATGGCACCGGATCGTAGGGGTCCCTGCGGGTGAACGGATGACACCTTAGGATGCGCAAAAGGGCCAGCCACCCGCCTTTTGCCGCGCCGTATTTCTCAATGGCCTGGCGCGCGTACTCCGAGCAGGTGGGGATGTAGTGGCAGCACGGCCGGTGCGAGGGGCTGATCCGGCGCTGATAAAACCCGATCAGCTTGAGCAAAAGGGCCTTCATGGGGCGACCGGCTTTGTGTCCGTCAAAAGGCCCTGCCTGCGCGCGAGCTGCAAAAGGGCCGCGCCCAGCGCCTTGGAATCGGCTTTCGCCGCGCCTTCCCGGGCGACAACGACATAAAAGCCCGGCTTCAAGCGCGGCAAAAGCAGCCGGAACTGCTCCCGCAACTTGCGCTTGATGCGGTTTCTGACCACGCTCTTGCCAACCTTGCGGCTGACGGAGAAACCCACTTGCAGGCGCGGATTTCGGGCGTGCAGCAAAACCAGCTCGCGCGAGGCGGAAGATTTACCCCGGCGGTATACGTACTGAAACTGCTTGTTCTTGCGCAGACGGTAAGCGCGCTGCATCCTATGGCCTTTCCCTCACGCGAAGCGAGCCCGACCGGATCGATCGGGCTTTTGCGCGCGGAGGTGGCGTAGGGCTGATCGCGTCACACCGTCAGGACCTTGCGGCCACGGAGACGGCGGCGGGCCAGCACGTTGCGTCCGTTCTTGGTCTTCATGCGGGCGCGAAATCCGTGCACCTTGCTGCGCTGGCGTTTTTTGGGTTGATACGTACGAAACATTTTGTCAACAACTCCTTCGGCGGCCCCTGCAAGGCCTGATGTACAGCCTATGCATTATACGAAAAAGCGCAACGGGTGTCAAGCGTTACCTGCGCGCCGTGCGAATCGCCGGGAAGCTCCGTGCCGCCGGGCCTACGCTCTTTGCGGCCGGCCGCGCCCGCGCCGCAAGGAACGTTAACGCGCCGGCGTTTTGCGCCCATATACCGCGGGCTTTGCCGTTCGTTTCGCATGGGAAAAGCAGCCGCGCCGGCCAAAGGCGCTTCCTTCGCTCACCCAAGCACGGCTTTGGCCTCAAACACCGTCCGCCCGTCGGACGCGCGCTTTCCCTGCACGAGCGTTTCCGGGCCTTCCTCAAGCAAAAACAATTCGAGCAGATCGCCGGGCTTGCCCTCGGCGATGAAATTGACCTGCCACTCGGCAAGGCCGCGCCGGGCAAGCGCGTCTACGTCCAGCAGGTCGCACACCCAGTCGATGTAGCGCGTGTTGGTCATGTGGCCGTTAAGGTCCAGGTCGCTGTAGCGGACGGGCCGCTTTTCCACGGCGCGGGCGTTTTCAAGGCGCAGCATGCCGGGCAGCGGCAGCGGCGCGGGACGGGCGCAGACGGGGACGGGCGTATCCAGCATGCTCGGGCGAAGCGGCCGCCGGGTCTGAAGGTTCACCAGGACCCAGGAGGTGACGGCCTCGCAAACGAGCGTGCCGTCCTCGCGCTCAATGCAAAAATAGCGCGGGAATACGGGTCCCTCGACCGCGCCGGGCCACGTGGTCAGGCGGAGAGTGTCGCCAAAGGTCGGATATGACCGCATCACGACGCGCTGGCGATACAGCACCCAGAACATGCCTTGCGCAACGAGCTCCGCCCGGGAAAGGCCGTAGCTTGCCGCGTGCCGCTCGCCCGCCTCCTGCACCCGAATCAGCAGCGAGGAGGGCCGCATCCGGCCGCTCGCATCGCAGTCGCTGAGGCTGACGGTATAGGTTTCGTGGTGTTGGGCGTCCATCGGACTTCCTCCGTTTGATAATGTATGAACTGTAAACATATACAAGCAGCATTATACGCATGGCCCTGCGGGATGGCAAGGAAGAATTGCTTTTTGGCTGTGAAGCGGTATAATACGGGCATGAGAAAATGGATTGCTTTTTGCGTGGGGCTGCTGCTTCCGGCCGTCGCGCTGGCGGATACGCTGCTTTGGACGGACCAGGGATACAAGCGCGGCGCGGTAAACGACCGCGGCGAGGTGCTGCTGCTGACGTATGAGGCGGCGGAGGAAAACGGCCTGGTCATCGACGTGAACGCGGGCGTCACGCTATTGGACCGAAAGGACAAAGAGCTTTGGCGCGTGCTGGTCGGCGGCGACGGCAGCGACACGCTGTACCAGGCCGTGCCCGCAAAGGACGGCTGGCTGGCCGTTGGCGGCTCCTCGTCGGGCGACCTTGCAAACGGCTGGCACGAGGGCTTTTATGACGCGTTTGAGCCGAAGCTGGACGCCCTGGTGGTCCGGCTTGGCGACGACGGCGGCGTGCTGTGGACGCGCTGCTACGGAGGCGGCGATACCGACGTCTTTCGCGGCGTGTGCGAGGCGGAAGGCGGCGGCTACATCCTGGTTGGGCACACGTATTCGTCCGACGGCGACGTCATGGGCTGGCATGACAGCGGCGAAACGTTCATCCAGCCGGACGGGTGGATCGTGTGCATCGACAAGGGCGGCGAGATCCTCTGGCAAAGGACCCTGGGCGGCAGCGGTCAGGACGCGCTGTACGGCGTGGTGCCGGTGGAGGGCGGCTATCTGGCCGTCGGAGCGACGGACTCGCAGGACGGCGACGTGTCCGCAAACAACGGCGACCTGGACGGCTGGGCCGTGCTGGTGAGCGGGGAGGGCGAGCTGCTCGCTTCCCGCTGCTACGGCGGCAACAGCGAGGATGTCCTGACCGCCGTGGCAGCCGGGCCGGACGGCCTGCTCGCCATCGGCTATACCTGGTCCTGGGACAATGTGGAAACGTTCCTCGGTTGCGACGGGTGGGCGCTCGGCCTCACCGGCGAAGGGGAGCTGCGCTTTGCGCAGCGCTTTGGCGCCGAGGGCACGCAGCGGGCGCAGATCGCCCTGTGGCGAAGCGGCGCCTGGACGGTGACGGGGTACACACAGCTGGACGGCGACGGGGTGCGCGAATGGGCCATCACGCTGCCAAAGGGCGGGCAAAGCTGGAAGGTGATCCGCGGGGAAATGTAAGCGGCATCTGGGCGCTATGCCCGTATGCGCGCCTCGGGCCGCGGGCTGTCCCCGCGGCTTTGTCGTGCAAACCTCCCCGGAGCCATTGCCCTTGGGCGCAAAGTACGGTATACTGTTTTCGTTTGGCGACACTTGTCAAAACGCGCGGGACCGCGTTTTTTACGTAAGGAGCTATACCATGGGCAAAATCATCGCGGTGGCGAACCAAAAAGGCGGCGTGGGCAAGACCACCACGCAGGTGAACCTTTCGGCGTGCGTGGCGGCGGCGGGCAGGCGCGTGCTGTCCGTGGACATGGACCCCCAGGCGAACGCGACGAGCGGGCTGGGCCTTTTGGCCGAGGAGGGCAAGAGCCTCTACGATGTGCTCGTGCGCGGCGTGGACGCGAAAAGCTGCCTGCTGAAAACGCCCGTGGATACGCTCACGCTGCTGCCCGCCGACATTCGGCTGGCCGCGGCCGAGGTGGAACTGGTCGGCCGGCAGGAGCGCGAGTACGTGCTGCGCCAGGCGCTGCAAAGCCTCCGCGACGCGTACGATTACCTGTTCATCGACTGCCCGCCGTCCCTCGGGCTTTTGACCATCAACGCCCTGTGCGCCGCCGACCGCGTGCTGGTGCCCATCCAGTGCGAGTATTACGCCCTGGAGGGCGTGGGCCAGCTGATGAACACGGTCAAGCGCGTGCAAAACGGCCTGAACCCCAAGCTCGACGTCGAGGGCGTGGTGCTGACGATGCTCGACGGGCGGACGAACCTGGGGCTGCAGGTGGTGCAGGAAGTGAAAAAGCACTTCAAAGCCAAGGTGTACGCGTCCATCGTGCCGCGGAACGTGCGCTTGAGCGAGGCGCCCAGCCACGGGCTGCCGATTCACCTGTACGACGCGCGCAGCATGGGCGCGGAAGCCTACAAGGACCTTGCGGACGAATTTTTGCGCCGAAGCGAAGGGGGTTCCCGATGAAAGCAAGAGGACTGGGACGCGGGCTGGACGCGCTGATGCCGGAATTGCCGAGCGAGAACGAAGAGCGCGTGGCGATGCTCCCGATCGGGGACATCGACCCAAGCCCCGCGCAGCCGAGGCGGCGGTTTGACCAGGCGGCGCTTAAGGAGCTGGCCGATTCCATCCGCCAGGTCGGCGTGCTGCAGCCGATTCTCGTGTGCGCCATGGAGGGACGCTTTCGCATCATCGCGGGCGAGCGCCGCTGGCGCGCCGCGCGCATGGCGGAGCTTGAAAAAATCCCGGCCATCGTGCGCGACATGGAAAAGGTGGCGCGCATGGAGGCGGCGCTGATTGAAAACCTGCAGCGCGAGGACCTGAACCCCATGGAGGAGGCGGCGGCCGTGCGCGCGCTGATGGAGGAATGCGGCCTGACGCAGGAGGCCGCGGCCGAGCGGCTGGGCAGAAGCCGGCCGGCGCTGGCAAACCTTTTGAGGCTTTTAACATTGCCGGAAAGAGTGACGGACCTGGTCTTGGAGGGCAGGCTGTCCGCCGGGCACGCGCGCGCGCTGGCCGGCATCGAGGACGCCAGGAAGTGTGAGGCGCTGGCGGCACGGGCCGTGGCCGAAGGCTGGAGCGTTCGGCAGATGGAGCAGGCCGCGCAGGGCGTCCAGGCGGAGGCGAAAAGGCCGCAAAGGCCCGCCAAACGGCAGCTGCCCGAGTTTTTGGAGCTGGAGGAGCGGCTGCGGTTCGCGTTCGGGATGAAGGCGCAGATCACCGGCACGCTGGAAAAGGGAAGGATCACGCTGCAATACGGCTCGCGCGAGGAGCTGGAGCGGCTGTACGACGCGATGGGGGAGAGCGGCCATGATTGACGCGGTTCGGGTACCCAAGGTGCTGCTGCCTGCGCCGGGCGTGGACCTTGGGCGCTGGGCGGTGGTGGCGTGCGACCAGTTCACCTCGCAGCCCGAGTACTGGGAAAAGGCCGAACGGCTCGTCGGGCACGCGCCGTCCACGCTTCGGCTCGTGTATCCGGAAATGTATCTATTAAAGGAAGCAACCGACCGTGCGCCGCAAATTCACGCGGCCATGCGCGCGTATCTGAACGGCGGCGTGTTCGCCCCGCCGCGCGAGGGCTTCATCCTCACCGAGCGCACGACGAAAAGCGGCAGGCGGATTGGCCTGGTGGTCCTGATCGACCTTTGCGCGTACGATTTTTCCCCGGGCGCAAGAAGCCTGATCCGGCCGACCGAGGGCACGATCCTTTCGCGCATCCCACCGCGCGTGCGCGTGCGAAAGGGCGCGCCGCTGGAAACGCCGCACGTGATGCTGCTGGCCGACGACCCCGGCCGAACGGTGATCGAGCCGGTCTATGCGCAGCGCGAAAATCTTGACCTTTTGTACGATGTTGAGCTCATGCTGGGCGGCGGCCGCGTGCGCGGCTGGGCGGTGCGGGACGCGGAAAGCGTGCTTGCCGCGATGGAGCGCCTGCCGTCGCTCCGGGGCGAGGACCCGGTGCTGCTGGCCGTGGGCGACGGCAACCACTCGCTCGCCACCGCGCGCCAGTGCTACCTCGATGACCCGTCCGAGCGCACGCGCTACGCGCTGGCCGAGGTGGTTAACCTCTACGACGATGCGCTCGTGTTTGAGCCCATCCACCGCCTGATCGAGGGCGTGGACGGCGGGGCGCTTCAAAGCGCGGCGCGCGCGCGGGGCATCGAATTGGACGGCGGCGATGTGCGCAAGGTGCAGCCGTTCCTGGACGAATGGCTGCCTGAGAACGCGAGCGTCGACTACATCCACGGCGACGCGGCGCTCGCGGCGCTCTCGGCAAAGCCGGGGTTCACGGGCATCCGCCTTGACAGGATCGAAAAGCGATCGCTGTTTCCTTCGCTCACTGGGGGGCGCGTGCTGCCGCGCAAGGCGTTTTCCATGGGCGACGCGGAAGAAAAGCGGTATTATCTGGAATGCCGCGCGCTTACCTAAAGAGGAGGAAACAGTGCATGGTCACGCTCCGCAAGATCGAGGAAGCGAATTTTCGCGAATGCATCCACCTTTCGGTTTCGGAGGAACAGAAGAAATTCGTCGCCCCAAACGTTACTTCATTGGCGCAAGCATGGCTGTACGGCGACGCCGCGCGCCCGTTTTCCATCTATGCGGACGATACGATGGTCGGGTTTTTGATGCTGGACTGGGATGAAAACGAGGGCAGATGCGGCATCTGGCGGTTTATGATCGATCAGCGCTTCCAGGGCCTTGGATACGGCCGCGAGGCCATGCGGGCCGTGCTGGATCTGCTTGGGGAAGTGCCCACGTTTTCCGTGGTCAAGCTGAGCTACGTGGAGGGCAACGCGGCGGCGGAGGCCCTGTACCGAAGCGTTGGCTTTGCGCTCACGGGGGAGATGGAAGACGGAGAGGTGGTTATGGCGCGCACGCTGCGCGCATGAGGGAGGGATCGGCATGCGCTTTGGCCGGGGGTGGGGGCTGCTTTTCGCGCTCGCTTTGCTGCTGGCGGCCATCTTGGCGCTTGCCGCCGTGCTCCCGGCGCTGGGGGCGAATCCGCCCGGTGAAGGGGAGGCCGCCACGCTCATGGACCTGGTGCTGGACAAGCTGGGCGTGACGCAAAAGGCCGAGGTGTTCGCGTGGCTTGCTTCGCCCGTGCCCGCGGAGGATGTCCCGGACGAGGCCCTGCCCGTGTGGACCTCCCGAGGCGGGCACCACTACCACAGCTTCCCGCTGTGCGGCGGCCTGAAATCGCCCGTCCAGACGACACTTGGCGAGGCGATGGACCGGGGCCTTTCGCCCTGTCCCGACTGCTGGTAGCCGCGCGGTGGGGTTTTTCCTGATATTTCCTGGTTTTTTCCCGTAAAAAGTGAAAAAAATCAACGCCGACCTCTTGCAATCTATGCGGAGGTTGGTTTATACTATTAGGGCTGTCGTTCTGGGATGAAGCGATAAGTTACCGGTTGGCCGCCGGAGAATTATCGCGGACCATGTCCGGACAATCGGGCGACGGGCCGCTGGCTCCGCCGCGTTGGTTTTCTAGAAGGAAACACACGGCCGGGTGTACAGGCGGTTCGATAAAAAAGGAGGAAAAGACGTGGCCAATCAGAAAATCCGCATCAAGCTCAAGGCGTATGAGCACAACCTCATCGACCAATCCGCAGAGCGCATCGTGGAAACGGCGAAGCGGACCGGCGCCAAGGTTTCGGGCCCGATCCCGCTGCCCACCGAGAAGGAGATCATCACCATCCTGCGCGCTCCCCACAAGTACAAGGATTCCCGCGAACAGTTCGAGCTGCGTACCCACAAGCGGCTGATCGATATCCTGAGCCCCACGCCCCGCACCGTGGACGCGCTGACAAAGATCGATCTGCCGGCGGGCGTGGAAATCGAAATCAAATTGTGATTGAGCTTTAGCAGGAGGTTTTACCATGAAGAAAGCTATCGTCGGCAAGAAGGTCGGCATGACCCAGGTGTTTTCGCCCGACGGGCGTCTGCTCCCGGTCACCGTCATCCAGGCCGGCCCCTGCACCGTCGTGCAGAAGAAAACCGTGGAAAGCGACGGCTACGCGGCCATCCAGGTCGGTTTTGACACCATCCCCGAGCACCGGGTCAAGAAGCTGGTCAACAAGCCCCGCGCGGGCCACTTCAAAAAGGCGGGCGTCGCCCCCACCAGAAAGCTTCGCGAGCTGCGGCTGGAAAGCGCCGACACCTACGAGGTCGGCCAGGTCCTCACCGCGGACATCTTCGAGGCGGGCGAGAAGGTAGACGTGACCGGCGTTTCCAAGGGCCACGGCTTCACGGGCGTCATCCGCAGATGGAACCAGCACACCGGCCCGATGGCCCACGGCTCCAAGTACCACCGCGGCGTCGGCTCCATGGGCGCCAACTCCGA
>CAZUIA010000034.1:14554-17627 GCA_964620835.1 uncultured Oscillospiraceae bacterium
GCCCGGCCAGTACGGCGTGGAGAAGGTCACCATCCAGAACTTGTCCGTGGTGCGCGTCGACAAGGAGCGCCATCTGCTCCTGGTGCGCGGCGCGGTGCCCGGCCCGAACGGCGGCCTCTTGCTCGTGCGCGGCGCCGTGAAGGCTTGAGGAAGGAGGAAACGACGAAATGCCTACCTTGAACGTGAAAAATATCGAGGGCAAGACCGTCGGCCAGATCGAGCTGAACGATGAGATCTTTTCGGCCGAGGTGAACCCCTTCGCGATGCACATGGTCGTGCGCGCCATCCTGAACGGCCGCCGCCTGGGCACCCAGTCCGCCAAGACCCGCAGCGAGGTGCGCGGCGGCGGCAAGAAGATGTACCGCCAAAAGGGAACCGGCCGGGCCCGCCACCATGGCAGCCGCGCGCCGCAGTTCAAAAAGGGCGGCGTGGTCTTTGCGCCCAAGCCCCGCGATTACGACATCTCCGTACCCAAGAAGGTCCGCCGCCTGGCGATGAAGTCCGCCTTCACCTCCAAGGCCCAGGCTGAGGAGATCATCGTGCTTGACAAGCTCGCCCTTTCGGCGCCCAAGACCCGCGAGATGGTCAAGGTGCTTCGAAACCTCGGCGCCACGAAAAAGGCGCTGGTGCTGGTGGCTGAAAAGGACGAAGGGCTCCTTCGCGCCAGCCGCAACATCCCCGGCGTCACCGTCGCGCTGATCAACACCATCAACGTCTACGAGATCCTGCGCCACGACGCGTTCATCCTTACGCAGGACGCCGTCCGCCAGGTTGAGGAGGTGTACGCGTAATGAAGGATCCCCATGACATCATCCGCCGCCCGGTGCTGACCGAAAAGGCGTACGACGGCTTTTCGGACAAACGCTACGTGTTCGAGGTGGCGATTGACGCCAACCGGACCGAGATCCGGCAGGCGCTGGAGACCATCTTCGGCGTCAAGGTTGAAAAGGTCAACACGCTTCGGACCCTGGGGAAGATCAAGCGGCAGGGCAAGTTCTCCGGCCGCACGCCTGAAATCAAGAAAGCCTATGTCACGCTCAAGAAGAATTCAAAGGAAATCGAGTTCTTCGAAGGCATGGCGCAGTAAAGGGAGGTCTACCGAATGGGCATCAGAGTCTACAAGCCGACCAGTCCGGCCCGGCGTTTCATGTCGGTGCTGACCTTTGAGGAACTGACCAAGAAGGCGCCCGAAAGGTCCCTGACGGAGCACCTCAAAAAGAATGCCGGCCGCAACAAGCAGGGCAAGATCACCGTCCGCCACCAGGGCGGCGGCGGCAAGGCCAAGTACCGCATCATCGATTTCAAGCGCGACAAGGACAACATCCCGGCCAAGGTCGCGGCGATCGAATACGATCCCAACCGCTCGGCGTTCATCGCGCTGCTGCATTACGCCGACGGCGAGAAGCGCTACATCCTGGCGCCCCAGGGGCTCAAGGCGGGCGACACCGTCGTCTCCGGCCCGACGGCCGACATCAAGCCCGGCAACGCGCTTCCGATCGCGAACATCCCGCTCGGCACGCTGATCCACAATGTCGAGATCAAGATCGGCCGCGGCGGCCAGCTCGTCAGGAGCGCCGGCAACGCCGCCCAGCTGATGGCCAAGGAGGGCGCCTACGCCCAGGTCCGCCTCCCCAGCGGCGAGGTGCGCATGATCCCGATGAACGCCCGTGCCACGATCGGCTCGGTCGGCAACTCCGACCACGAGAACGTCCGCATCGGCAAGGCGGGCCGCACACGCCACATGGGCATCCGCCCGACGGTCCGCGGCTCGGTCATGAACCCAGTCGACATGCCGGCACCGGTCACCCCGTGGGGCAAGCCCGCTCTGGGCCTGAAGACCCGCAAGCACAAGAAGTATTCCAACAAGATGATCGTCAAGCGCGCGGGCAAGAAGTAAGGAGGCAAACGCATGAGCAGATCCGTGAAAAAGGGCCCGTTCGTCAGCGAACGCCTTTTGGACAAAGTCGCTGAGATGAACAAGTCGGGCAAGAAGAGCGTGCTGAAGACGTGGAGCCGCGCCAGCACCATCTTCCCCGATTTTGTCGGCCACACCATCGCCGTACACGACGGGAAAAAGCATGTCCCGGTCTACATCACGGAAGAAATGGTGGGACATAAGCTGGGCGAATTCGCCCCCACCCGCACGTTCCGCGGCCACGCGGGCGAGAAGGCTTCGGCCCGTAAGTAAAGGAGATGAGATGAATGGCCACCAGAACCCGTGAAAAGGCGGTAGCGCGGCAGGCAAACGCCGACAAGCGGCCCCGCGCGATCGCGAAGTACATCCGCATCTCCCCGCGCAAGGTCAAGATCGTCATTGATCTGATCCGCGGCAAGCAGGTCGACCAGGCCCTGGCGATTCTGATGTACACCCCCAAGGCCGCCGCGCCGGTCGTTGAAAAGCTTTTGAATTCCGCCGTCGCCAACGCGGAAAACAACCTGGAGCTTCCCCGTGACGAGCTGTATGTCGCCGAAGTGTTCGCCAATCCCGGCCCGACGCTCAAGCGGTACGTCGCCCGCTCCCGCGGCAGCGCGTCCCCGATGCTCAAGCGGTCGAGCCATATCACCGTCGTGCTGGACACCCGGAAGTAAGAGGGAGAAGGAGGAATCACTTTGGGTCAGAAAGTCAATCCCCATGGCGCGCGCGTAGGCGTGATCATGGACTGGAGCACCCGCTGGTTTGCGAACAAGAAGGATTTCGCCAACAACCTCGAGGCGGACTATAAGCTTCGCAAGCTGCTCAAGAACAAGCTGAACGCCGCGGGCATCTCGCGCATCGACATCGAGCGGTCCACCGGCAAGCTGGCCGTGACGCTGTTCACCGCCAAGCCCGGCGTGGTCATCGGCAAGGGCGGCGCGGGCGTGGAAGCCCTGAAGAAGGAAATCGAGGCGCACGCGAAAATGCCGGTTTCCCTCAACATCATGGAGATCAAAAACCCCGAGGTGGACGCGCAGCTGGTGGCGGAAAACATCGCCCAGCAGCTGGAGCGCCGCATTTCGTTCCGCCGCGCGATGAAGCAGTCGATCCAGCGCGCCATGAAGGGCGGCGCCAAGGGCATCAAGACCGCCGTTTCCG
>CAZUIA010000035.1:0-17282 GCA_964620835.1 uncultured Oscillospiraceae bacterium
CATCTGGAGGGCACGCCGTACGACCTGACGACCGACGCAGCCTCGGCGCCCTTTGGCAACCCGAATCACTGGCCGGTTCAGAGGGCGCAAAAGCCCGAAGGCCGCGAGGCGCTCAACTGGGAGCGCGCGATTGCCGTTGCGCGCTGCTCCTACAGCTTTGTGGCGCAAAGCCGCGGCTGGCTGCCCGAACCGGTGGGGACCGTGCTGTGGTTTGGCGAGGATTCGCCGGACACGACCGTGTACGTCCCGATTTACTGCGGCGTAACGGAGATCCCCAAGCCCTGGACGCAGGGCGCCCGTCACGAGTTTGACCGCGACAGCGCCTGGTGGGCGTTCAACCTGGTCAACAACTGGGCCAACCTTCGCTGGGATGCCATGTATCCGGTGATCCGGGAAAAGAAAGCCAGCTACGAGGACGCGTTCTTCGCAAACCAGCAGGCGGTCGAGGATGAGGCGGTCAAGCTGTACAACGAAGACCCGGCCAAGGCGGTGGAGTACCTCACGAAGGTCACGTTTGAAAACCTTGACACCGTGGAAAAGGGCTGGTGGGACTTCGCGTGGGAGCTGATCGGCAAGTTCTACGACGGCGGCATGATCAACGAGGAAGGCGCGATGACTTCCCCGGGCTACCCGATGGAGTACCTGGAGGCGGTCGACTTCGGCGGCACCGCGCTTCGCGATCTTGAGACGATCAACAGCAACAAATAAGGCAAAAGGGACCTGACGAAAATGCGCAGGCCGCGGCAAGCTTGCCGCGGCCTGTAAAAAAAAGCCCTCTCGTTGGGGAGAGGAAGGAGCAGTTTCATGAAAAAGACGATCGCTGCGGTCATCCTGCTTATGGCTTTTTTGGCCGCGACGGCCATGGCCGAGGCGCCGGCCGTTGAGATACCGAAGCTGGAAGGACCCTACATTGTGACCACGTGCGGGCAAAGCCCCGGAGCGGTCATGATCAGCATGTCCGCGATGCAAGCGGGCGCAAAGGCGAGTAGCAACAACAGCCTGACCGCGGAGGACCTTGGTACGGAAGAGTTCAAGACGCTGATCGTCACGACGGGCACGAGCATGAAGGGAATGGGCGCGGCAGGCACGAACGTGGAAGCGGAGATTGAAAGATGCCTGAAGGTGATCGAAGCGGCCAAGGAAGCGGGTATGGTGATCGTAGGCGCGCATGTGGAGGGAATGGCCCGTCGCACTGACAGCTCCGATGAGGCCTCCATCGCGGCGGTGATGGAACAGGCGGATGTGATTTTGGTTATCGAGGACAGTGACAGCGACGGATTCTTCACGGAGTACGCAAACGAGCATGAAAAACCGCTGATCAAGGTGAAAGACGCGCTTGCGGTCGGGACCATTCTTCAGTAAATCAACATCGTGCGGGGCTTCTGTCAGAGCCCCGCACGAATCACTGAAAGGGTGCATTCAGAGTGACAATGTTCCATCATTCTTTGCTGATACTGCTCGTGATTGTGATAGGGTTTGCCATAGCGAAAAGATTCAAGCTGTCCACGGAGCTTTCGATGCTGGTGGGAACCGTCGCGGCGTTGGTGGCGCATGTGATTCTGCCAAAGGGCGCTGACCCGCGCTCGCCGCTTCCTTTCGTTGAGATTGTGCGCCATCTCGTGGAAGGAGCAGTCACCTATTACGATGTCTGCCTTGTTTTTCTGACGGCGACTTTCTTTATGACCCTATACAAAGAATCGGGCGGCGTTGCGTATATTGTCAGGCAGATTGTGCGAACCTTTCACGCGCACCGGATCGTATGCCTGATTTTGCTGTGCTTCGTCATGCTGATTCCGGGCGCCATCACCGGCTCCGGCGCCACGACGGTGCTTACCGTGGGCGCGCTTGTCGGCTCCGTGCTCATGGCCATGGGCGTTCCCGAGGATCGGCGGGTCGCCCTGATTTTTATCCTGGCCGCGATGAGCGCCGCGTGCCCGCCCATTAACCTGTGGGCGATGATGGCCGCCGCCGGCGCCAACATGCCCTACGTAGGGTTCGCCCTCCCGCTCGCGTTCCTTTCCATCGCCGGGGCGCTGTTTGCGACCTTCTACCTGGCAGGGCGGGGAAAGCCCGTTGACCTTGAAAAGGCGCTTGCCGACTTGCCGGAGGCCCCCGAAAAATGGAACGGCCTTCGCGCCGCGCTGCCCTTTGTGGTGCTGATCGGCCTCATCCTGGCCGGCAGAATCTGGCCCTTCTCGTTCCCTGTGGTCGGCCTGCCGCTCGTCTTTATGATCTCCGCGGCGGTGGTCGTTCTCGTCAGCCCGATCAAGCTGCGCCTGCTGGAGGTTGCGAGCGTCACGGTGAAGAACCTGCTGGGGCTCGTGGGGATCATGATCGTGGTCGGGATGCTGAACCAGACCATGACGCTCACCGGCGCCCGGGGCCTTTTGTCGCTTGCCGTGGTCACCCTTCCCATCGGCGTGCTGTTTGCCACGCTGTGGCTCATCCTGCCCGTATCCGAGGGCATTTTGCAGTATGCCGTCGCGCCGCTGTTCGGCGTTCCGCTGATCATGCTTTTCAACATGCTTGGCCTGGACCCGGTCATCGCGCTGGCGAGCTGGGCGGTCATGTGGCCGGTGGGGGATTGCCTGCCGCCGACCGCAGTGGTCGGAAGGGCAGCGGTCATGGAGCTGGATTACAAGGGCAAGTATTATGGGGGATTCGTGAAAACCGCACTGGTCCCCATGCTGTTCATCCTCGCGCTGTGCACCGTTGTGATGATTTTCAGCAAAGAAATTGGCATGGTGATTGGAGGGTAGGATCATGATTTCTCAGATCATCAACACGATCGTTACCGTACTGTACTATCTGATCAGCGCGTTTTTCCTGTTTGCCGTGATCAGAAACTTTGTCAAAACCCGCAAACTACAGGAAGCGATTCTGTATGCTGTTATCATGATGCCCTTCATCCTTCGCATTGTGCGCCTGAAGTAAGGAGGTTTGACAGATGAGCTTGAAATCCATCAAAGCGCTCGTTCTCGTTGTCATCCTCGGCGCGGTGGGCACGGCGGGATGGCTGTTTCATGAACACCGCACGTACAAAGAGCCGGTGGTCGTGAGCGAAGGGATCACCTCGGTCAAGAAGCTCAGCGACTATTCGGATGTGGTCAAAGGCAGCGTGAACGACGCCAATGTCTATATTTTTGACAGCGGCGTTCCCGGCGGCACGATTCTCCTGCTGGGCGGCTCCCACCCGGAAGAGCCCGCGGCCAATATGTCCGCGCAGATTTTTACGGAGAACGTGAAGGTCACGCAGGGCAAGGTCATCGTCATTGATAGGATCAACACCAGCGCCTCGACGAACACCCGCCTTGGCGAAGCGTACCCCCGCTACTTCCATGTGGAAACGCCCTGGGGCGTGAAGAAGTGGCGCTATGGGGACAGGTCGGCCAATCCGCTGGATTCCTGGCCCGATCCGGAAGTGTACGTGCATTATCCCAGCGGACAAAACCTGGCGTACATGGACATTCGCAACATCAACCGAAACTGGCCGGGAAGGCCGGACGGCCTGCTGACCGAACGCACGGCGTATGCCGCGATGCGGCTGATTGAGGCCGAAAATGTAAACATGACCGTGGACTTCCACGAGGCTGAGCTTGAATACCCGGTGGAAAACACCATCGTCACGCATGAGAAGGGCAACGAAGTGGCCGCCATGACGTCCATGATGCTCACGTCTCAGACGTTTGACGTGCCCATCGGCATGGAGTTTTCGCCCAAGGCTTTGCACGGATTGACCCACCGCGAAATCGGCGACCATTCGGACGCTGCGTCGTACCTGTTTGAGGTGGCCGAGCCCATGTTGGACCGGATTCGCGGCATCACGGACGAGCAGCTGCTCATGTCCGGCAAGGACCGCTTTGTCATGAAGGCGGGGGAACACAAGCTGCTGTACGCCCCGATCGATGAGGAAGGATGGCCCATCGATAAGCGGGTTGCCCGGCATGTGACGACCCTCATGACCCTGGTGCAGGTGAACAACATGATGCGCCCCGACCAGATGATTCTGATCGAAGGAATCCCGTCCTACGAAGAGATGATGGAAAAGGGAGTGGGCGCGTTCTTCCATGATCCCCAAGCCGCGCCGGAGGACCGGGTGTACTACGACTGAGAAAACCGCTTGGGGTAGTCTGTCTTGGATCATTCCGCGCGGCAACGGCGGGCGCCTTGCCGGGTGCGAAGGGCCGGAGCGCTTCCGAATACGGCGTGTGCTGTCTTCGCATGCCCCCGCTCCTTCGCCGGCGGCGGTATGCTTTTAAAAACAATCAAAAAGCCTTGAACCAGGGCATCGAAAACCACTGTCCCAAACGGCACAGTGGTTTTTGTATATGTATACGGAACCGAAGGGGCTGTGAAGCGGCGGGGTTGCCCAAGGAGCACAAAAAGTCCGGACTTTTAGGAACCTTTTGCCCACCGATCTTATGACGCTTTTGAATGCTGCCGCATGCGAGTGCGGGCGGACAAGCCGGCGCTTGCCGCCGCCCTCTGCCGGCAAGGCTCCGATCGCACCTTTACACTGTACGCAAAACCCGGAGCGATAACCGGGACGGCTTGGATATACGGTGCCCGGCGAGGGCGTTTCGGCCCGGGTTTTTCCCCTTGCGAAACGCCCCCATGATCTGCGCCATCGGTTGCCCTGCGTGCCATCCTGCGCCGCTCCCGCCGGGAGCGGCGGCCCTTTTGCCGCGCTACGCCACCTTACTTTTTCCACACCTTGTCCAAATCCATGATCACGGGCTTTGCCACGCGCGGTTTTTCCGCGGCCACGCGCTGCGCAAGCAGCCCGTCAAACAGCGCGTTGTCCGCGGGCAGCGCGACATCCTGGCTCTGCCAGTCGGAAAGGTAAATGGCCTGTGTCAGGCGCAGGCTATCGAGCGCGCTTTCCACAGGGGCGACCGGCGCCGCCCGGCCCGCGATGGAATCCGCAAAGTTTTGCAGCATCCCCAGGTGCGCCGGGTCCGCATCTGCGCACATCAGGTCCAGCACCTCTTGCTCCGGCTCGCCAAAGCCCCCCTCGTACGTGCGTGAAAACTCGGATTCGGGGGTCTTCAGCCGGTAAAAGCGCAGGCGCTCTCCCGCCTCCAGCGAAAGCTTGCCCCGGTCTCCTTGGATGGCGAGCAGCGAAACGCCGGGGCAGTCTCCGGTGGAAGCCACCAGCGTGGCGGTCCCTTGCTTTCCATAGTCCAAAAAGACGTTGACATCGTCGTCCACCTGAATGTCGTGCCATTTCCCATAGCCCAGATGGGCGCGCACGCGGACCGGCAGCCCCAGCCACCAGGTCAGCAGGTCCAGCCGGTGGGAGAGCTGGTTGACCAGCATGCCGCCGCCCTCCTTGGACCAGGTGGCGCGCCACGCGGCCGCGTCAAAGTAGCTCTGCGGGCGGTAGCAGTTGGTCATGAGCAAGGTTACGCGGCGCAGCGGGCCCAATTCGCCGTCCCGGATCATGCGATGGATCCTTTGGTTCACGGGCGAGATGCGCTGGTTGAACATGCAGCAATACACCAGGTTTCGCGCCTTCGCGGCCTCGACGATCGGCTCGATTTGTGAGGCGCGGATGCCCACCGGCTTTTCCACCATCACGTGCTTGCCGTGCGCGATGGCCTCCGCGGCCTGCCGGCTGTGCAGGTGGTGCGGGCCGGCAACGAGCACCGCGTCCACCGCGTCGCTTTGCAGCAAGGCCGAGGGGTCTTCAAAATATGCGGCCCCGGACAGGTTTTCCGCCGCCCAGGCCGCGCGTTCGGGGCTGGGGTCCGCCACCGCGGAAAGGCGCATCCCGTCCACCCGGCCTGCGTGGACGTTTTGCGCGTGCTTTTGCCCCATGGCGCCGATGCCCAAGATGCCCAATCTGATCATATGTCCTCCTTAACAAAGGCCCAATGCGCTCAGGTTGCGAAAGCTGACCGCGAGGGCGTCGAAGGGATCTCCCTCGCATTCGTCCTGTTCGACCATCAGGTGGGAAACGCCCGCTTCGCGGCAGGCGTCGATGATGCCGCGATAGTTCATATTACCCTCAAGCACCGGCTTCATCATGCGGCTCTTGCCAACGCCGGTTGCGCCGGGGCAGACCGCCATATCCTTGAGGTGCGCGACGCGGATGCGTCCGCCGTAGCGGCGAATCCAATCGATGGGGTCGCCGCCGCCCACCTGCAGCCAGAATGCGCACAGCAGCAGGTGTGCGTCCGGCAGCGCCTCCAGCAGCATGTCCAGGAGCGTCTGGCCGCCTTGGCGAATCAGCTCCACGTCGTGGTTGTGGTAGTGAAACCGAAGGCCCGCGTCCCGGATGCGCGCGACAATGGGCCGGTAATCGCGCACCAGCGCTTGAAGCCCCTGCAGGGATCCGCGGTAGCGTTCCGGCATGATGCTCATGCCGATATCATCGCAGCCCAGCACGCGGTGCTCGGCGATGACGCCGTCCGGGTCCTTAAGCAGGCGTTCGGGATCGATATGGGTGATCACGCAGGTCAGGCCGTTTTCATCCAGGAGCGCGCGCAGGCGGTGGGGATCGATGGGGCCGAGCTTGGAACAATGCACGGTCTTGTACCCGATGGCTGCCACCCTTTGCAGGGACGTTGCAATGGCCTCGGGGGTCTTCAGGAATTCGCGGACGGTATACAGCTGTGCGCCGATGGTCATGGGAGGTCCTCCTTATCAAAATTTGCGTTGCCTCTATATTAACGTTCTTGCAAGCAAAATACAAGGGACAATTTTCGCATGGCTTCGCGCGCCGTTTTCATAAATGATACAGGAAAAGAACCTATTCGCTAAAAAATTTGTGCAGTACTGCTTGCAATTGAAGGGATGATGGTGTACAATACGTGTACCCGAAGTATTAACGATCATACTCACATCCGAGGTGCAGGCATGGCGACACGGCTCAAAGACATTGCGCTGGAGACGGGCTACTCCATCAATACGGTTTCGCTCGCGCTCAACGGCTCCTGCCGCATCAGCGACGAAACCCGGCGGGCTATCGCGGAGACGGCCAAGCGCCTGCACTATATGCCCAACAAGGCGGCCCGCGCGCTCGTCACGCAGCGGAGCAACCTCATCGGCCTGGCGGTGCGCGAGATGAATAACGTCATCACCAACGAGGTGGCGGCCAGCGTGGAGCGAAAGCTTTCCAAACAGGGCTACAGCATGCTCTTTGCCTCGACCGCGCAGCACATCGGCGAATTGGAGACCCTGCGCATGCTGCAAAGCCAGCAGGTGGACGGAATCCTGATGTTCCCGACCCTGCCCCCGGACACCCGCGTGCTCAAGTTTATCGAGCAGTCGAAGATCCCGGTGGTGCTGCTCTCCTATGGGGAATACGACCTGCCGGTCGACGCGGTATACGTGGACAAGACCCACGCGGCGTACATCGTCACCCAGTATCTGATCGAACTCGGGCACCGGCGCATCGCTTTCATCAGCAATTCCGCCGGCAGTGACCAGACGCAGCTGGACTGCGAGAAGTTCAACGGCTATACCCGGGCGCTTTCGGACCACGGTATCGCCTTTGACCCGACGCTGACGGTTTTTGCCGCCGCCAACACGTTTCAGGCGGGCTACGACTCGGCGCGCCACCTGTTTCGCCGCTCGGAGGCCACCGCGGTGTACGGCTCAAGCGACCTGCTGGCCTGCGGGGCCATGAACTACTACCTGGCCCACGGCGTGCGCATTCCCCAGGACCTGTCCATCGTCAGCAACGACAGCACCGAGATCGCGGTCTATGCGCCCGTGGCGCTGACGGCCTCCTATTACCCGGTGGAGGCGCTGACCGAGCAGGCCGCGGGGCTGCTGCTCCGGAGGCTTTCGGAAAAGCCGTCTGAGCGCCTGCCTCACCAGCGCGTCGTGCTCAAGCCCGAGCTGAGGGTGCGCGCGTCCACGGCAAGGCTGGCGTAAAGGGCGCGAAGAAAGAAAACGGTTTTCTCTGTCGTTGTATTAACGTTAATATCCGTAGATATCCGGCTTGGACCGGATCTAAATAAAAGGAGGACTTGGCATGAAAAGGACCCTGTCGATGCTGCTGTGCGCGCTGCTGGTGCTATCGGTACCGCTGATGGCATGCGCCGAGGAGATCACCCTGTGGATGGGCAGCTGGTGGGAGCAGCAGGCGCCCGTCATCGAGGAAAAATTCAACAGCGACCCGGCCAACGAGGGGACGACCCTGAAGGTGGAAACCTTCCCGATCAACGGCTACCTCGACAAGATCATCGCCGCGACGCTGGGCGGCAACCCGCCGGATATCGCGGACGTGGACGTGACGTTCCTGGGCGCGCTGGTGCGCCGCAACCTGGCCACGCCCTACACCGAGGAAGACCTTGAAGGCCTTGACATCAGCGACTTCGCCAGCGGCGCCTGGAATGCCGGCGTGATCGACGGCGTGACGTACGCCGTGCCCAACCGTGCCTCCTCCGGCGCGTTCATCTACAACAAGGCGATCTTTGACAAAGCGGGCCTTGCGTACCCGACCAACGACTGGGAGATCAAGGATTACTACGATATGCTCGTCAAGCTGCGCGATGCGAGCAACGGCGAATTCTACCCCACGGCGGTCGCGGTTTCTCCCGCGGACCCCTCGAACTTCACCACCAGCTTTGACTTCATCCTCTGGGGCCTGGGCGGCGACTACATGAACGCCGAGCAGACGCAGGTGACCATGGATACCCCCGAAGCCATCGAGGCGATCCAGCTGTTCGTCGACCTGTTCAAGGAGGGCCTGGTGCCGGAAGGCGCGATCAACTACACGCTGACCAACGACGTCGTGCCCCTGTTCACCGAGGGCAAGCTGGCGATGATGAACAACACCTCCAGCTGGACGACGATCTTCCAGGAGTCCGGCGTTGACTATGGCGTCGTGCTCACCCCGGGCCGCAACAACGGCGCGGGCGGATACACCTTCGTGGTGCCGACCACGGCCAAGAATCCCGAGGCCGCCAAGAAGTTCGTGCGCTGGTTCGTGCAGCCGGAAATCATGGGTGAGCTGATGATCCGCACGCCTTCCAGGATCTCCGTCAACCGCGACTACGCGCCCTGGAACGAGCCGCAAAACGACATCTTCAACCAGGCCAACGAGTTTTCGCGCCCCATTCCGGTCATCCCGGAATTTGCCGAGCTGCGCGTGATCATGATCAACGAAATGCAAAAGGCGATCATGGGCCAGCAGACGGCCGAGGAAACCGGCAAGGCCATCACCGAGCAGGGCAACGCGCTGATCGCGGAATCGGCCGAGTAACCCAAGGAACGCAAGGCCGGAGGGAAGCGCGCCTTCTTTCCGGCCCTTTTCAAGACACGCACGACCGTTTGCCTCATCGCCAAAGGAGGGGAATCCATGCTGGGCCGGACCCCAAAGAGCTTTCGCATCAGCCGGATGGAAAAGCGCAGATACGCGACGGGTCTGATGTTTGCGCTGCCGTGCATCGCCATTCTTGCGGTGATGATGCTCAGCCCGCTGGTGCGCACCTTTGTCTACGCTTTTTCCAAGATCGAGTTTCCGACGCTACAAACCCGGTTCATCGGGCTTCGCAATTTTGAACGGGTGCTGGCGCGACCGGAGATTCCGCTGGTGCTGAAAAACACGGCGGTGTGGATCGTCTGCGCCGTCCTGCTGCGCTTTGCGCTGGGGTTTGTGTCCGCGATGGCGCTTTCCGGCGGCAACCGCCGCACCAAAGCGATCAGGGTGCTGGTGCTTTTGCCCTGGACCATCCCTTCCATTGTGGCGGCCAATACCTGGCGCTTCATGATGCAGCCGGAATTGGGGCTGCTGAACAACCTGCTGCGCACGCTCGGCATGGGCGCCTTCACGCAGAATTGGCTGGGCAGCCCGGCCACCGCGCTTTCCTCGGTGCTGCTGGCCTATACCTGGTCCGGCTTTCCGTTCGTGATGATGATGCTCCTGGCGGGCATTCAGGCCATACCGGATGAGCTCTACGAATCCGGGCGCATCGACGGGGCGAACGCGCGCCAGCTGTTTTTCCACATCACCGTCCCCAGCCTCAAGACCGTCATCGTGTCCGTGCTGCTGCTGGAAGCGACCAGCGGCCTGAACAGCTTTGACCTGCTCTTTACGATGACCGGCGGCGGCCCCGGGGGCGTGACGGAAATCCTGGGCCTTCTGATCCACCGGCTGGGCTTTACGACCTTTGATTTCGGCGGCGCTTCGGCGCTCAGCGTGCTGGTCATCGGCGCGGCGTTCCTGGTGTTTTTGATCTACGGACCGACCCAGCGCGCCCGCGCGCGGAAAGGAGGAGCCTGATGCGCAAAAACCAAAAAGCCGCCGGCATTCTCCGCTGGGCGGTCATCGCGCTGCTCATTTTTTTCAGCCTGGCGCCGATCCTGTTTGTCATCAGCACGGCCTTCAAGCCCACGAACGAGATCTACAGCCTGTCGCTGATCCCCAAGGCGCCGACGCTTTCCAATTACCGAAACGTCTTTCGCAACGACAGCATGCTCAGGTATTTCCTGAACACCGCCATCGTATCGGCCTTCACCACGGTGCTGTCCATGGTCGTCGCCACCCTCGGCGCGTATGGCTTTTCGCGCTACAAGTTTCCGGGCGCCGGCGGCGTCATCGGGTTCATCATGTTCACCCGCGTGCTGCCCCGCGTTACGATCATCATCCCGTTTTACGTCACCCTGAGCAAGCTGCGCCTGCTCAACACCTATCCGGGCCTGATCCTGGTCTACCTGATGGTGGTCATGCCCGTGACGATCTGGATGCTCAAGGGGTTCTTCGACGGCATCCCCCACGAGATCGAGGAGGCGGCCGCGATCGACGGCTGCTCGCCGCTTCGGATGCTGTTTCGCGTCGTGCTGCCCATCTGCCTGCCCGCGCTGGCGGCGGTCGGCATGTACGCCTTCATCCTCTCTTGGAACGAATTCCTCTTTGCGCTGATCATGACCGGCGACAAGGCGACGCGCCCGATTTCCGTTGGCCTGGCCTTTTACATCGACGAAACGGGCGTGCATTGGGGCGAGCTGATGGCCGCCTCCGCGCTGATGTCCGTGCCGGCGGTCATCGTGTTCTCGCTCTCGCAGAACATGCTGGTCAAGGGCCTGAGCGCGGGCGCCGTAAAGGGATAAAGAAAGGGGTATACAACCTATGAAACCACTGGAAAACCGAAACATCATGCAGATCGGCATCGTCGTTGGCGACATCGAAAAGGCGGCGGCGGCGTACGCCCGGCTTTTCGGCATGGACATGCCCAAAATCCGCGGCGCGTTTCCCACGATCACCTACCGCGGGAAGGCCGTCACGACCCATTCCCGCCTGTGCTCCTTCCCGATGGGGCCGGTGTCGCTGGAGCTGATCGAGCCGGACGAGGGTCCCTCCTCCTGGCGTGAATTCCTGGAATCTCACGGCGAGGGCGTGCACCACGTCGGGCTGATGGTCGAGGACCTTGAGGGGGCGTACGGCACGCTCGCGGAGATGGGCATTGAAAAGCGCCAGTTCGGCGGCGCCGCCTGGGGCACCTATACCATCATGGACAGCCAGGACCTGGGCGTGCTGCTGAATATCAAGTGCGCAAAGCCCTACACGGAAGGAGAATGAGCATGATCAAGGAACTCAACCATATCGGCATTCGCAGCGCGCACATGGAGGAGTCCATCGCGCTGTACGAAAAGGCGCTGGGCGGGCGGATCATCCGCGACGCGCAGTCCCTGGACGGCGCCTCGCGCTTCGTCTACATCCAGATCGGCATCGGCGTGCTGGAGCTGATCAGCGTCAAAAACGAGGCGGACGAGGGCTTTGCCCATGTGGCCTTCCTGCTTGACGGCGCGGTGGACGACGCATACGAGCGCTTGAAAGATCAGGTCCGTTTCACGGTCCTGCCGAAGAAAGCCGGGTCCGGGGACGGGCGGTTGGCCTTTTTCGAGGACAAAAGCGGCGTGATCTTCGAAATCATCGAGCGCAAGGAAAACGTCCGCATGCCCGCGTTTGAAACGCCCCTGGTCAAGGCCTTTGACCACACGAGGCTCGCCACCCGGGCCGGCCTGGATACGTGCGCGGCGTTTTACACGGGGGAGATGGGCTTTTCGCAGGCGCCCGGGTATCGCTTCACCCATGGCGGCGACGCCCTCTGCCTTGAAGCCGGCGATCCTGGCATCGCGTACCTGGCGCTTGAAACCAGCGACATTTCAAGCGCGCACGCCACGCTTTCCAATGCGTATGCCTGCGGCGACGTGTTCGCGCTTTCGGACGGCAAACGGGCGTTTGACCTCAAAGCGCCTTCCCGGGAAACGGTCCGCTTCTTTGCAAACGCTTGAAAGCAGGTGATGGAATGCACACCCCGGTTCGAATCGGCATGGTGGGCAGCGGCTTTGCCGCGCTGCTCCACCTGAACGCGTACCGGCATCTGCGGGGGGACGCGCAGGTCTATGCCATCTGCTCCACAGGCGATAACCTGCGGCAGGTCGCGGCGGAGTACGGCATTGAAAAGGTCTATACGGACTACACGCAGATGTTGCGCGACGAGAAGGTGGACGTGGTGGACATCATCACGCCGCCCAACGTTCACACGCCGATGCTGCTGGAAGCCCTGGCCCACGGCAAGCACGTGATCTGCGAAAAGCCGCTGACGGGCTACTGCAAGCCGGCCGCGGATGAAAGCGGCAAGCCCGTGCGCTGCGCGGACATGCTTTTCGCGGTGGAGGCGGAGCTTGCGCAGATGGAGGACGCGATCCGCGATTCCGGGCGGCTGATGATGTATGCGGAAAACTACGTGTACGCGCCCGCGGTGCAAAAGTGCGCGGAATTTCTGCGCGCAAAGCAAAGCAAGGTGCTGCTGATCAAGGGGGAGGAGAGCCACAGCGGCTCCCATGCCCAGCACGCGCCCTATTGGCGGCTCAACGGCGGCGGTGCGCTGATCCGCCAGGGCTGCCACCCCCTCTCCGCCGCGATTTATCTCAAGCGCCAGGCGGCGCGCGCGCGCGGGGAGGAAATCACGGTCACCGCGGTAAGCGCCACCGCGTCCGTGCTGACCCGGACGCTTACCGAGCAGGAGCACCGCTTCCTCAGCGCGCGGCCCTTTGATGTGGAGGACTTTGCGAGCGTGATGATGACGTTCTCCGACGGCACCCATGCGCAGATCCTCGCCAGCGACGTGCTGGTGGGCGGCGTGCGAAACACCATGGAGCTGTACACCAACGAGGGCTGCTACCAGTGCAACATCGCGCCGAGTAGCGGCATGCTGGCATACCACGAGACGGACGAGCACCTTTCCAAGGTGTATATCACCGAAAAGCTGGGCCAGAGCGCCGGCTGGCAGCCCGTGTTCCTGGAGGAGGACCTCATGCGCGGCTATGTGGGCGAGCTTCGGGATTTCATCGCCTGCGTGCAAAGCGGCAAGACCCCGGAAGCGGATTTCGCGCTGGCCAAGGAGACCATGCGGGCCGTCTACGCGGCGTATACCTCCGCCCAGGAGGGGCGCGTCGTTCGGATGGACTGATCCGGACGTAAAGCCGGTATAAACAGGCGGCCTTCGCGCCGCGCCGTCGCCCCAATGCCCTCCCAGGGCATTGGGGCGATCGTATGCTGCGAAAAAGGGAGAAACGCGAGAGAAGGCCATCCGTTCCCGCCGCAGAGGATGCGCGTCACCCGTTCATCCACAGCGTGCAGTTGTATACCTCCAGGAACACCCCGGGATCCAGCAGGACATAGGCGGTTTCCCCGGGCTTCAGGTATACGCGCTCCGGCTCCGCGCCCTGCTCGTCCTCCAGCGAGGAAACGACATAATAGCCCGATGTCGCGCCGTCCATCACCCGAATGCCGATGCCGCCCGGCTCGATGTTCGGCCCGACGACATAGCGCCCCGTGCTGTCCTCGGGGAACTCGGAGGTTGTCGTATTTCGAATCCATTGGCGGTTGATGCTTTCAAGCACGCCGTCGCCCTCGATGGAAACCTTCGCGCCCTTGGGGAAAAACGCCGAGTAGAACGTGCCGGGCTTGGGCTTGTAGGTTCGCCGCAAAGCGCCGTCCTGGCCGGTCAGCCGGATGGTGGCCGAGCCTTTTTTCGGTGCTTGGAACGAATACACGCCCTCGGGGAAGTCCCTGCCGACCAGGTAGTCGCCGGCTGAAAACGAGGTTTCGGCTTTTTCGCCGCCATACAGTGTGGCAAAGGGATACTTTTTGATTTGCTCGGAGCGGACGAAGAAAAACGGGGGATACATGCCGCGCACCTGCGACCATTCGCCCAGGTCGCGCACCAAGTACAGCGACGCGTTTGCTTCGCGCGTGTCGTAATACGTGCCCGGAGACAGGTCCTCCTCGCAGAAGGCAAACAGCTGCGCGCCCGCGCTGCCCACGGTGGCATAGCCTTCGCCGTACGTCTGCAGCCAGGTGATTTCCAAGGGGTTGCCCGGCAGGGTCTGGATATTGTCCGGCGGCACGCGGCCCTCAAATGCGCCCGTGGTGATCTCGCACCATTCGTCGTTCCTTTGCAGCAACGTAGCCAGTGCGCCGCCGCGGATGGTCCCCAGGACGGCTCCGTCGCCCCAAGACAATGTGCGCACCTCGATCGTTTCGCCGATGGCGCCGACGGACACGAAAGAATGGTTTTCAAAACCCAGCGCAGGCTGGCTGAAGTTCAGGGTAGTGATGCGCAAGCATTGGGCAGGGACGAACGCGGTCACATCCTCCCGGGTTATCACCTGCCACCAGTCGCCCAGGTCCGAAAGCAGGGTAAGCTCCGCGCCGCTTTCGCCGTTCCAGGAGGCCGCGTCGCGGCTTGGGAACTGGTACAGGCGCACCTCGCTTTGCCCGGCCTCGGGCGAGACAATAGCCAGCCCATACGGCGTCGGCGGGCCAAAGGAGGCGTATGCTCCGGTAAAGGCCAGGTCGTTCGCCTTGAAATACCCTTTCGCGTTCCAAAGCTCCACATAGCGCCATGGACCGATTTCACCCATCACGGTGACCATGACCCCGTCCGACAGCGGCAATATGTCCCCGCCGTTTTCGTGCGGGCTTGTCTTCAAATAGGCATAGTCGCCGAACGCGGCCGGCGCTTGCACGCGCACGACCGCGCACGGCAGCGTCTTTGGGGAAGCGGGAGCCTGATGCGTGGGAAGTAGCCGATCAGCCTTTAGGTATCCCTTCAGGCTGCCGTCATAGGCGTCGTGGCCGGCTACGAGCGCATAGTCTCCCGTGTGGCCGATTTGCGTGACGAGCGCGCCTTCATAAAGCGTGAGCAGCACCGGGGCACCGTCCGAGGGGGAAAGCAGCAGCGGCGCGCCGCCCACTTTGACAAAGGCATGATCCTCTCCGTAGTTCAGTTCCTTTGGAAGAGGCATCACCTCATCCGCCGCCAGGAAACCCGATTCCTCGAGGTAAGTGCTGCGCACGTGCGCCCAATCGCCCAGGTAGCCGAGGATTTCCAGCCGGGTGCTGTGGAAAATGGGGTCGCCGACAGGCGCGGCGGACGGGTCGGGCAGGGCGCGCAGGGTGAGCATCCCGGCGTCCTGAGAGAACGCCTCCGCCCGCTGCACGGCGGAGGGAACGTCGGTCGGTGCGGCGCCAAAGACAAGGTTTTCGGTACGAAAATACCCCTCGATGGATGCCTCGTCGCCGCCGATGCGCGCTTTGGTAAAGTCGTCGCCCTTTTCGAGCACCCGCACCGGCACGCCGTCATAATAGGTGCCCAGCCGTTCGGCGCCCTGTGAAGGCTGTTCATACAGGGAGGACCGGCCCTCCCCGCCCGCCTGGCGGAGCACCGCGGAATCCTTGAAGTCCGAGCGGAGCCGAATACACTCGCGGTGGATGAACCCACGCACGGGCTTTTCGCCCTTTTCGCCGGGGTATTCCGCGTACACCCATTCGTCGTCCAGGGTCGCCAGCCACAGGAGGTCTGTTCCGTCGGGCACGATCCGAATTTCGGGCACGATCCGATACGGGTCGTCCGTCAGATACGAAAGCCCCGTCGCGACGGCCGCCCGGGCGTCAAAGGCAAGGTCCGGCACCTGTGCACCCTTTGGCAGGGCCTTTGCCGTGATGTATCCAAACCGGTTGCGCTGATCGCCGATGTTGTACTGGATGAACAGCCAATCGCCCTCCCGGCCGAACACCTGAATCCACCCGTTCGTTGAGACGACGGCGTTCCCTTTTTCATCATAGCCGGCGCGCGGGTAGCGGGTGCCGGGCCCCGTATACACGTCGTAGGTTTTGCCCTTGGCAAAGCGAATCGTTTGTGGTTCGGGCAGCGCGTCGGGCTCATCGTTTGGCGGAAGGGGCAGCGGATCGTTGCGCCTGTCGTACATCTGGCGCAGGTAGTCGGCTGCCGCCACGCGGTCAAATCCTTCAAACGACCAGGCAAGGTCCGGTGCCGGGAGGAGCATTTCCAGGTGGGAGGCGGTTTTTCCATCGTAGAACAGGCGGACCGCGCTGTCTTGTACGGACAGACGGCCCCGAACACCGTCGTAGACCACGCAATGGAATGCCGTGACCTGCGCCACGCCGCCGGCGACGGACACCGTCGCGCCCTCATCCCAATCGCCGTCCACGGCGTGGGAGAAGGTCAGTTCGCCGTCCCGCGACACGCTAAGATAAAAGGCGCTCTCGCCAAACGTCCAGTCCGGCCGCAGCAATGAGGCGCTTTGGGCCAGGACGCGCCAGGACTTTGATTCGTCCTGGCCAAGCAGGCACAGCATATTTCGGCCGTTTTTTTGCAGCACCGCGCACGCGCCAAGCTCTGCTTGCGCATACGCTTCCGAGGTTTCCGTCGCCTGCGCGTCCCGCCAGAGCATAAGCGTGTATCCTTCCCACTGTGCGCCGGAAAACGCCGCGCGCTGTGCGTCGGTTAACGCGGGGTATGCCTGCGCCGGGGCGGCCTGCTCCGCGTAGGCCGGCGCGCCGCCGCACGCGAGCAGTACGGAAGCCAGCATCGCAAGGAAAAGAAGCGTCTTTTTCATTTGCTTGCCCTCCTAAGTCGGATGTGGTAAACGGGTCTTTTCAATCCTTTGGATACGGGACAGCGCGCGAGATCCGCGCGGCCGGCAAAGCGAGGCGCAGGCTTGCTCTTTGTGGTGTAATAACTAGACGTCTCCCGGAGGCATTATCTTCCATTGCGCCAAGCGGTATGAAGAAGCGAGGAGACGGTTTTTTCAGGCGGCTTGCCCGGCCGGCGCAATATCCCATGAAGCCTTGGAAAGGATGAAAAAGGATGGAGGACCTTCGCGGCTTGCGCAGGGGATCAGGCCGCGAACGAAAACCGCAATGGCAAACTTCCTTTGTTGCTGTTAAAATCTTCCTGCCCGCGTTGTGATTCCAACGTGTTTTTCCTCTTGCATGGGGTATACTGATGGCGACG